>NZ_CAWUTS010000036.1:0-7655 GCF_963925415.1 uncultured Flavobacterium sp. | reverse complement strand
TCGCAAGAAACAGTCAATTTGTGTCTTCCTTTTGCTCTTCTACGTGCAAGGACTTTTCTACCATTAGGTGTAGACATTCTATCCATAAACCCGTGTTTATTTCTTCTTTTTCTTTTTGATGGTTGAAACGTTCTCTTGCTCATTGCTTATATCTTTAATAATCTATTTTTATTATGTGTTATAGTTTCCTATAAATCGAGTGCAAATATACAAAGTCTTTTTTCATTTACAAGTAGTTTTTAAAATATTTTTTCAATAGATTTTATTACCTTTGTATCAAATTAAAAAACATACTATGTTTCATAAAACAATTAAACTAATTATTGCTTTCTTATTAATAGCTTTTGGTATTTACCAAATTGTTGATAGAAGTACCGGTAATGGGATTTTTCTTATTTTTATTTCCTTTATTTTTATATTTCTTTACTTTAAAAACGAATTTATTTTATTGGCTTTCTTAAAATTAAGAAAACAAGATATGGCAGGAGCAAAATCTTGGTTAGACCGAATTAAAAATCCTGAAACTGCTCTGGTTCAAAAACAACAAGGGTATTATAATTATTTGAACGGAATTATGGTTTCACAAACCAATTTAACTTTAGCAGAAAAGTTTTTTAAGAAAGCTATTCAATTAGGCTTAAGCATGGATCAAGATTTAGCTTTAGCTAAATTACAATTAGCCGGAATTGCTTTAAGTAAAAGAAGAAAAATTGAAGCTACAAAATATTTAAACGAAGCTAAAAAGTTAGACAAACAAAATATGTTAAAAGAACAGGTTGACATGTTGAAACAACAGCTTAAAAAAATATAAGTTTATACCCATAACTAGTGGGCAATAAAAAATCACAAACTAAACAATTTAGCTTGTAATTTTTTTGTTTACAAAATTCAAAACAATGCATTGCTTTACTCTGGCACTTCAATTAAATATGATTTACCTTCAGAAACGCTTAGCTTTTTATCTCTTAACCAAGGGTTTAATACTTTTAATGTTTTATAATTTGTTCCTTGATTAATTGCATAAAGCGCTATGTCATCAATAGTAGAGTCTACTGATACTTTTTTTGTGGGTATCGAAATGTATAACTCGTGTTTAGGGATATCAAAACCATATTGAGCAGAATTTTTCATAATTTCTTTTAAAGCTAAAATTCGAAACACATAACGAGCAGTTTCTTCATTAAATAAAGCATCATAATAGCTTGTAACTTGTTGGGCATCTAACACTCTATTAACACCTGACATACCTGCGTTATACGAAGCCGCTACTAAAGTCCAATTTCCAAATTTTGCATAAGCATCTAATAAATACAAACAAGCCGCCTCAGTAGAAACATCCAATTGATACCTTTGATCTACTTGAGAAGTTACTTCCATGTTATACTCTTTTGCTGTAGCTGGCATAAATTGCCATACCCCTCTTGCACCTGCAGGAGAAACAACATTTATTAAACCACTTTCGATTACTGCTAAATATTTAAAATCATCGGGAATTCCATTCTTTTTTAAAATAGGCTCAATGATTGGAAATACTTTATTAGCGCGCTTGATCACTAAAGTAGTATTAGAATGATAGTTAATGTTCGTTACCATTTCCCTATCCAGTCGTTCGCTAACATCGTTGTCTGTTGTGGGTACTGTTTCACCTGCAAAATTTATACCTGAAGGTATAGCCGATGAACGACTTGTGGTTTTTGAGACTGATACAGCATATATAAACAGACTACTTATTAATAAAACAACAATTATTTGAAACGCTCTTTTAGTTTTTAAATTCATTTAGATCATTATTAAGAATTAATTTTGGCAAATTTTCATTCAACCATTTGTATTTATTGATAACTAATACATGTGTTGCGCCTTTAATAGAAATACAATTTTTTATGTTTTTAATAGGAAAAACAAGATCCGAATCACCATGAATGTGAATGACATTCAAATCGGGTTTGGTTCTTTTCCATAAAATTACACTTTCTATTGCCCAATCCAAATACTTTTGGTCTCTCATTTGCAAATATTTTTCATAAAGCTTTAAACGCTTGGTTATAACATTTTCGCCAAATGCATATTTTGTCAAAACCTCAATATTTGAAAACAATTGTGTAGGAATAATTTTATAAGCTCTTGTGTTTTTTGCAATAATCATTTTTAACGGAAACTCTAGATTACTTTTTACACTTGAAATAATTATGACTTTTGTTGTTTGAATATGCAATGCCATTTCTTGAACAAGTAAACCCCCAAAAGAAACACCAATTAAAACTGGATTTTTGTGCTTTATTTTTTCAGTCATTCGAAGTGCGTAATCTTCTAGCGACTCTTTCTCAAGAGGCAAAAACCATTCCAAATAATACAATTCGAAAGAATCTTCTGGTAATTTTATAAATTCAAAAATAGCAGAACTAGCTGCTAAGCCAGGCATTAAGTACACAGAAACCTTCTTCATAGGTTATTAACTAAAATTTTCGTAACTTTGGAGTCCAATTAAACCCCAATATGGACATCAAAGATAACGAACTTTTAAGACAATTTGAAATTACAACAGATACGGGTTTGGTCGCTATTGAATATTCCATTCATGATCGCAAGCTTTTTCTAACTAAATTTTGCGAAAACAACAACCTCGATTTAGAATTGCACGATGAATTTATCGCCAACGTATTAGAAATAGCTGTTGAACGAAAATTAAAAGTTGTTCCTACCCACCTTAGAATGATTAAGTTTTTTAGAAAACACAGAAGATATAGAGAACTTCTTCCACCTGGATTGAAAATATAATTTAAATCAAATCCCAAGTTTATTTAGCTTGGGATTTTTTTTTGCAAAAATTATACTAATAAAATGTAATGTTTTTAAACTTTAAGCACTAAATAAGAAAATATTAGCATGAGTATTGATTTTTATACCGTATCCATTTTGCCTTATTCAGGAATTATTATTAAAATCTGTAGAGCATACACAAATTCTCAAGAAGATTTTGAGGATTATTATCAGGAAGTATGTTTACAAATTTGGAAAAGTAAAGATAATTTTAAAGGACAATCTGAATGGTCTACATGGATTTACAGAATTTCATTAAACGTTTGTTTGACTTTACTTAAAAAGAACAAAAAAAAACAGCACACATCATCCGACTTTATGCCAGACGTGGCTACAGAAGACGGTTATGTTTTTACTGATGAATCTTTAAATCATTTGTACAGTGCCATAAAACAACTTTCTGAACTTGACAGAGGAGTTATTATGTTGTACTTAGAAGAAAAGTCCTATCAAGAAATTGCCGATATTATAGGAACAAATGCAAATAACATTGGCGTACGTATTACACGTATCAAAGAACGATTAAAAAAAATATTAAACTAAAAACATTATGGAAAAAGCTATAGAATTAATTTGGAAAGAAGGATTTTTAAAAAAAGACGCCTTAATTGCACCAAAAATCAATAATTTATACACTCAAAAATCTATCGATATCGTTGAAAAATTCAGAAAAATGTATCGAATAAATAGGATCGGAATTGTACTATTTGCAATACTTATTATACCCATTTCATATATTAGTAAAATCCCTTATATGGGAATATCTATGGCCTTTTTATTCTTAATAATTTCTATTATTGCTCATAAATTTAGTAAAAAACTCAATACAATTAACAATAGCGCAAGTAGTTACGAATACTTGACCTCCTTTGACAAATGGACTAAAGAAATGAGAAATACCAACACCAAACTATCTCGATTTTTATACCCTTATATATTTATAATAATGGTTTTAAGTTTTTGGTTTGGTGAAATTGGCGGAGATGATCCGGGCACTAATTTTACAAAAATATTCATTAATAAATTTCCTGATACTTACTTGGTTTTTAATTTTCCTTTAGCCTTCATTGTTTTTTTTATTGGAATGATTGGTGTTTTAACCTTCTTTGGAGAAAGAATTGGAGAATTTGATTTGAAACTAGGTTATGGAAGAATCTTAAAAAAATTAGAAATATTATTAGCTGATATGGAAGAGTTGAGAAAATAATATAAATTAAAAGTATAAAAAAGGATAGTTCAAAAACGAGCTATCCTTTTTTAGCATATGTATTATTTTATTAAACTACTACATTTACAAAATCAAATCTTACAGCGCCGTCTTCATCAATTTTAGTAAGTTGTACATCATGTAATGTGTTTACTAATTCAGGATTCCAAGGCGCCTTAACTTTCACATAATTTTCTGTAAAACCATGAATATAGCCTAATTTATTTTCGTTTTCAAATAAGACTGTTCGGTTTGTTCCTATTTGGCTTTCATAAAAGGCTCTGCGTTTTTTTACCGAAAGTCCTCGTAACATTTTACTTCGCTTTGCTCTTACATTTTTGGGCACTACACCGTCCATTGTTGCAGCTTCTGTATTATCTCTTTCAGAGTAGGTAAAAACATGTAAATAAGAAATGTCTAACTCATTTAAAAAATGATATGTTTCCAGGAAATGCTCGTCTGTTTCGCCAGGAAAACCAACAATTACATCTACACCAATACATGCATGAGGCATAACTTCTTTGATTTTATTTACCCTATCTACATATAACTCTTTCATATAACGACGTTTCATTTTCTTTAAAACTTCATTACTTCCTGATTGCAACGGAATATGAAAATGAGGTACAAACGCTCTTGATTTCGATACTAAATCGATGGTTTCGTTTTTTAATAAATTAGGCTCAATTGACGAAATTCGCAAACGCTCTATACCCGCCACTTTGTCTAATTGGGTAACCAAATCTAAAAAAGTATGTTCGTGTTTTTTATTGCCAAACTCTCCTTTTCCATAATCACCAATATTAACTCCGGTTAAAACAATTTCTTTAATTCCTTTTGCAGCAATTTCAGATGCATTTTGCAAAACACCCTCCATGGTATCACTTCTTGAAATTCCTCTTGCCAATGGAATTGTACAATAGGTACATTTATAATCACAACCATCTTGTACTTTTAAGAAAGCACGGGTTCTATCTCCAAAAGAATAACTTCCTACATAAAAATCAGCCTCTTCAATTTCACAAGAATGTACTTCGCCCATGTCATTTTTGGACAAGTCATTTATATAATCTATAATTTTAAATTTTTCTGTTGCTCCTAAAACCAAATCAACTCCATCTACAGCAGCTAATTCTTCGGGTTTTAATTGTGCATAACAACCAACGGCTGCAACAAATGCTTTGTCGTTTGTTTTAAGTGCTTTTTTGACTATTTGTTTAAATTGTTTGTCGGCGTTTTCGGTAACCGAGCATGTATTGATCACATACATATCTGCAACCTCTTCAAAACCAACACGTTCAAAACCTTCGTCTTGAAAATTTCGGGCAATTGTTGAAGTCTCAGAGAAATTTAATTTACATCCTAAAGTATAGAATGCTACTTTTTTTTTGTTTTTCATAAGCAAACTCAATTGATGAAATCGTTGTCAAAAAATTGAGATTGCAAATTTAGGTAAAAATTTAAAATAAAAATAGCCACAGATTCACAGATTTTAATTTGTAACAATTTTATTAAAATTGCGTATAATTACTAAACTCAAGATTATGGCTGGAGAAGGTTCAATGTTGCATGCTATTATTACAATGAAAAACAATAGACGTGATAGAAAATCGAAATTAGAAAGGTTAAAAAACACTTCTAATCATCGAGAAGAGTTTATTGATCATAAAAAAGCTTCACCTGAATTATTAAGAAAAATTAGAACAAGACTTCAATTTGAAAATAAAACAAGAATGCGAAAGGCAATTATAAAAACGAGTATAATCTTAATTGTTATGTGTAGTGCAGTATATTTTATAAATGAACATTGGAGAAAAATTTTAAATTTTATTTCTATTTAAAACTATATAGATTAAATGCCACAGATTCACAGATTTAAAATAAATTAAAAATCTGTGAATCTGTGGCTAAATCTTAGTAACTACTCTTTCCTAAACTTTTTTGTTTCCTCAAAAATGTGTTCCATTATTTTGGCATCTTCTTCAGTAAATTCGATTTTTCTTCTACCCATTACAATTTTAGCAGTTTCAAAAGCTTTTTTGGTAATGTAGGTTGTAAAGCCAGAAGCTCCTCCCCAAGAAAAACTGGGTACAAAATTTCGTGGAAAACCTGATCCAAAAATATTTGTTGAAACTCCCACAACTGTTCCTGTGTTGAACATTGTGTTGATTCCGCATTTAGAGTGATCTCCCATCATTAAACCACAAAATTGAAGGCCTGTTTTAGCAAATCCTTCTGTTTCATAACTCCATAAGCGCACTTCGTCATAATTATTTTTAAGGTTTGAATTGTTAGAATCTGCACCAATATTACACCATTCGCCTAAAACAGAATTTCCTAAAAAGCCATCATGACCTTTATTAGAGTATCCAAAAAGAACGGAATTATTAACTTCACCACCAATTCTAGAATGTGGCCCAACAGTTGTTGCCCCATACACTTTAGTGCCTAGTTTTACTTGAGCTTCTTCACATAAGGCAAAGGGTCCACGAATGACAGAACCCTCCATGATTTCAGAATTTTTTCCAATATAAATTGGCCCTGTTGATGCGTTTAGAGTTACAAATTGAAGCTTTGCTCCTTCTTCAATAAATATGTTTTCGGGTGCAATTGCATTAACACTTTTAGGAATAGGTTCAGAAGACCTATCTTGTGTTAAAAAGTCAAAATCTTGACGGATGGCTCTGTCGTTTTTTTCAAAAATATCCCAGGTATGCTGAATTTGAAAAAGTTCATCCTCATATTCAATTAAATCATAGGTGTCAAAATCTACTTCGTTTTGTGTGTCATAAGTAAAAAAGGCCACAATTTCTTCTTGATATACGATTGCTTGATTTATGAGTAAAGCTGAAACCATTTCTGCCAAATTTTCGTCAGGTAAAAAAGAAGCATTAATCATAACATTTTCTTCCATCTCCACCATTGGAAACTTTTCCATCAAATATTCTTCAGTTAATGAAGTCGTTGTACTGCCCAGGTGCATTTCCCATTTTTCTCTAATGGTCAATATTCCCAAGCGAATATCTGCAACTGGTCGGGTATAAGTAAAGGGCAGTAAGGCATTGCGAACGGTTCCGTCAAAAAGTATATAGTTCATTTTATCAATTCAATTAAAAATCAAAATTACAATTTATTCCATAAAAAAACCTCCCAAAATGGAAGGTTTTATATGTTTATAAAAAATTCGATTAGTTTTTATCGAATTTTGCATATTTAGTTTTAAATTTATCAATACGCCCTGCAGTATCAATAAGTTTAGATTTACCAGTGTAAAAAGGGTGAGAAGTTCTAGAGATTTCCATTTTATAAACGGGATATTCAACACCTTCGTGTGTAATATTTTCTTTAGTTTCTACTGTTGATTTTGTAATAAATACATCTTCGTTACTCATGTCTTTGAAAGCTACTAATCTATAGTTTTCTGGGTGAATTCCTTTTTTCATCTTTGTAAATCTTTTTTTATTTGTTGGCTATAAACCGTTCTGATGCTTTCTCTTTTTTAGTGAAAAAGGTATAAACGTTTATAACTTTTTGTTTATAATCTTTAGTATTTTTGAGATTGCAAATTTACACTTAATTTTTAATTAACAAGCAAAACTGTAACTTTTTTTATTTTAAATCACTTATA
>NZ_CAWUTS010000035.1:0-53570 GCF_963925415.1 uncultured Flavobacterium sp. | reverse complement strand
AATGTACTAATTAGTAATAGTATTAATACGTTTTTTTTCATATTTATATGTTTTTTTAATAGTTAAACAAAAACTATTCCTTTTTTTAAACTATTTTTAAAAATTAAATAATAAGTTATAAATGTTGATTTACTCTTTTTTTCTTAAATATGTAAAATCAAGTTGTTTTTTTACTAGATCTGCACTTTTTACTTTAACATATACTTCGTCTCCTAATTGAATAATATTTTTAGAAACTTCACCAACTAAAGCATATTGCTTATCATCAAATGTATAATAATCATCTTTTATATCTCTAATTCTACACATTCCTTCGCATTTGTTTTCAATAATTTCAACATAAATACCCCATTCTGTGGCACCAGAAATAACACCTAAAAATTCTTGATCTTTATGATCTTGCATATATTTAACTTGCATATATTTTATAGAATCTCTTTCGGCTTGTGTTGCTAAATATTCCATAGAACTAGAATGCTTACATTTTTCTTCAAATTCTTCTTCGTTTGCGCTCTTTCCTCCATCTAAATAATATTGTAATAATCGATGAACCATTACATCTGGATAACGTCTAATGGGTGAAGTAAAATGGCTGTAATAATCAAAAGCTAAACCATAATGACCAATATTATCTGTTGAATACTTAGCTTTACTCATGGTTCGTATTGCAAGAGTATCTATTAAATTTTGTTCTTTTTTTCCATTAACTTCTTGCATTAAAGAATTTAAAGATTTTGATATGTTTTTTTTATCTCTTAAATCTAATTTATATCCAAAGCGAGAAATTAACGCTTGAAGATTAAATAATTTATCTTCATTTGGCTCATCATGAATTCTATAAACAAATGTTTTCTTTTGTTTTCCAATAAATTCAGCTACTTTTCTATTAGCTAAAAGCATAAATTCTTCAATTAAATGATTGGCATCTTTTGAAACTTTAAAAAAAACACCTATAGGTTCTGATTCTTTATTCAAATTGAATTTCACTTCTACTTTATCAAATGAAATAGCACCTGCTTGCATTCTTTTTTACGAAGAATTTTAGCTAATTCATCTAATTTTAAAGTTGCATCTACTATTGGTTTTGGAACTTGATAAGCTTCTCCAGTAATAGAAATTTCAGTTGGTATTATATCAGATTTTGATTCTATTATTGATTGTGCTTCTTCATAAGCAAATCTTTGATCTGAATATGTAACAGTTCTTCCAAACCAAGAATCTACAATTTCTGCTTTATTATTCAGTTGAAAAACTGCAGAAAAAGTTAATTTTTCTTCATGAGGACGAAGAGAACAAGCAAAATTTGATAAAACTTCAGGTAACATAGGCACTACCCTATCAACTAAATAAACAGAAGTAGCTCTATTATATGCTTCATCATCTAAAATTGTTCCTTCTTTTAAATAATGTGATACATCTGCAATGTGAATTCCGATTTCGTAATTTCCATTTTCTAAAACTTTAAATGATAAGGCATCATCAAAATCTTTAGCGTCTTTTGGATCAATAGTAAAAGTGAGTGTTTTTCGCATATCTCTTCTTTTATCAATCTCCTCTTGAGTAATAGAAGTATCTATTTTATTAGCATAAACTTCTACTTCTACAGAAAAATCATAAGGTAATCCATATTCGGCTAAAATTGCATGAATTTCGGTGTTGTGTTCACCAGGTTTACCTAGTACTTTTTCAACTCTTCCAAAAGGAGAATCTGCTTTTTTAGGCCAATCTTCCATTTTTACCAAAACAACATCGCCATTTTCTGCAGCACCTAACTTATCTTTTGGAATAAAAATATCAGTGTACATTTTATTATTTGCTGTTGTAACAAAGGCAAAGTTTTTTTGAATATCAATAACACCAACAAAATCTAATTTACTACGTTCTAAAATTTCAAGTACTTCAGCTTCTGGTTTTCTTGAACTTCGTTTGTTATAAATATAAACTTTAACTTTATCTTTATCTAAAGCATGATTTAAATTTTGAAAAGGAATGTAAACATCATCATCTAGTTCTTCACAAATAAAATATCCAGATTTTCTTGAAGTCATATCAATAGTTCCTTCATAATATTCAGACTTTGCTATGATTTTAAATTTTCCTTTATCCTGTTCTTCTATTTTACCTTTTTGTTTTAATCGATTTAAATCTTTAATAATTTCATTTCGGCTTTTTGTATCAGTAACATTCAATACTGCTGCTATTTGTTTATAATTAAATGTTTTGTTAGCATCTTGTGCTATAATTTTTAAAATTTGTGAAGTAAATTCTTTTTCTTTACTACCAAGGTTTTTAATTTTCTTTGTCATAATCTTTTCTAATAAAGTTTAAAAGTACGAAGAAGTATTAAGATTATAGAATTAAGTAAAAAATATATTAATTGAAAAAATTAAATAGTTTTCAACATTTATTAAATACAACACAAAATATTTTAATTAAATTTAAATTTTTGGTGGTTATGATAGTATGTTAATAGGTGTTATAAATTTTATATAAAATAGCTTATTATTATTATTATTTAATTTATACAAAACAATGAACAAAATAAATATATTATAAAGTCTTTAAAATAAAGGAAATATAATACTTTATAAACAACTGTTGATAACTAAAATAAATCATTTTTTCTTAATAAGTTTTTTCTAATTTATGTTTATAACTACATATTATTTGATGATAAATTACTAAAAAATAATAGAAAATAAATTTGCTTTTTATAAAACAGTTTTGGATTACATAAAATATTAATACAAATTAAAAAAAGTTTTAAAAAACTATTTTTATTTATTAACAAGTAATGTTAATTTAACATTAACTGATTATCAACTAGTTGTAAATAATTATTAACAGTCCTTTTTTTGTTTTTTTAAACCACTGATTGCTAATAATTTATAATTTTTTTTAATAAAAAAGAATTCTTAATAAACGTTTAACTAACTTTGTCTGTAATAATAATTAAAAACGAATTAAATGAAAATTTCAATTGGAAACGACCACGCTGGACCTGATTATAAAAAAGCTATTGTTGCGTTTTTACTAGAAAAAGGACATATTGTAACAAACCATGGAACAGATACTTTTGATAGTGTTGATTATCCTGATTTTGGTCATGCAGTAGCAAAAGATATAGAAGCAAAACAAGCAGATTTAGGTATTGTTATTTGTGGATCTGGCAATGGTATTGCTATGAGTGTAAACAAACACCAAGGTATTCGAGCAGCTCTTTGTTGGACAAAAGAAATAGCCGAATTAGCAAGGCAACATAATGATGCCAATATTCTTAGCATTCCTGCACGATATACTTCAATTCCTCAGGCTGTATCTATGGTAGAGGTTTTTTTAAACACAAGTTTCGAAGGCGGTAGGCATGCAACCAGAGTAAATAAAATTTCTTGTTGATATAAAAACAAATTTTTTTTTATAAATGAGCCATAATTATTATACTAAAGAAAAAAACTTATTACTTACTATTTTATTAAACGTGCTTATAACAGTGGCACAAATTATAGGCGGTCTTGTTTCGGGTAGTTTAGCTTTAATTTCTGATGCATTACATAATTTTTCTGATGTTCTTTCTCTAGTTTTTAGTTATATTGCTCAAAAACTATCAAAAAGAAAAGCCTCTTATGCACAAACTTTTGGATTAAAACGAGCCGAACTCATTGCAGCTTTTGTGAACGCTCTATCATTAATAATTGTTGCTTTTTATTTGATTTACGAAGCTGTTGGACGTTTTTTATATCCAAATGAAATACAACCTACATTAGTAATGTGGCTTGCAGCTTTAGGAATTTTGGTTAATGGTTTTTCTGTTTTGTTGTTAAAAAATGATTCAAAACAAAACCTAAATATGAAATCAGCTTATTTACATTTATTAACCGATATGTTGGCCTCTATTGCTGTTTTAATAGGCGGAATATTAATGTATTATTTTCAAATATATTGGATTGACAGTGTTTTAACCTTTATAATTGCTATTTATTTAATTTTTGTAGGTTTTGATTTGCTTTTAAAAGCTACTAAAATGTTAATGCTTTTTACTCCTGACGGTATTGATGTTAAACATATTGTTGAAACAATCAATAAAATTAAAGGCGTAAACAACATACACCACATACATGTTTGGCACTTAAACGAACAAGAATTACATCTAGAAGCGCATTTAGATTGTTCAGAAAACATAAAATTAAGTAAATTTAATGAACTTCTAAATCAAATAGAAAGCGTTTTGTTAAAAACATATAACATCAATCATGTAAATATTCAGCCCGAATTTCAAAAAAAAGATCCAAAAGAAACTATAGTACAAGATTAGTTTTTTATATAACCTACATCATGAACGAAAAAAAACCTCAATTAAAAAAACAATATTATCCAATAAATACCACTTTACACACTTATCTTGAAAAATACAAGAGAGTAACAAAAACAAATGTATTTTATGATGATTTATTGCGTTTTCAAGGCTCTATAGCAGTAAATGATAAAGAGGGAAAAGACACATTATGGATCAGGGTTTATTATAATGAATTTGAAAAAGAAGAGATAGATATAAGCTTAAAAAAAATATACACCCTTTTACATTCCAACGGAAATGAAAGAATTATTCCTTTTTTAAATGTAGATTATATAGATTTTTGCACATTTGGAAATTCACAACCTTTTAGAATAAAGGTGCGAAATATCATAAACAACAATTACACGCATTTTTATGTTAAAAAAGCGGATGCTTCTCGTGTCTTTGGTTTAGAATTAGAGCATATTTTATCTCCAAACAGAATAAATTTTTTAGTGTTTGAAGATACTTTAATAGAGGAACATATTGTAGGTATACCTGGAGACGTTTTTTTAGAGCACAACTTAAAAGAATGCAATGAGCACGAAAAAGCCCAAATAGCAAAAGAATTTGTAAAGTTTAATGAACGCTGTATGATAACTCTTTTGGGCGATATGCGATCCTATAATTTTGTGATAATACCTATTTACGATTTTGATCAAAGAGTTTTTAAAATTCGAGCAATTGATTTTGACCAACAGTGTTATGAGGGCAATTTTAAATTGTACAAACCTTTTCTTTTTAAAGAAAACTTTAAGTTTAACCAACTGGTATATGATAAATTAAATCAAAACGCAATAGAACAGTATCAAAGCGAAGAACGATCTATTTTGGTAAAACGACTAATTGACTCAGAAAAACGTCTGAAACATCTAATTTTAGCAATGAAAACGTTAAAAATAGCACCTAAAGAAAACATAAAGCAATTGCGAGAGGAAATATACGAATACACTTTAGATTTAAATTTTAAAAAAGCAAACTCAATGGGAAAAATTGTTGAAGTAGCTTTAGGTTTTGTAAAAAGAAACTTTAATCATGAAAATTAAAAAAGGTACGTAAGTTTGCCTTATAAAAAAAAAGTAAACCAATTTAAATGAACCAAATCCAATTCATTAAATCAATAGTAAATACTGTTGATAAAAATATAGAAGCCACATTAAAATTACTTTTAGAAGATTGCACCATCCCTTTTATTTCAAGATACAGAAAAGATCAAACAGGAGGTTTAGACGAAGTTCAAATTGAAAACATTGCCAAGCTATCTAAACAATATGACGAAATTGTAAGACGTAAAACAACCATCTTAAAAACCATTAATGAGCAAGGCCAACTCACTAAAGAACTAAAAGAAAAAATAGAAGAAAGTTTTGATTTACAAGAACTAGAAGATTTGTATTTGCCTTACAAAAAAAAGAAAAAAACAAAAGCAGATGTAGCTCGAGAAAATGGCTTAGAGCCTTTAGCAAAAATCATTATGGCACAAAATAATGATGAAATTGACTTTGAAGCCTCAAAATATATATCGAAAAACGTAGCTAATGAAGACGACGCTTTGCAAGGAGCACGATATATTGTTGCCGAATGGATTAATGAAAACATACAGATCAGAAGAGGGCTTCGGAGATTATTTCAACGAAAAGCTATTATAACCACAAAAGTGGTTAAAAAAAAAGAACAAGATGAAGGCGCTCAAAAATTTAAACAATATTTTGATTGGAGCGAGTCTGTTTTAAAAGCACCATCGCATCGTATTTTAGCGATGATGCGTGCAGAAAACGAAGGCTTCATAAAATTAAAAATTGAAATAGATGCAGAAAAACCTGAAGAAGTAGCTATTGAATTTATAGAAGAGCATATTATAAAATGCAACAGTAAAAAGTCAGTACAGGTAAAAATTGCTATAAAAGACTCCTATAAACGCTTATTAGAGCCCGCAATTTCTAATGAAACATTACAAGAAGCCAAAGTTAAAGCCGATATAAAAGCTATTGATATTTTTGCAGAAAATTTAAGTCAGTTACTATTAGCTCCACCATTAGGAGAGAAACGAATTTTAGCCATTGACCCTGGTTATAGAAGTGGTTGCAAGGTAGTTTGTTTAGACGAAAAAGGAGATTTGTTATATAACGAAACAATTTATCCGCATGCACCACAAAACGAGTCATCAATGGCAATGAAAAAAATACGCTCGATGGTAAACGCGTATAATATTGAAGCAATTTCTATCGGAAACGGAACTGCTAGTCGGGAAACCGAGTTTTTCATAAAAAAAATTGCATTTGACAAACCGGTTCAGGTTTTTATTGTTTCAGAGGCAGGCGCATCGATTTATTCAGCATCAAAAATTGCACGAGAAGAATTTCCAACTTATGATGTAACTGTTCGTGGGTCGGTTTCCATAGGCAGACGACTTTCTGACCCCTTGGCAGAATTAGTAAAAATAGAAGCAAAATCTATAGGAGTAGGACAATATCAACACGATGTAGATCAAACTAAATTAAAAGAAAAGTTAGACTTTGTTGTAGTTCGTTGTGTAAATTCGGTGGGCATAAACATCAATACAGCCAGTAAAGCTTTATTGAGTTATGTAAGCGGAATAGGCGAAAAAATGGCCGAAAACATTGTAGCTTATCGCGCAAAAAATGGCCCTTTTGCAGATAGAAAAGAACTAAAAAAAGTACCCCGTTTGGGAGAAAAAGCATATCAACAAGCCGCGGCTTTTATACGAATTAAAGACGGAAAAAATTCACTAGACAATTCAGCTGTTCATCCAGAAGCATATGAAATCGTAGAAAAAATGGCCAAAGACTTGAAAATTTCGGTAAACGAATTAATGGCTAACAAAGTAAAAATTAGCCTTTTAAAATTAGAAAATTACATTACATCTGAAACAGGTATTTTAGGATTAAAAGACATTGTAAAAGAGTTAGAAAAACCAGGATTAGACCCAAGAAAATCAGCAAAAGTTTTTGAATTTGATCCTAATGTAAAATCTATAAGCAATTTAAGCACAGGAATGATTTTACCAGGAATAGTTAATAACATTACCGCTTTTGGTTGTTTTGTAGATGTTGGCATTAAAGAAAGTGGCTTGGTACACATTTCCCAATTAAAACAAGGATTTGTAAGCGACGTAAACGAAGTTGTAAAACTTCACCAACACGTGCAAGTAAAAGTGGTTGAGATAGATGAAGCAAGGAAACGGATTCAGTTGACGATGGTTATTTAAAAGCATAATTATCAATCTTTAAAATTTTTACATTAGAAATTTAAAAAAAGGCATCTTTGTATTTATGCAACAAAAAATTACCATAAACGCCTTTTCGCAGCATCTTTTTTGGGATGTGGATAAAACTACTTTTGATTTGAATTTTTACAAAGAACAAATGATTAGTAAGGTTTTAAAATATGGAAATTGGAACGATTGGGTAAATTTAAAAGCATTTTATGGCTTAAACACAATCAAAGAAGTTACTTTAAATTTAAGAAGTTTAGATGCGATTACGCTTTCTTATGTTTCAACTATTTTTAATATAGATAAGTCAGAATTTAGAGGCTACAAACACAGACAGTTAGTCCAGAACTCTTCGAACTCATAGAAATTCTATTGATAAATATTTGTTTGGAAAATCTGAAATAGACGAAGAATTATTCACAAGAACATTAAATGATTTTGGAACTTTTGAGGTTTTTAAAAAAAGTAAAAATATTTTGATAACTTCAGTTAATAGTGTAAAAGTTGATTTTGTAAACTATCAATATCCACTTTTAAGAAAACATTTAATTATTAATGGAATAAGAATGGCTTCAAAAGAAGATATTGCCGCCATGAAGTTAAATGCAATTTATGGTCGTGGAAGTAAAAAAGATTTTATTGATTTATATTTTTTACTTAACGAATTTACTTTGAGTGAAATGATTGACTTTTATTTGCAAAAATATTTCGATGGTTCTAAATTTATGCTTATAAAAAGTTTGTATTATTTTTAAGATGCAGATTTAGATCAAACACCAAAAAGGTATCAAGAATTCAATTGGGAAACCTGTAAGCAAAAAATTATTCAAGAGGTTATAAAACTATAAACCCCAAATTCCAATTTTTATCCTGAACTTGTCGCATGAGAAATTGGAATTTGGGATTTTCTCCCGAAACTTCGAGATTGGAATTTAAAAAAAACTTACTCTTTAGTAGTTGAATCGTCTTTTTTAGAATCTTTATTTTCCTCTTCTTTGGCTGCGTTTTTAAACTCTTTAATACCGCTTCCTAATCCTTTCATTAATTCCGGAATTTTTTTACCACCAAAAAGTAGTAAAAGAATAACAACAACCAAGACTACCTGGGGCACTCCCACAATCCCTAAAAATATAGATAATGCATTCATAATTTCTATTGTTTAATAGCACAAAGATAAAAAGAAAATACCAAACACTTCTTTTTTTACAAATAATTATGAATCAAGAAATATCATAACAAGCCATAATTACTATATTTGTAAACCAAAAGGTTAAAAATGGCAGAAAAAAAAATAAAAAGGCAACTTATAAAAAAAAAGTTATTCAATAAACGAAGACTTGTAATTTTAAACGAAGACACGTTTGAAGAAACCTTTTCATTAAAATTAAACCTCATGAACGTTTTTGTAGTGGCTACACTTTCTGCTTTTTTATTAATTTTTATCACAACTTTTTTTATAGCCTTTACCTCGCTTCGCGAATACATTCCAGGATATGCGTCAACTAAATTAAAAGAAGAAACAGTAGTTTTGTCCATTAAATCAGATTCTTTAAAAAACAATATAGAAATCAACAATAAATTTATAGCATCTATTAAAAAGGTATTAGTAGGTGAATTAGAATACGCCAAACTCAATAAAGACTCTCTTAGAAATCAAACAAACAACAATCCGGAAGATTTTGATGTTAAAACAACTAAAGCAGAGCAAAAATTAAGAGATCAAGTAGCTCTTGAAGACAAATACAATGTTTTTGACAAAGCAAAGCCTAAAGTTAACTTTGTTCTTTTTCCTCCAACAAACGGGAAAATTATAAAAAACTATAACCCCATTAAAAAAAACTACGGAATCGATATTGCCATTGCAAAAGAAACCCCTATAAAAGCAGTTGCACCAGGAACCATTCTTTTTGCAGATTGGACCCCCACATCGGGCTATGTAGTGCTTATAAAACACAAGGAAGACCTTATTTCGGTTTATAAAAACATAGTGTTTTTAACAAAAGAACCGCGAGATAATGTAAAAATGGGAGAAGTAATAGGCCAAGCGGGCAGCGCCGAATTTCAAAACAACAGCGGCAATTTTTATTTTGAACTTTGGAAAGATGGTTTTCCTATAAACCCCACACAATATATTAATTTTCAATAAACCTTTAAGAATCTATTTTCCGTTGTTTATTTAAAGATTTTACGAGCAAACAAATTTCTATAAACCATAAAAGAGGCCCTTTTGATCTTTTTTTACCAGAACAAAAACAGGCTTTTTTTTACAAAAAGTGTTTTAATAAACATCAGTGTTAATTTGAAAACCATGACATTAAAAAGTATTGCAGCAAAATTATTTGCAAGAGCTATTCACCATAAAACCAAAAAGTGGTTAACAAACCCTATTGAAACCCAACAAAAAGTTTTTTTGGCCTTAATCCACCAAGCTGCAACAACACAATTTGGAAAAGACCATAATTTTAATCAAATCAAAACCCACCACGACTTTACTACTAACGTTAAAGTTAGAGATTACGAAGCCTTAAAGCCTTATATAGAAAAAGTCGTAAATGGAGAGCCCGACATTCTTTGGAAAGGGAAGCCTTTATATTTTGCCAAAACATCAGGCACAACATCTGGAGCCAAATATATTCCGCTTACCAAAGAATCCATGCCTTTTCATATTAAAGCGGCCCGAAATGCAATATTGAATTATATACACCAAACAGGGAACGCACAATTTGTTGACGGAAAAATGATTTTCTTACAGGGCAGTCCTTATTTAGAATATAAAAACGGAATTAATTTGGGACGTTTATCAGGAATTGTAGCTCATTTTGTGCCTAAATACTTGCAAAAAAACAGAATGCCAAGTTGGGAAACCAATTGTATTGAAGATTGGGAAACAAAAATAAACGCTATTGTAGACGAAACTATTCACGAAGACATGGCTGTTATATCAGGAATTCCGCCATGGGTACTTATGTATTTTGAAAAATTAAAAGAAAAAGCCCATAAACCGGTTGGGGAGTTGTTTAAAAACTTCAACTTATTTATTTATGGGGGCGTAAACTACGAACCTTATAGAGCTAAATTTGAAAAATTAATCGGTCGAAAAGTAGATTCCATAGAGCTATTTCCAGCTTCAGAAGGTTTTTTTGCCTACCAGGATTCTCAAAAAGAAAAAGGAATGCTTTTGTTATTAAATTCAGGAATTTTCTATGAATTTATAAAAACAGACGAATTTCATACAAAAAATCCAAAAAGGCATACCATCGGAGAAGTAGAGCTAAGCATTAATTATGTTCTTATTATATCTACAAATGCGGGTCTTTGGGCTTATAATATTGGAGATACTGTTCAGTTTACTTGTTTAAAACCATATAGAGTTATTGTTTCAGGAAGAATTAAACATTTCATTTCAGCTTTTGGAGAACATGTTATTGCAAAAGAAGTAGAAAGCGCTTTGCAAGAAGCTGTTCAAAACACAGAAGTTCGAGTAAACGAATTCACCGTTGCGCCACAAATTACACCAAGCACCGGTTTACCGTATCACGAATGGTTTATAGAATTTGAAAACGAACCCAATAATTTGTCAGCATTTGCGTTAAAAATAGATAATGCCATGCGCAAGCAAAACGCGTATTATAACGATTTAATTATAGGTAAAGTATTGAGAACAGTAGTCGTTTCAAAAGTACCAAAAAACGGTTTTCAAGAGTACATGAAGTCCATTGGAAAATTAGGCGGACAAAATAAACTAGCTCGATTGAGCGACAATAGAGAAATAGCCGATAAGTTAAGAATGAGCAATTAAACAAACCTTTACCAACTTAAGCTAAAAATACTATATTTGTAATCAATAAATAACACATGCAAGAAATTAAAAACATATCGCGTTCTAGAGCACAAGAATCATCAGCGGCAATTGAGCGTTTATATATAAGCATGCGCCACCTTTTTAACAGAGGTTTTTATAAACCTATGGGAATTTCTGGAGAAACCTTGCGCGAAGCATTATTATCTCTAAGACCTGAAATTTATGGGAGCATTGCCGAAGAAAAAGTAGAACTAAACGGCTTGCTTTATGTTATAGAAAGGCTTCCGGTTGGTATAGAACAATGTCGTTTTATTAATCTTACTTCAGATGAAGGTTACGCAAATTCGCATTTTAAAGCAATTATTCCTCCCAAAAGAAAAAGAAACTGTTATCGTATTGACGACGAGCAAATGAATGTTGAAATTACACGAGGGCGATCTGACATTTATGATATTCTAACGCATTTAACTTTTATTTTTATTGAATCTCACAAAATAAAAAACAGAATATTGGTAGACGAGTCGGGCGAGGTATCTCACGATTGGAAAAAGGTGGAACAATATGTAACACAAAAAAACAAATTAACACCAAACGATAGAGAAAAAGCCATTTCACACCTGTCTAATGTTTTAGGAAGAACCTTCGCCGAGGTACAAGCCATTTATCCAAATTTTGCCACTCCTGCAGTTCCTGAACGTTTTCTTCAAATAATATATTGGCTTGGAAAATTAGCCATCGAAGAAGTTGTTGAAAACAACAAACGAACCATAACGTTTAGCCCCATTTTAAGAGAGCGCTTAGGTCATCATATATATGGAGAAATTTGGGCAGATAACATCAAAGAAACTTTAGAAAAAAACAACTTATTACACAGGCCTCTTCATATCATAAGCGCTAACATGCACAGTGTAATGAATTCTATTTTTGCAGAACCTGTTTTAGGAAAAAAATACAAAGGGCTCAATAATTTTCAGGTTTTCGAAGATTTAAGCAGTTCAGAAAACAAAGACTTGCGAAAAAAAGTGCAAGATTTTGCACTCAAAAACGGCATGATTTCATTACCAGACACATCAGGGACCAACATTGATGTTCAAATTTTTGACACAGCTTACATTGATTTCAAACAAACCAACTTTTCAACCGCAAAAACAGAAACAAATAAACCCGTTTTAATCGTTATGGATTATGCTTTTGGCGAACAAGCCTATGAAACCATTGACGAATTGTTAAAACCATATCAGCCCAAAAGCCAACCCAAAGTTTTTTTGAACGTAGAGTCGGTTTCTATAATGGGAAAAGCAGGTATTTTAGAAGGTTCAAAAGGAGATATCATGATTCCAAATGCTCATGTAAATGAAGGCACAGCAGACAACTATTCTTTTAAAAACCAACTGACAAAAGAAATGTTTGACGGAAACGGCATACCTGTTTTTTCGGGACCAATGGTAACCGTTTTTGGAACATCATTACAAAACAGGGATTTATTAAAATTCTTTCACGAATCTACTTGGGAAGCTATAGGGTTAGAAATGGAAGGGTCTTACTATCAAAAAGCTATTCAATCGGCATCAAGAATTAGAAAAAGCATCAAGCGCAATGTACAAGTCAGATATGCTTATTACGCATCAGACAACCCACTAGAAACAGGAAGCACGCTTGCATCCGGTGGATTAGGAACAACAGGAGTTAAACCAACTTATTTAATCACAATAAAAATTTTAGAACAAATATTTAACATAAATTAATTATTAATGAGCACAAATTCACAAGACAAAGAAATAGATTTAGGCGTTTTATTTCAAAAAATTACTGGTTTTTTTCAAAAAAGTCAAGATGCCATATTCGATTTTATATTGTTTATAAAACGGAACCTAATTTTAGTGACATTCTTATTTGTTATTGGCGCAGTTTTGGGAAATTTTTTAGATCAGAACAAAAAATATACCCACGAAATAATAGTAATTCCTAATTTTGAAAGTGTAGATTATTTATACGCCAAAATTAACTTATTAAACACTAAAATTGAAGAAAAGGACAGTGTATTTCTTAATGCTATTGGAATTCAAAACTACACAGCCATTAAAAAAATTGAAATAGAACCCATAAATGATATTTATAAATTTATTGAACAAAAAGAATCTAATTATGAAGTAATTAAATTAATGGCTGAAGATGGAGATTTAAAAAAAATAATGGAATCTTCGGAAACCAGTAAAAACTATGAAAACCATTTAATTATAATTACAACAACGGACTTAATCAAAAAAGAAAAAGTAATTAAGCCTTTATTAGATTATTTAGAAGATTCGGAATATTTTACTCAAGTAAAAGAAGAAGAATATAAAAGTTTAAAAAATCAAATTGCTGAAACCGAACAAACAATAGCTCAAATAAATGCAATTTTAAATCAATTTTCAAACACCACACAGAGTAATTTAAAAAGTGATAAATTGATTTATTATAACGAAAATAATGAGTTAAACCAAGTAATAATTACCAAAGGGAATTTAATTTACTTTTTATCTGCCCAAAAAATAAAACTCTTGAATTATCAAAAAATAATTAAGGAAAAAAGTTTAAACCTAAACATTATAATTAAAAACGGCTTAATGAAAGTAGTCATGCCTTTTTTATTTTTATTCCTGTTTTTTATCACACGCGCTTTAAGATCTTTTTATAGAGCACAAACACACAAAAGAAGCTTAAGTTAATCAATTGTTTTATAATTTTAAATAAAAAACCGCTTAAAACTATATCGATGAAAGGAATTATATTGGCAGGAGGATCGGGAACAAGGCTGCATCCGTTAACTTTGGCCGTAAGTAAGCAAATGATGCCTATTTACGACAAACCAATGATATACTATCCATTATCAACCTTAATATGGGCCGGAATAAATGAAATTTTAATCATTTCAACACCACATGACCTACCTCTTTTTCAACAATTGTTAGGAGATGGTAAAAAATTAGGCTGTCGTTTTGAATATGCCGTTCAACAAAATCCAAACGGTTTAGCCGAAGCTTTTGTTATTGGAAAAGATTTTATTGGAAAAGATAAAGTGGCACTAATATTAGGAGATAATATTTTTTATGGAAGCGGTTTAGCCGAATTGCTGCAGGCGAATAGCGATCCTGACGGCGGGGTTATTTATGCCTACCACGTTACCGATCCAGAACGTTATGGCGTAGTTGACTTTGACAAAGAGGGCAATGTTCTTTCAATAGAGGAAAAACCAGAAAAACCAAAATCAAATTATGCAGTTCCGGGGATATATTTTTATGACAACTCAGTTGTTGAGGTTGCCGCAAACATAAAACCAAGTCATAGAGGTGAATTAGAAATAACAGACGTTAACAAAGAATATTTAAAAAGAGGCAACTTAAAAGTAAGTATTTTAGACAGAGGTACGGCTTGGTTAGACACAGGTACTTTTCAATCTTTGATGCAAGCCGGTCAATTTGTGCAAGTAATAGAAGAACGACAAGGTTTAAAAATTGGAGCCATAGAAGAAGCTGCATATAAAATGGGGTTTATAGATAAAAATCAACTCAAAGAATTAGCTCAGCCTTTGATAAAGAGTGGTTATGGCACACACTTAATGAGTTTGTTGCAAGAATAAAAAACATTAAAACGAAACAAGAATCATCAACTGTTTAATTTTTGAAATTGTTTTGAAAGACCAATTGAAAATGAATTTTATAGAAACAAAATTAAAAGGGTGTTTTATTATTGAGCCTAAAATAATCAAAGACGAAAGAGGTTATTTTATGGAGAGTTTTAATGAAAATACTTTTGCAAAAGGAATTGGAAAAGACATCCATTTTGTTCAAGATAATCAATCCTATTCTACAAAAGGAGTTTTGAGAGGGTTACATTATCAAACGGGCAAACATGCTCAAGCAAAATTAGTAAGGGTGCTTCAAGGCAATGTTTTAGACGTTGCTGTAGATATTAGACCAGAATCTAAAACATTCGGTCAATTTGAATCTATTTTACTTTCGGCAGAAAACCAAAAACAATTCTTTGTGCCAAGAGGTTTTGCACATGGTTTTTTAGTATTAAGCGAAACGGCAACTTTTTTCTATAAATGTGATAATTTTTATAACAAAGAAAGTGAAGGCGGTATAATTTTTAATGATTCTTTTTTAAAAATAGATTGGCAATTTCCACTTGAAAAAAGCATTGTTTCCGAAAAAGATCTGGTTTTACCCGAATTGAAAAATGCTAAAAAAGCATGGTAGTTTTAGTAACAGGATCAAACGGTCAACTGGGTCAATCGCTCCAATTTATTAAAAAAAATTATCCTGATATCGAATTTGTTTTTTGTGATTCTAAGCAGCTTGACATAACTAATTCAAAAAATGTTAAACATGTTTTTGAACAATTTAAACCCGATTTTTGCATAAACACAGCTGCTTACACAGCAGTTGATAAAGCAGAAACAGAATCAGAAAAAGCCTCTTCAATTAACGTAATTGGAGCGCAAAATTTAGCTAAAGCCTGTAAAATAAGCAACACAGTTTTATTACACATTTCCACAGATTTTGTATTTGATGGAAGCAAAACAACTCCTTATACAGAAGACGACATTCCTAATCCAACAGGGGTTTATGGACAAACCAAACTAGATGGTGAATTAGCCATTATAGCTGTTTGGGAAAAACATTTTATAATTAGAACCTCATGGGTTTATTCGCAATTTGCTAATAACTTTATGAAAACTATGTTGCGTTTAGGTTCAGATAGAGATAGTTTATCTGTTGTCAATGACCAAATAGGAACCCCAACAAACGCTGTTGATTTAGCAGAAGCATTAGTTAAAATAACTCAATCTTGTCATGCTGAACTTGATTCAGCATCTACCTACAACCATTTTGGCGTTTACAACTTCAGCAATGAAGGACAATGTTCGTGGTTTGATTTTGCCAAAAAGATTTTTGATTTAAACAACATTTCAATAGCATTAAAAGCTATTTCGTCTACAGATTATCCTACTCCAGCCAAAAGGCCCGCTTTTAGTGTTTTAGATAAAAGTAAGATAAAGAATGTTTTTGGTTTTTATATTAAATCATGGAAGAAATCATTAAAACCCTTTGGTTCTTCGTTATAAAAAAACTTGCGTCGATTTAAACTAAAGAATGGATGCAATTTTTTCTTCAAATTTTTGTAATATTTTTTCTTCAGAAAAATGTTCTAACACAAATTCTTTTGAGCCTAAATCGTTAGGAATTGCGTTTTCTTTATTTGTTTTTATTTTTTTAATAAAATTTAATATAGGATCAATATCATCTGAACAAAAGAAACCTTCTAAATTATTTTCATTATAAATACGGGCAACTTCAGAAAACTCATTTCCAGTAATAATAGAGGGTTTACCACTTGCCATCATTCCTAATATTTTAGAAGGCATAACGGTATCCATAACACCACTTTTTTGAAACAAAAAATGAACATCTGCACTGCACAACAAATCGTTTAAACCTTCATAAGGAATGGGCTCATAAAAACAAACAAAATCAAAGGGCGCAAGATTGTGCTTTAGCTTTTCAATATAAGATCCATTACCTACAATAATGATATCAACATTAAAAGGCATTAATTTTTTTGCAAGCAATTCTAATAAAGCCCAATTTTGTTTTTCTCCTACGTTTCCAGAATATAAGAGCGTAAACTTTTCTTTATTTATATACCTATGTTGTTTGGCAATACTAGGATTTATGTTTTTCAATGAAACCCAATTTGGAAAAAAATACGCCTCCTTTTTTTTTGTTTTTTCAGTTGTTTTTTTAACCATGTTTAAACTAATAGCACTAATAATATCTGCTTTCTTTAGCAAAGTTTTTTCTAAAGAGAACACCAATTTTTTAAAAAAAACACCAACTATTTTTTCATTTAAAATGCCAGACTGAAAAGCCAAATCAAATTCAAAATCTTGAACATGTACCCATAATTTTGCTTTAGTTTTTCGGACTAATATAGCTGCGGCAATAATTGAAAGTGTAGGAGGAACTATACAAATAACTAAATCAGTTTCTTTAATCTTTCTGGAGTTAATGTAGCTGCCCCATAAATGAGTTGTCATTAATTTTATTCTTCCAATAAAAGTCACATTTTTAGGAACATATTGTTTGTACCTAAAAATTTTAATTCCATCAATTATTTCATTAAAATAACTACTTTTGTTTTTGTATTCATTTAGAATTTCCCAATTTGGATAATATGGGAAACCGGTTATAACAGAAACGCTGTATCCTTTTTTTGACAAAAAAAGAGCAAATTGAGATGTATAAAGGCCTATTGCAGTGTCTTCTGGAGCATAATATCCGGTAAATATTGTAATAGTTTTGTTTCTGCTCATTTTTTTTTTCAAAAATAGAATTTATTGCAATCAAAAAGGCAAAAAAAAACAAAAAAAATGAAAATTTATTTAGATAATATTATTTACTCAAAAGTTAAAAATGGCGGCGTTTCTAATTATTGGTTTGAACTAACCCAATATTTAGAGAAGCAAAATAAATTTGATTTACATTATTTGGAAAGCATAAACGCAAAAGAAAATTTTCATCGTCAAAAGCTTGAGTTTTCAGCAAAACAAATTATAAAAACAAAAAGTAATAGTATTCATAGAATATTACCCAATTATTATAATAGTGATGATTCATTTATATACCATTCTAGTTATTATAGAGGCTTAATAGGCAGTAAAAATAAAATTGAAGTAACAACAGTATATGATTTTATTCACAGCTATTATGCCAATTATAAAAATAAGCAACTTCATAATATATTAAAGTATAGCGCCATAAAAAGATCAAAAGGAGTAATTTGTATATCACACAACACCTACACAGATTTAAAGCGCCTATGCCCCTTAAAACCAAGTCAAAAGGCAGCGGTTATTCATGTAGGAGTTAGCGATGATTATTTTCCTATAAAAAACTATACCGTTAGTGAAATTAACTTCATAAAAACAAACCAATTAGAAGAAGATTTTTTATTATTTGTAGGAGGAAGAACAAGCTACAAGAATTTTAATTTTGTAGCTTCAGTTTTAAATGAATTACAGAACCACAAGCTAGTTGTTGTAGGTGGTGGTATATTTAATGAATCAGAAATAAAATTATTTTCAAAAGAAGCTTTTCAACGAGTAGTTTTTTTACCATCATTAGAAAACAAAGAGCTTAATGTTTTGTTTAATAAAGCATTGGCACTAGTATATCCGTCAAGCTATGAGGGTTTTGGAATTCCAGTTGTTGAAGCCATGAGAGCAGGTTGCCCAGTAATAGGGCTTGATAACGCCACAATTAGAGAAGTGGCCGAAAACTCTGCACTATTATTAAACGATTTGTCTACTGCTGAATTTATTTCAAAAGTTAAGCAATTAAATCAACAATCACTTCGACAAGAAATCATAGAGAAAGGCTTAATAGAATCTAAAAAATACAGTTGGGAAAAATGCAATAGTGAAACAGTTGCGTTTTATCATTCTTTGTCTGATTCGTCTACAATATAACGCTCACCAGTTATTTGATTATTTTTATAAAACATTAAAACAATTAGATTAAAGAAAAATAATCCGTAAGCCCTAAAGAAAAAATCCTCTATCATTGAAATGGTAAGGCAATTTATAAAAAAAGCATAACATATAAATAGGTTTGTTTTTAACAGAACCTTAAGCACAGTATAAAGATAAAACAGAAAGAAAAGTAAACTAAATATTCCGCCAGAGATAAGTATATACATATAATAATTATGACTTAAATAGTTGTGATCATTAGTAAAGCTTGAATTATAAGTAGAATTTAAGCAACGGTCTATTTCATCTATTATATTATTAAAACCCACCCCAAACCAAAAATTTTCTTTTATTATTTGATAATCACAATTGTAAATGGCCACTCTAATATTTGTAGAATTATAGGAGAATTCGTTAGGGACTTTTGTTAAACTAACAGATAATTCATAAAAGCGCTCGTTTAATCCAGGAGTATTATTCACTAAAAAAGACCCCCCCCCTAGTAATAAACCAAAAACCAAAACCTTTTGGATGAAATGTTTTTTTATTTGAAAAAAAACAAAACTAATTAATAAGCAGGTTAAATAAATTATATTTATTTTTGTTAATAATAAGAATGTAATGAGAATAAAGAAAAACACGTAAATAAGGTTAACCCATTTCTTTTTTTGTAGTATTTCTTTTAAAGAAAAAGCAGTACAAAAAACTAAAATAGTTGTAAAATAAGCAGGATGAATTTTGAAAAACAAAAGTTCATTATAAACAAAATTTCTAAACTTAGAAACGTTGTTCGATACTATAAAAAAATCATAAATAGTATAATTGTAAAAGAAAGATACGAGATAATATACTATAATTAGTAAACTTGCGTTTTTAAGAATGTTAATGTATTTATTAAGCTTGTCAGATGAAAAATTTTCTTCAGGAATATAATTAAAAAGTATTGGAAAAAGCAAAAAAAACATGGAATTACTTATTGGCTTTAGGCTTTGTAAACCATCAAAATAAAACAAGGACAATATAAAAACAATCCAAAAAGGTATTGTAAGCAACAAGATTTCCTTTTTTGGCCTTTTAAAGCTTTTGTTTTGAAACTGATAAATTATTGTATTTAATGATACCAAAATAAATATAAAAGAAACAATATTTTCTTTAAACAATGGAAATAAAAATAATAATGAAATTAAAAAAGGGAATGCTTTTTTTGCATTATATTTCATGCTTTTTTTTTAAAATGAAAACAAATATAATTAATTAACAATCAATATAAAGGGTAATAATTAAAATAAAAGATTCTCTCATATTATAATAAATAAAAAAATGAAAAAAATAATTACAGTTTTAGTTTGTGTTTTTACTTTAATTTCGTGTGGAAGTGATAAGAAAAAAGAGGGTCAAGAACCTCAAGAAGACATATATTCAATAGAAATTAATGCCATTTATGAAAAAGATGACAGTATTGCCGTTTTTTATCAAACGGATAATTATATGCAATATGATAAGCCATTATCACAATTAATTAAAGGGTCTCCAATGCCACAAAAACTAGTAATATACGTGCCGCAAGGAATTGTTGCAGAAAACTTTATTGTTGTGGCTAGCACTAATAAAAACCAACCTCATATTACCGTAACAAACATAACTGTAAATATAGGCGACCTTACTATAGACGGCTCTAATTATAAATATTCTGATCTTTTTCTTACTGATGCCTCATTCTCATGGGATTTAGAAAAGGCGAGATATAATTTAACGCATACAAATAAATATCCACCAGCATTTGTAGGTAACGAAAAATTACTTTCGTTGGTTTTACAATAAAAAAAGCTTTTACAAGTATTAGCTGTTTTTTATTAATTCAAAATCTTTTTTAATTAGACTTTTTTTATTTAAAAAGTTTTTACCCATTATTTTGTCTCTAATTTTGTAAGCATAGTATATAATAAAAACAGGATTTATAATGTATTTTTTTTTAGTTAAAAGATGAAAATCTCTGTTATTTGTATAGAGATTGCAATTAAATTTTTTGCTTATAGCAACTAATGATTTTTTAGAATACAAAGAAACATGTTGTCCTGAAAAAGGTAAAAAATACCACCAATCATCAATACTTTTAAATTCAATATCTGGTTGTAAAGCCGTGCTAAATAATATAGACTCTGAAAAAGCAAACATCTTTTCAATTTCTTTAATTGGATTAATTAAATGTTCAAAAACCTCAAAAGAGGTTAAAACTTCAAATTTTTTCAGTTTCTCTTTTGGAAAATCATTTATATCAAAATATTCTGCGAACAAATTTTCACAATAGATATCTTGTCTATAGTAATCATAACCATTATCTCGCATTAATCGTGTAAACATTCCATAACCGCCCCCATAATCTATAAATTTATTTTTCCTGTTATAAAAAAACTTTATAATTGACGAAACTATTTCAGCATACACAACATTACGAGTTACATAACCTACGTCAATTGACGATATTGCACTTGAATATGCTTCATCTAACCAAAAGGGTTTTTCTGTTTGTATGAAGTTACAAGACAAACAACTATAATATAATATAGTATGTTTTTTCATGATTTCAGCACTAAATAATTGCTTGGTTTCTTGATTGCAAATATTACATTTCATTAATTTTGTTTTTTTTAGGTTTTATGTCAAAATATAACAGCCAAATAAATAAATATAACTCTGGGGGAAAGTAATGCCCATCTCTAAATAGTTTAAGTAAAATATAAATGACAACACCTTGTGAAAAATATAAATCAGAACCAAAAACCTTAAAAAGGTGTGTCAAAATAAAAATAATAAAAACGATTCCTAAAACTCCGAACTCCGAACACATTCTATTAAATAATGAGTTTGCGTCAAAAGAATTGTCTTTATATCGATCAATAGTTCTTATATACTTTGGAGGCCTTATTTCTTTAATGTATTTAGTAGTATGCATATAATGGTGGCTGCCTATACCGCTTCCTAATGGGTGGTCACTAACGTTTTGTTTCATTATATACACATTTGCCAAGATAATATATGAGCTTAAATTGGTGTCTTCTTTAAACTTACCGGTATTAATTACTTTTAAATTTTCAAAAGTGTCATCAACTCTCATTTTAAAAAAAGGATGTTCATTATACGTATATATAAACGACACGGTTATGATTGGAATAGTCGCAGCTAAATACACAACTCGCTTTAAGGTTAAATTTGGGAGCAAAAAAATTAAACCACACCCTATATAGCCAAGAGAAGAATTGGAAAGCACTAAAGTTCCAAAAACCACGAAAAAAGGAATGTATTTTTTTGTTTTTAAAAAATAATAACAAGCAGGTATAACAACAACAACGTAATGCGCGGGTTCTTTAAAAATACTTTGAAGTCGTGTTCCGTCGTTTAAGTTTATATTTAAAAAATACAAAGGATAACCAATAACAGCAACCACAAGAACTATTTTTAAATAGGCATTAATAATTTCTTCTTTTTCATATACCAACACAAAATTGTAGAAGTACAAACCCACTATAGTTATGCCTAATATTTGCGATAACATATAATTTGGCGGAATTTCTATGATAGAATAGCAAATGACTCCATGCAAAAAAAGAAAACCAATTATATATTTAAAATAAATATTGATTTTAATAGATTTAAAACACAGAATTAGAACAAAATAATTAATAAAAATAATTAAGTATAACAGCTTCCAATCAATAATATAATTGAAAAAAAAGGCCTCTGTAAATATGGCAAAAACAGAAGAGTATAACAGGTATTTTTTTAAGTTTATTTTCATTATTTATAAAGCCAAATATGTTTATTTTCAGGAGTTTTATTTAAATATGTCTTACCATTAAAATTATATTCATTTCCTTTGTTTTTATTAGAAATGATTACATCAATATTATTTATATCTTGTTTTATTTTATTGGTAGAATTTGTCACATTAATTGCCACAATTTTCAAATGATCATGATAAAAACTTGCAAGTAAAGGATATTCCCAATCATTTAATTCTAAACCTACTTTTTTAGGATTATATTCATACATTTTATTTAAAACGTTAGCATATTCAGAATATAAGAAAGGTTGATTAGCAAAATATTTTTTAAATCGAGTATCATCAGTAAATATATTTTTGGTGTAAAGTCTATTAGTAATAATTGGTCTTGTGTTGTTATAAGCATAATTAAACCAAAATGAATATAAACAAGCAAATGATATTAAATAGGAAAGATATGGTTTTTTAAATAAATTTAAAAAGAACCCAATAAATATAGATGATAAAATAAATACAGGAATATGTAACCTAGTATGCCATGGTTGCCATTTAAGATAAAATGTAAATAAGATTATTTGCAAGATTACAACACATAAAAGCATTAATAATTTGTAATTTTTTTTAAATAAAGAATAAAATAGCAAAAAAACAGAAATACCTAAAAGTAAAACAAAATGAAATGTATTTGGAACTAGATCTTCATGAGTTTCAAATTTTTTTGGACTGGAATATTTTAAACCCAAGAAATTCAATTTTGGATTATCTATTGATATATTATATTTTTCATGAAAACCTTCTAAAGCTACATTATAACTAGTAGTAAGAGGAAAACCTACATGTAAGCCTATATTCTTTAACAAATTAGACATAAAGAACTTTACATTCATTTCCTCATTCCAAAACATTTTGTTTTCAGTGTCGTCAATATTAAGAATATTATGATTTAATGAATAATTTCTTGAAAAATGACCAACATTTATCATAAAAATGAATAAGACACTAATAAAACCCAAAAATATTTTACTGTACGTTTTTTGTTTTAAGTTTTTTGTAAAAAATAATAATACAAAAAACAACAATGCAGGAAAAATAAAAATATAAAATGTGCCTTTTGTAAGCATTCCTAATCCAATAGCAAGGCCTAAAAACATAAAATTAATTGTCTTGGGTTTTTCATAACATTTTATTAAAAAAAGTATTGAAGTAACTACAAAAAAGGCACATACAATATCATTTTTTGAAGAAGTTGCTTGTAAAACGACTGACGGTATTGATAAACAAAATAAGAAAGTAACTATTCTAATTAATTTTTTAATTTCAAGCCATTTTAATATTTCATTTAAAGAAATTAATGTAAAAAGAAGGAATAGTAATTGTATTGAGTTTGAAAAATAATCATTTCCTTGCAAAACATTTACATTCATTATTAAATATTCCGCAAAAGGTGGTTGGTATAAATGACGTAAAATATGTGTTGGAAAATGGTTTAAATTCTCATTACCTAACCAATACATAATTCTTGACATGTGATAGGTTAAAGAATCCCAATTATTAGGTGGATATATTATTCCTTGATATAGTAATAATAAAACAACCGTAATTATTATAATTATTAATAACTTATCTTCTACAGAAATCTTTTTATTTAGGCTAAATAACTTTCCTTTTATAGCTTGAAAAACTTTCCTTTTTATTAAAAGATAGATTAAAAGTATAAAAAAAAGTAACCAAAAAGATAATATACTTATTAAATTTAAGGAATTAAAAAAACTTAAAATTTCAACAAGCATAACAATAATTGTTGAAAACAACAAAGTAGATTTAATTATAAGATCAGCTAATGAACTTTTAAAATCTGATTTATAGATAATAAAAAAAAACAAAAAGTAACAAATATATAATAACATATTAATTTTTTTAAATAATTAGTATTTACTGTTTTATATAAAAACCATCTTGTAAACTGTTGCCCCTTAGATGCAATGAATTTTCGATTTTCCAGGAACAAGGGAATTTATCAAAACATTGTACTCCTCCCTTTTTGGGCTCAAAAAATTTTATTTTTTTACCAGAAGTTGTTTCATATTCATAAGAATTAAATTCAAGACCTCTATTAAACTTAATATAATAAACATCTTTAGGTAAATAATAATAGTTTTCGAATTTATTAAAACTTCTAAATTCATCTATAAATATTTTGTAACCAACACTAAAAAAAGTATAAAAGAAAAACATTCCAAAAAAAAGTATTATTACCTTAATTAGCTTATCAAAATGGTAGATATATTTTTTTAAAATTAAAAGTGGATATACACATAAAATTAATAAACAAGCAAAAACAAACCGAATATCTGGAGCTGTAAACAACCAAAGTAAAAATGTTAAATAAGAGATAATAAATGAAATTAATATATTTGATTTAACTTCCTTTTTATTTAAAAAGTAGTATAAAGAAAAGAATATAGGCGCAGAAGTTGAAATTATAAAAATAACTTTATTTCTTATAAGGGAATTGTTTTCCCACCATATAGTAAACCATTCTTTAAATGACAATGAAAGAACTTTGGTATGTTCTGCAAAAGGGATTCTAGCCCACGAGTTAATCCATTTTTGAATATCAACAACACTATTTTTTGAAACTTCCCAATCAAAGTTAAAAACATCAACACTTGCTAATGGATAAATTAAATATCCTGTTAAGATTACATTTCTAATAATCCATGGTAATATAAATACAAAACCAAAAAGAATAGTTTTTTTTATTAAAAATGTGAAGTTTTGCTTTTGATAATAAATTGAAATTAAACCAACAATTACTATTGGTATAAGTGAAATTTTAAAAGTAATTATAAAAAAAGAAAGTGCTATGTAAAGTAAACTTTTGTTATATATTGAATTAGCATTAAAAATTAATTTTAACATTAAATATCCAAATAATAAATTTGGAATCAAGTCTGTACTTGGTGAAGAAAAATCTGCGTAATATTGATAAAAAAAATAATATCCAAACAGTAGTGCAATTATGCCAAACAAGTCTTTCTTATGTATTGAATAAAGTAATATCCAAATAATTAGAATTAAAAAACATAATGAATTAGTTATAAATATATATTGATTATAAAGATCATTAAAAGAAAAAGCAGCAGATAAAACAAATTGAGAAGAATTAAAACCAAACCTATCATGTAAATTTGCTAAACCAGGAACTGCAGAAAACTTTTCATTCCATTGTATTGCATTAATATGATAAAGATAAGAATCATAATTTTTTGGAATTCCTACAGAATATAATAATTGTATTAATATTATAAAAAATATCAATAAAGAAATAAGCTTGTTTTCTTTAATTTTTCTATATAGATTTTTTGCTTTTAAATTTAAATGATTTTTTTGTTTGTAATAAATATAAAATCCAAAAAGTATTAAAAAAATTATAGAAGTTATATTTGTTGGTAAAAAGATTGACCATAAGTTTAGTATTGTTCCAATAAAACAAAAACCTATAAAAAAAGAATCAAAAAAAGAATATTTGTTGTTATTGTTGTCAAAGATCGAAATAAAAAAAACTCCATAAATATAGAACAATAATGTTGAAATAAAAAATAAAAATAATAGTATCAACATAGTCTAATTTTTTACTGAAAAACAAATTACCGACAACCCAATTTTTTTAAAAGTGAGCAAATCGGCAAGTTTAAATATAGGAACTAATTTATTAAACAACCCCATTTGCCCTTCGGGAATGGTTTTTTTCTTTAAAATAGAACCTGTAACATACCATCCTAATATGCCAATTACATTAAATGAAAATGTTTTTTTTATGTTTAGTTGGTTTGCGTTTATTATTTTTTTTAAACTCTTGTGTGTATATCTTCTAAAATGCTCTAATTCAACATCAAATTGATTATATAAGCTTTGATAAGCAGGCACAAGAATGATAAGATGACCTCCTTTTTTTAAAAGTTTTTTGCAGTTTGCAATGGCTTGCAAATCATCTTTTATATGTTCTACAACATTTAAAGCAAAAACAGTATCAAAAGTGCCTACTAAATTACTGTATTTAGTATCAAAATCAGCATCTACCAAATCAATTTTTAACACTTCATTCGCAAATTTATTTTTGGCTATTTCTATATAATTATCCCTTAAGTCGCTAAGAACAATATTTTGATTGTCTTTAATGAAATATTCAGATATATTTCCTATACCACTTCCAATTTCTAATATTTTTCCTTTGCAGTGGGGTTTGATAGTATCATACATCCATTTATTGAATTTATTTGCTTTTTCAATAACATTTAAAGTTTCTAAACCTTCTAAATCAATTTCTTTTGTTTCCATTTTATTTTATTCTAAAAAGTCCGTATTTTAAGATACAATATATAGCTCTAAAGCCATCTTTCCAACCTATTTTTTTTCCTTCTTCATACGTTCTACCGTAATAAGAAATGCCCACTTCATAAATTCTAATTTTGGGTATTCTTGATATTTTTGCAGTAACTTCGGGTTCAAAACCAAAACGATTTTCTCTTAATTTTATAGATTGAATTACCTTAGTATTAAACAATTTATAACAAGTTTCCATATCTGATAAGTTCAAATTGGTAAACATATTTGATAAAAAAGTTAAAAATTTATTACCAATAGTGTGCCAAAAAAAGGAAATTCTATGTGGATTTCCACCAGTAAATCTACTGCCAAAAACCACATCAGCAAAACCATCTAAAACCGGTTTTAAAAGTAAATTATACTCTTGCGGATCATATTCTAAATCGGCGTCTTGTATAATTAAATAATCACCCGTTGCTTTTTGAATACCAGTATGCAAGGCAGCACCTTTTCCTTTATTAACTTCGTGTTTAAAATACTGAATGTTAATTGTTGGGTTAGAATTCATGTAATTATTAATAGCTTCCTCGGTATTATCTTTGGAACAATCGTTAACAATAATAATTTCTTTTTCTATATTATTTAGTAAGTCAACTTGTTGCAATTTATCTAATATAAAATGAATGGTTGGTCCTTCGTTGTAAGCCGGAATTATTATGGAAAGTTTGTTGAATGCAATCATATTATTAATTTTAATTTTTAAAAAACACACCATCAACTTCAATAAGTTCTCCGGTTTTTTTATTGTAATGACCACTTTCTATGGTCGTAAGTTTAAAGCCAAGGTTTTTTAGTTTATCGCTCATTTCTTCAAAGGTTAAACTTCCTTCATAAGAGGGTATTAAAGCCATTTCAATTTGAATACCGCTTATATGTTCTAAAGATTCTTTTGCCCCTTCAAGCACCATGTTTTCGTATCCTTGCGTATCTATTTTGAGATAAATATTTTTATTTTTTATTTCTAAATCATCAAAAAGACTGTCTAGTTTTTTTATTATAATGGTTTCTTTATTAATATAAGTTGCATCAGGTGCGCTTTCTGTTAGTTGAGGCAGATTCTTTAATATAGAACTACTTACCGAGTTTTTCGAAATATTTATAGATGAGGTTCCGTCTCGTTCACCAAGAGACAAGTTATATACGTCCCACAAAGAATCTTTTAAAGCTCTTTTGTTTAATTTTAAAAAAGCACCTGAAGTAGGTTCAAACGAAATTATTTTTCCGGTATATCCTATATTTCTTAATTCAGAACCATATTGGCCTATATTAGCACCAACATCAATTACGACGTCAATATTGAAGTTTTTAAGCAATTTAATGCGTCGGTCCAACTCTGGAGTAGGGTATTTTATTATTTCTACTCCAAAAAAGTTGTTAAAAACTCTTTTTAAATCTAAAAAAAAACTCTTGTTTTTATATATGAAACTATTCATTTATTTTTTAATTATTTTAACTAATTGATAACACTTAAAAGGGATAACCAACATCCAAACCAACATTATAATCAAAGACGAAATCACAACACTATTTATTCCATAACCCAAATCTATAAAATAATAGGACAAGGGTATTTTAATCACAACACTAATTATTAAAAGTAAGATATATGCATTTAAATTTCCTATTCCGTTTAAAAAAAAAGAGTAAAAGGTAGTATAAACACGCAATAACGTTACAATACCGGTTAATAAAATTAAATAACTCGGAATTTGAACGGGATTTTTTATCCACACTGAAATTACAAAAGGGCTTATATAAATGAAAAGAGCGACTAAAAGACATATTAAAATAAAAGACCTGTTAAATTTTTTAAACGATTGCAGGAGTTCTTTTTTGTTTTTTTCGATATAATTTTTAGCAAACATGGACCAAAGAGGTGATAGAGCGGCAAACAAAATCATGAACGGAAATTGAAATAGTTTGTTTACTATTTCATAAGGAATAATTTCAGAGGGTTTAAAGACATGAGATATAATATAAGTATCAGAAATAAAAATAACCAATACACTTACCTGAACAACCATGTATTTAAATCCTAATTTTAAAAATCTTTTAACAAATAAAAAATTTGTTTTTACAGAATCACTTAAGGTTAGTTTTTCTAATTTAAAAAAGCCAATCGTATATCCTATATTAACTAAAAAAGTAAAAACACCATTTATTATTGATATGTAAATTAATTTCCTTTCAGAACTTATATTTGGAAAAAACGAGATTAATAAAACAATTAAAATTAAAATTCCGATTTGATTAACAGCAACAGATTGTTCAGAATATTTTCCTTTTAAAAAAGCAACATATAAAGATTTATGAATATTTGCCACAAAAGAAATACAGAAAAAAAACACATTGAACAGAAAAAGAAAATTAATAAAAACAGAAGATTGAAAACCAATATTAAAAAATTCTTTTAAATCAACAAAGAAAGTAAATAAAACAAATATTATAAAAAGGGAAACAGCAATATAAATTGAAATTTTATAAGTGGTTTTTATATAACTCTTAATTAACTCTTTTTTACCTTCATGAACCAAAACGGGAATTTGAGTTTTTAACGAACTTTGAACGCCAATGTCCATTAATAGAACCAATTGAAATAAAGTAAAAACGAGCACCCATAAGCCATAATTATCTGCCCCTAAATAATCTAATAATAGGCGTATAGAAACAAACAAAGAAAGTCCGGAAACTCCTTTGTAAAAACCGCTCATGATAAGATGATTGTTTAAAACTTTATGCACCTGTTTTTATTTAAAGTTCTGGATACTTGAACATTTTAACCAAGAAAGGATATAACAACCCTGTTTGCCGATTTTTTATAACTCATAAATCAATAACTTATTTGTTTTTATAATTTTTAACCTCTTCTTCTAATAAAAGATCTAAAACCTCAAAGAAATTAAAGTCATAATTCCAATTTAGTTCTTTTTTTGCTTTTTCGTTTATACCATATATGTCTTCAATATCAGAAGGGCGATAAAATGCAGGGTCAATGATGCATAAACTTTTCGAAATTTTTAGTTTTTCAAAAATATAGTATATAATTTCTCTTAAACTAACCGATTTTCCCGAGCAAATTAAAAAGTCGCAAGGTTTTTCTTGTTGAAGCATCAAATACATAGCCTCTACATATTTAGGCGCAAAACCAAAATCTCTTTTAATATCAATATTTCCTACTTTTAATATTTCCCTTTTTCCTAACGAAATTTCTAAACTTTCTCTAATCACTTTTTTAATAAAAAAAGTGTCATTCCTTAGATAAGATTCATGATTAAATAAAATTCCACAAGAAATAAACATGCCATAACTTTCTCTATAATTAACACATGTATAGTGAGCCGCTACTTTTGAAATAGCATAAGGACTAACAGGATGTATTATGCTTTCTTCTGTTATAGGCAGTTTTTTAACACTTCCAAACATTTCGCTACTACTAGCCTGATATAATTTTATAGAGGGGTTTGTTTTTTTGATAGACTCTATTATGTTAAAGACACTTAAGGTGTTAAATTCAAAAGTATCTATTGGCTCTTGGTATGATTTAGATACAGAGCTTTGTGCAGATAAATTATATATTTCATCAGGTTCAATGGCGCCTAATAATTTAGAAACTTGCTCAATATTTAATAAATTACATTCAACTATTTTTACCTTGTCCTTTATTTGTAAATAATTTAAGCCTTTAAATGACGCTGTATTTTTTCGGGTAAAACCAGTTACTTCATATCCAATATTCAACAAAAATTGTGCTAAATACGCGCCGTCTTGTCCATTTATGCCTGTAATAATTGCTTTCTTCACTTAAAATCATTGTTATACCTGCAAATATAAAACTATAATTAAATTAACATCTTTTTTTTATATAAATATTCAGTCAAACTAAAAATTGTATCAAGAAGAAAAAAGCTATATCTTGCATTCTTAAATAAGCCTTATGTTTTATTATTTGAATTTTATCAGAACCATACTAGCCTATTTAAAAAATAATCGTGGTTTTTTATTTTTATTTTTAGCATTAATAACAATTCCATTTCATCATTTGATTAATAGTTTTTTTATTTTTATTTTTATTTTACAAACTGTTTTTGCTAAAAAACGTAAGAAAAAAGAAAAATACACATTCTTATTAATGCTATTCTATGCATTAATGGCCGTATCATTTTTTTGGTCAACAGAAAAAACAGCAACAATAAATGCTTTATCTACAGGATTACCTCTTTTAATTATTCCTTTATCGTTTTTAATTTCAGCAATAGACTACGAAAAATATAAAAGTAAAACCCTCGAATATTACAGCTACTCGATAGTTTTTTTATCTGCATTTTTTATTTTAAAAGCATTTAACAATTACATATTAAATAGAAATATAAATGTTTTTTTCTTTCACAATTTAGTTTCAAAAGAATTAAATGCTGTTCATTTTTCAGTTTTTGTAAGTCTAGCTTTTTTTTATTTTTTAACTAAAGACACAAAATCAATAAAGGATTTTTTATATTCCTTTTTTTTATATGGATTTCTTTTATTGTTGTCATCTAAGATCATTATTTTTACAACTTGCGTTTTAATAGTAATTTATTTTTTCTTTTATTCTAAGTCGGCAAATAAAATGAGGTTGAAAAACATAATTATTTTAGGAATGATTATTGCATCATTTTTATTTTTAAACGTAGTAAAAGAACGTATTGTTTTTGAATTTAAAATAAAGTCAGACAGCAATATAGGGCACACTGTTATTAACAAGAAAGAGGTTGGCACTAACATAATAAGCATGAAAGAAGCTTGGTTCAATGAGAAGTTTAATCAAACAGATTATTTTTCAGGATCATCATTTCGTGTATATCAAGCGCGCTTATTTTTTGAATTTTTAAAAGAAGAAAATATTTTTTGGACAGGCTTTGGTTTAAACGCTTCTTATAAAAAAATAGAAAAAAAAGGAATTCAATATAATGTTTTTCAAGGAAATGAAACAACAGAAGGCTACCAAAAAAAGAATTTTCACAATCAATATATCCAAGTTTTTGCTGAGTTAGGTGTTTTTGGTTTTTTGCTTTTGAGCATAATGCTGCTTTATAACCTTAAAAACGGTATTAAAAAGAAAGATTTTATACATATTGCTTTTGCAATTCTAATGATAAGTTTATTTTTGACCGAAAGTTTTTTATGGAGACAAAGAGGTGTTGTTTTTTTTACTATATTTTATTGCCTTTTTAATTCAAAAACATCCACAATAAAAGCCATTCAAAAACGTTAGTATTAAGATAAAATTAACAAAAAGGTTAACACTTAAAATATGAAAAGAATTTTAATAACAGGAGCAGCAGGTTTTTTAGGCTCACACTTATGTGATAGATTTATAAAAGAAGGATATTTTGTTATGGGTATGGATAATCTAATTACAGGTGACTTAAAAAATATAGAGCACTTGTTTAAGGATAAAAACTTTGAGTTTTATCATCATGATATTACAAAATTTGTACATGTTCATGGAAATTTAGATTATATTTTACACTTTGCATCTCCAGCAAGCCCTATTGATTATTTAAAAATACCCATTCAAACCTTAAAGGTTGGATCGTTAGGTACTCATAATTTGTTAGGATTAGCTCGAGTAAAAAAATCGCGTATTCTTATTGCATCTACATCAGAAATTTATGGAGACCCATTAGTTCATCCTCAAACAGAAGAATATTACGGAAACGTAAATACCATTGGCCCTAGAGGTGTTTATGACGAAGCAAAACGCTTTCAAGAATCCATAACCATGGCATATCACACCTTTCATGGTTTAGAAACACGTATAGTTAGGATTTTTAATACCTATGGACCCAGAATGCGACTAAACGATGGTCGCGTAATACCCGCTTTTATTGGTCAGGCATTACGTGGTGAGGATTTAACTATTTTTGGAGATGGAAGTCAAACCCGTTCTTTTTGTTATGTAGATGACCAAGTAGAAGGTATTTATAGGCTATTACTTTCCGACTATCATTTGCCCGTAAACATTGGTAATCCTGATGAAATTACAATAAAAGATTTTGCAGATGAAATCATTAAATTAACAGGAACAAATCAAAAAGTTGTATACCATCCACTGCCGATGAACGACCCCATGCAAAGACAACCCGACACAACAAAAGCTAAAGAAATATTAGGCTGGAACGCTAAAGTATCTAGAGAGCAAGGAATGAAAATAACCTATGATTATTTTAAATCATTATCTGCTGAAGAATTAGCAAAAGAAGAGCACAAAGATTTTACAAAATACATTTATTAGATGAATAAAGGTAGGTATTCAAAATATATTAGACCCATAAGTTTTTTTTTAGACATTACATTTGTATTAATTTTTTCTCCTTACTTTTTGGATGATTTAAAGATTAAGCACATTCATTTAAAAATGTTCTTGTTTTTGGCATGGATCCTAGTGTCTGTTTTTAACAAATTTTATGAAGTTTACAGATATACAACTCCAGTAGAAATACTCTCAAAAATTGTTAGACAGGCTGGTTTTTTTACATTAATAATTATTGCTTTTTTTCCATTTTATACAAAAGCGGTTTTTAATAGCGAAGCAATTTTTTTTTATGTATCATCCCTTTTTTTAATTATCATGTTTTTAAAAACAGCCTTGTTTTATTACTTAAAAAAATACAGACTAGCTACAGGTAATAATTTAAAAAACACAATAATTATAGGGTTTACAGAAGAATCAATTCATTTAAAAAACATTTTTGATGAAAGAGACGATTATGGATATCGTTTTAAGGGTTTCTTTTCGGATAAAAATAAAAACAAACAAATTTTAGGCAAAATAGATGATATACCTGTGTTTTGTTTAAAACATGAAATAGATGAAATTTACTGTTCTTTAAACGAAATTTCCAATGAAAAAATGAAAGATTTGGTACATTTTTCAGATAAAAATAAAATAGAAATAAAATTTATACCAGACAATTCTACAATATTATCTAAAAAATTTAAACTTAATTATTATGACTTATTTCCGGTTTTAACACTTCAAAAAACCGCCCTTCATGATCCTTCAATTCAATTTGCTAAAAGGTTTTTTGACATAGTTTTTTCGCTATTTATAATTGTTTTTATATTATCTTGGATTACGCCAATTTTAGCGATTTTAATAAAAATAGAATCTAAAGGCCCTGTGTTTTTTAAACAAAGTAGGCCGGGAATAAATGAAAAAGGGTTTTTTTGTTATAAATTTAGATCAATGAAGTTAAACGGACTAGGCGAAACACCAGCTTCAAGAAACGATCCAAGAGTTACTAAAACAGGAAGAATCCTAAGAAAAACAAGTATTGACGAAATACCTCAATTTTTTAATGTACTAAAAGGAGATATGTCGGTAGTAGGCCCCAGGCCGCATTTATGGTCTCAAAATGAAGCGTATGGTAATAAAATACAAAAATATATGGTTCGACATTATATAAAACCCGGCGTTACAGGCTTAGCACAAGTAAAAGGATTTAGAGGCGAAATACAAGAAGAAGAAGACATGATTAATAGAGTTAAATATGACGTGTTTTATATTGAAAACTGGTCGTTTATCATGGATATTAAAATAATCTTTATAACGGTTATTAATATCATTAAAGGCGAAGAAAATGCTTACTAAGCTTTTATATCAAACACAAACAAAGTATTTTTGCCAAACAAACAACACAAAAAATGAATATTTTACTTTTAGGATCAGGGGGAAGAGAACATGCATTAGCATGGAAAATGTTGCAAAGTAATAAATGTTCAAAACTTTTTGTAGCACCCGGGAACGCAGGAACAAATCAAATAGCTACAAATATTGAACTTAATCCAAATGATTTTGAAGCTGTTAAAAAAGCTGTTCTTCAAAACAACATCAATATGGTTGTAGTTGGACCAGAAGATCCACTAGTAAATGGGATTTATGATTTTTTTCAAAATGATTCAGACTTAATTCAAATTCCCGTAATAGGCCCTTCAAAACGCGGTGCTCAATTAGAAGGTAGTAAAGAATTTGCCAAACAATTTTTAGTAAAAAACAACATACCAACCGCCAAATACGAAAGCTTTACTGCCCAAACTGTTGAACAAGGGTGTAAATTTTTAGAAACGCTTGATGCCCCTTACGTATTAAAAGCAGACGGTTTAGCAGCAGGAAAGGGTGTTTTAATATTAAATGACTTAGAAGAAGCTAAAGCCGAATTAAAAAGTATGTTAGTTGACGCTAAATTTGGTGCCGCAAGCTCAAAAGTAGTCATCGAAGAATTTTTAGACGGTATCGAACTGAGCTGTTTTGTATTAACAGACGGAAAACACTATAAAATTTTGCCAACAGCAAAAGACTATAAACGTATTGGCGAAGGCGATACAGGCCTAAACACGGGCGGTATGGGCGCTGTTTCGCCAGTTCCTTTTGCAGATGCCTTATTGTTAAAAAAAATAGAAACACGCATTGTAATACCAACCATTCAAGGATTTCAAAACGACAATATTGATTATAAAGGCTTTGTTTTTATTGGCCTAATAAACGTTAAAGGAGAACCAATTGTTATAGAATATAACGTAAGAATGGGTGATCCTGAAACAGAAGTAGTTATGCCACGATTAAAATCAGACTTAGTTGAAATTTTTGATGCCATAGCAAAACAAGAATTAAATAAGATTACTCTAGAAATAGACGAAAGAAGCGCGACAACTATTATGATAGTAGCTGGTGGATATCCTGAAGAATATGAAAAAGGAAAAGAAATATTAGGCTTAGATAAAATTGAAGATTCCCTAGTTTTTCATGCAGGTACTAAATCAGTAAATGGAGTAATAGTTTCAAATGGAGGTAGGGTTTTGGCCGTTACATCTTTTGGAAATACCTTTGAAGAATCCATAAAAGAATCTTATCAAAATATAAATAAATTACACTTTGATAAGATGAATTATAGAAGAGATATTGGTTTTGATCTCTAGCGTTTTTCTTCTTTGGAGAAAAAATTTATTTTAAAAACGAGTGGGCTGTTGTGTCATCTTCATCTTCATTGTTGTTTTTGAAGATATTTAATTGAATGGTCCAATAAGCCATTGCACAAATACAAATAATAATAAACATCCAATTAACAATGTTTGCTGACCACCAACTTGTAAGTTCTAATGATCTTAACTGATCATATGGCCAGAATAAAAAATCAACAAAAAGTGTCTGTATTCCTTCAAAAAATGCTTTCATTTTTTTATAGTATTATATTTACACTGCAAAAATATACAATATCTTTATGATAGCAAACATTTTTAGTAAAACAAGACCAATTAATTATTTAATTATAGGAATAACTTCGTTTCTCTTATATTTTTTATATCAATTTAAAGATCCAGGCACCATAAATGACGGATGGTCTATTGCACAAAAAATAGGAATATTTGTTTTATTGCTGACCTCTTATGTTATTTATAATTATTTAGTTCTTCGAAACAACCTGACTAAATTAAACAATTATGCTATTTTTTTGTTTTCTATTTTTCTATTTTTCTTTCCAACAATTTTTTCCAATCCAAATGTAATTATTGCAAATTTTTTCTTGCTTTTAGCAACAAGAAAATTAATTACTTTGCAAAACCTAAGAAGCACAAAAGAAAAAATATTTGACGCCTCATTTTGGATATTTATAGCGGCTTTATTTCATTTTTGGTGTATTACATATATTATATTAGTGTTTATTACTATAATTTTTCATGTTTCAGGAAGTTATAAAAATTGGATTATCCCTTTTTTAGCACTCTTTGTTGTTGCAAATATTACCTTATTAATTGATTTAATTTTTCAAAATCAATTGCTTTCTTCAATTGTGAATGATATATCCGTTAGTTTTAATTTTAGTTATTTTGACACTATTTATCAAAATATTGCATTGGCTGTTTTTAGCTCGGTTGCATTGCTTTTGTTTTCTACTCAAGCATTTGATTTTCAAAACAAGCCCTTTAATACCCACGCTACTCATCAAAAAATTATATTTGCCTTTATACTAGGCCTGTTAATTTATGTTTTATCAAACCATAAAAACAACAGTTATCTCATATTTTGTTTGCCTTCTTTAGCTATTTTAGGTGCAAATTTTATTGAAAAAATAAAAACAAATTGGATGAAAGAAACAACCCTTTATGTATTGTTCGTTGTTTCTATTACACTATTTGTTTTGCAATTATAAATTTAAATTAAATGGTTGTTTTTATATCATTTAGAGCATAACCTGTAGTTTTTTTAAAAACAGATCTCTCAAAACTGCTACAAACAAAAGACATCGAAATATTCTTTTCTTTTTCGGGCTATAAGTATAAAATTATCTATTTTTGTAGAAATTAATAGTACACAACCATGTTTGCAAAACTTGCCTATTCCATTTTTGAACAAAGTATAAACGATTATCATGTTCACGACCTTGTTGACCAACCTATAAACAACCCTTTTCCCAAAGATAAAATCGAACATTTATTATTTGCTAAAAACTGGGTAGATACTGTTCAATGGCATTATGAAGATATTATTCGTGATCCACAAATTGATCCAGTAGCAGCCCTTGTTTTAAAAAGAAAAATTGACGCTTCTAATCAAGTCCGTACCGACATGGTTGAATATATAGACGGCTACTTTCTTCAAAAATATAGTACTGTTCAAGTTAAACCATTAGCAAAAATTAACACCGAAAGTCCGGCCTGGGCAATTGATCGTTTATCTATTTTAGCTTTAAAAATATATCATATGAATGAAGAAGCAACCCGAAAAGAAGCTTCGTCGGAACATAGAGCTAAATGTCAAGAAAAATTAAACGTGCTTTTAGATCAAAAAAGCGATATGTTTTCTTCAATCAGTCAATTAGTTGTAGATATTGAAAACGGTGATAAATTTATGAAAGTATACAAACAAATGAAAATGTATAATGACGATGAGTTAAATCCTGTTTTATATCAGAGTAAAAAATAAGCATTTTAGCAATGCAAACAAATAAACACATACTGGTAATAAGGCTCTCAGCCATGGGTGATGTCGCAATGACCGTTCCTGTATTGAGAGCTTTTTCTATTCAGCATAAAGAGGTAAAAATCACAATTGTTTCTAGACCTTTTTTTAGGCCCTTTTTTGACAGCCTTGAAAACGTGTCTTTTTTTGCTGTTGATGTAAAAAAACGTCACAAAGGCTTTTTAGGATTAATTCGCTTGTTTCTAGACTTAAAGAAACTAAAGATTACACATATTGCTGATTTACACAATGTGTTACGTTCAAAAGTAATTCGAATTTTATTTTTTTCTATAGGAATAAAATCAGCTGCAACGGATAAAGGACGGACAGATAAAAAAGCATTAACTCGTGCTGAAAACAAGATTTTTGAACCTACAAAATCAATGTTTGAAAGACATATTGAAACCTTTAATAAATTAGGTTTTCAAATTGATTTAACCAATCCAAAATTTCCTGAAAAAGCAATTTTGTCAACTGTAGTTTTGAGTAAAATTGAAGCTTTTTCTGAAATGAATTTAATTGGAATTGCACCATTTGCTCAATACGAAAGTAAAGTTTACCCACAAGATTTAATGCAAGAAGTAATTAATGAATTATCAAAAAAACACAATCAAAAAATCTTATTATTTGGAGGTGGTAAAACTGAAATTCAAAAATTAAATCAATTACAAAATAATAATGCAAACGTAATTGTTGTTGCCGGAAAATTATCTTTTTCTGAAGAATTGCATTTGATTTCAAATTTAGATATAATGCTTTCCATGGACTCAGGCAACTCACATATTGCCGCAATGCTTGGAGTTAAGGTTGTTACACTTTGGGGAGCAACCCATCCTTATGCGGGCTTTAAGCCTTTTAATCAACCTATGGTAAACTGTTTGATTTCGGATAGAACAAAGTATCCTTTATTACCAACATCTGTTTATGGAAATAAAATTGTTCCTGGCTATGAAGATGTAATGCGAAGTATTTCAGTTGAAAAAGTAGTATCCAGCATTGAGAATTAGTTAGAAAATAACAACTCATCAACCTATTTCAACAGTTCAGAATATTAAAATATTTCAAGCAACCTATTTGATATAAGTTTGTTCTATAAAATTAAAATATCATGGAACAAGTCATTAAAATCTTCATTTATATTCACGCTTTTTTTGGAGGAATTGCTCTTTTATCAGGTTTAGCAAGTATTTTATTTATAAAAGGAAGTGCAAATCACCAAAAAGCAGGAAAAGTTTTTTCTTATGGAATGGTGATTAGTTCTTTAATTTCTCTACCAATTTGTGGGTTACCAAATCATGAAAACAACTTTTTATTCTTAATCGGAATTTTTACAATTTACTTAGTAATTTCAGGAAATAGAATCCTTTTATTCCAAAAGAAAAAAGAAGCAAATTTCACAGATAAATTGATTTCAGGTGTAATGTTTGTTGCCTCTTTAGTCATGTTGTTTTTTGGAACTTACTTTCTTCTAAGAAATAATTCTGGTGGAATCTTATATCTGTTTTTTGGACTAACGGCTTTATTAACCTCAATAAGAGACTTTAAATTTTATAAAAGCATAGATAAAACAAAAATCCTACCTTTTCATATTGGAAAAATGTCAGGTGCATATATTGCTTCAATTACTGCTTTTTTAGTTGCAGGTCTACGTTTTGAAGGCTTAATCTACTGGATTTCACCTTCAATTGTTGGAACAATTTTTATAATGTATTGGATAAAAAAAGTTAGAAAGGCTTAGCATTTAGTATATTTCACTAATCACTAATCACTAATCACTAATCACTAATCACTAATCACTAATCACTAATCACTAATCACTAATCACTAATTTTTAAACATCATCATAATTTACAAAAACTTCTGCCGATGTAGGGTGTGCCTGACAAGTTAGAACCAAACCTTCTGCAACTTCAGTATCAGTTAAAATGTTGTTTTTCTTCATTTCTGCTGTCCCCGATGTTATTCGCGCAATACAACTGCTGCAAATTCCACCCTGACACGAATAAGGAGCGTCTAAACCTTGTTTCAAAGCCGCCTCTAACAGCGTTTGTTTTTTGCTCATTTCAAAAGTGGTTTGGTCGTTGTCTACCAAAACCGTAATTTTTGTATGACCTTCTTGAGCTATTGCAGCATCATTTTCTGAAGTTGGACTCGAAAACAATTCAAACTTAATACTTTTTTCAACCACATTATTTTCTTTTAAGGTGCTTGAAACTAAGTTAATCATGTCTTCTGGGCCACACAAATAATAGGTATAAAACTCTTTTTGTGCATGTTTGTTTTTCAATACAAAATTTACAGCTGCCTTATCAATTCTGCCAAAAAGTTCACCATCAACATTAGTTTTACTATACACATAATGTAAAAATAAACGGCCTACATATTTTAAATGCAAATCATGCAATTGTTGGTAAAAAATTGTCTCTTCTTTGTTTTTATTACCATATACCAAAACAAAAGTACTGTTTGGCTCTTGCTCTAAAACCGTTTGTATGATTGACATGACAGGAGTAATTCCGCTACCGGCAACAAACGCAGCATAATTTTTTTGTTTGTCAAAATCAGGTTCAAAAACAAACTTTCCTTCAGGTGTGCCCACTTCTAATAAGCTGCCCGCAGTTAAGCTTTCGTTAGCAAATTTGGAAAAGAAACCATTTTTCACAGATTTTACAGCTATTCGTAGTTCACCACTTTTTGGGCTGCTGCAAATAGAATAAGCTCTTCGAATTTCTTGTCCGTCAAGACTTAGCTTAATCGTTACATATTGACCGGCAATATATATATAATTGGTTTTTAATTCTTCAGGAACATTAAAAAGTATTGAAACGGCATTAGGGGTTTCTCTTTTAATTTCTTTTATAGCGAGTTTATAAAATGCGGACATGTATATATTTTTTACAAAAATACTACAAAAACAGAAAACAAAGAATAGTAAAAAAATAAAAATGTATTAAATTTATACATAAGATTCTAATGTATAAGAATATTATGTATATTTGTGTTGTAAAAAAACCTAAAATGAAAAATTCGCAATTGTATAAAGGAAGTTTAAACACCATTATCATGAAGTTGTTAGAAGAAAACGGCAGAATGTATGGTTACGAAATTACACAAAAGGTAAAACAAATTACCAAAGGTGAGTTAAACATTACCGAAGGTGCTTTGTACCCTGCGTTACATAAATTAGAAGCCGAAGACTTATTAGATGTTGAGGTTGAAAAAGTAGATAATCGATTAAGAAAATATTATAAACTAACCGAAAAAGGCACAAAAGAAACCGTAAACAGACTTTCGGAATTGGAAGAATTTATAAAAAACATGCAAACTATTGTGAATCCTAAATTGAGTTATTAAGATGAAATTATCAAAAGTTAACATAAATTTTATTAAAAAGACAAAAGGATAATGAAACTAAATAATCAACAAATACAACGTTTATACCAATTCACAAGGCAACATTATGTAGAATGGTACGATTTGCAAACCGAATTAGTCGATCATTTGGCCAACGCAATTGAAGAACAATGGTTGCATAACCCAAAACAAAATTTTGAAGAAGCTTTACAAATTGAATTCAAAAAATTTGGTGTTTTTGGTTTTATGGATGTGGTTGAAAAACGGCAGGCAGCCTTAGGTAAAAAATACAACAAAATTATTTGGTCTCATTTAAAAGATTTTTTTACGATTCCAAAAATTATTCTAACACTAAGTATGGTTTTAGGTTTGTTTTATTTTTTTAAACTTTATTTTTTTAATGAGTTCATAGCTTATTTTATAATTACTCTGTATATAATGCTAATGCCGATTATAATTTATGAACACAAAAAAAAGAAAAAAAGAAAATCAAAAACAGGAAAAATTTGGCTCTTTGAAGAAATAATTTCGGGCTATGGCACTATGTCTATTATATTAACTTTACCTGCCCATATGTTTACTACCATCAATAGTTTTTCAGGAGACATGCCTAATGACTATTTTTTATTTGGATTTAGTTTATTTATTGTAACGTTTTTATTGGTCACTTATATTGTTGTTAAAATTATTCCTTCAAAAGCAGAAAAATACCTCAAAGAAACCTACCCCGAATATGAATTAGCAAATACGGTGTAAAAAATCAGTTTTTAAGCTACAAATAGTTAACAAAAAACCAAAGAACGAATCATGATAAAACACTTTTTACAATTAGAATGGAAATCGTTTTTTAGATCTTCTAGCGTAGAAAAAAGCATAGCTCTTAAAATGCTGCTCGGTTTTTTTGCTCTATATTTTTCGCTTTCTTTTTTAGCATTAGGCTTAGGCTTATATAAAATATTAGAAGAAATTTTTCCAAAAACAAATCCTTTTCTGTCTATTCAAAACTATATTGCTTCTTGGATTGGATTTCAATTAATTCTTCGTTTTTTTATGCAAACTTTGCCTGTTATCAACATGAAATCTTTTTTAACGCAAAACATAAAAAAGAAAAAAATCATTAATTATGTTTTGGTAAAAAGCTTGTTTTCCTTTTACAATTTAATTTCCTTATTCATTTTTATTCCTTTTACCCTTATTGCTTATTCAGAAAAAGCAATTACTGCTTCACAAGCAATTACTTGGTTTATAAGTGTTTTTTTAATAAACATCATTTTAAATTATATTAATTTTTTAATCAAAAAAAGTTTTACAGCACAACTGTCAAAGTTTATTCCTTTTGTTGTTATGGGATTAATTTTAGGGGTTCTAGATTATTTCAATATTTTTAGCATTAGTGAAAGTATTGCAAATGCAATGCTGTTTGTTTCCAACAATCCACTTACTATTATTAGTCTTTTAGCTGTTTTGGGAGCAATTTATTTTTTAAATTATAGTTTTCTGTCAAAAAATTTCTATTTGGATAGTTTCCTAAAGTCAAAAACAACCACTGCCGAAACAACTGATTTAACATGGACAAAACGTTTTGGATCTATAGCACCTTTTTTACAACTCGATTTAAAATTAATATGGAGAAACAAAAGACCAAGAACAACTATATTTTTATCCGTACTCATTTTAGCCTATGGTTTAATTTTTTATAACAATCCAGTTTATCAAAAAATGCCTGCCTTTTTTGTGTTCGTAGGGATTTTTACATCCGGAATGTTTATGATCAATTTCGGACAATTTATACCAGCTTGGGATAGCAATTATTTTAGTTTAATTCATGCTCAAAACATTCAATTTAGAAATTATTTAGCATCAAAGGCAGCATTAATGACTTTTTCAACACTTGTTTTAGGGCTACTTTCTATTCCGTATGTATATTTTGGATGGCATATTTTATGGATTAATTTGGCCTGTGCTATTTACAATATCGGAATTAATGTGTTGGTAATTTTATATGCAGGTTCGTTTAATAAAAAGAAAATTGATTTAGAAAAAAGCCCGTTTATGAATTATCAAGGAACTGGAGCAGCACAATGGATAGTAGGAATACCTTTAATGTTGTTTCCTTTATTGCTTTGGTATTTATTTTTTAAATGGACAAACATGAATACGGCTACAATTTTATTAGCCATAATAGGAATTTTAGGCCTAATTTTTAGATCTTTTTTTATGAAAAAAATCACGTTAGCCTATAAGAAAAGAAAATATCAAGCCATAGCAGGATTTAAACAACAAGAAAATTAAGAAATCATGATACACGTTTCAAACCTTAAAAAAACATACAACGGAACAACCGTTTTACAAATAGACACTTTAGATATTCCAAAAGGGCAAAGCTTTGGATTAATAGGGAATAACGGAGCCGGAAAAACCACTTTTTTTAGTATGTTGTTGGATTTAATAATACCAACTTCGGGCAAAATTACGTCAAACAACATTCAAATAAATACCAGTGAAGATTGGAAGTCGTTCACCTCTTCATTTATTGATGAAACTTTTTTAATTGGCTATTTAACACCCGAAGAATATTTTTATTTTATAGGAGAACTTCGCGGATGGAATAAAGCAGATGTAGATTCTTTTTTAAAAAAGCATGAAGATTTTTTTAATGGAGAAATTCTAAACAATAAAAAATACTTGAGAGACTTATCAAAAGGGAATGCTAAAAAAGCAGGTATTGTGGGTGCTTTAATTGGAAACCCCGAAGTAATTATTTTAGACGAACCCTTTGCTAACCTTGACCCTACAAGCCAATTTAGATTAAAAAAAATAATTAAAGAATTGGCCGAAGATCAAAACATTACTGTTTTAGTTTCGAGTCATGATTTGCAACACACGGTTGAGGTTTCTGATAGAATTGTGGTTTTAGAAAAAGGGATTATTGTTAAAGACCTAGTGCCCACAACAGAAACATTAAAAGAATTAGAAATGTTTTTTTCCGCATAACCAATAACGTATCCATTATTTGCTGTAAATCAGTATCGAGTTTGCTCAAAAATCTTTAAAATTTTTCATAGTTCCAAAAAAAGTGTATTTTTACAAGTTCAGATACTAAAAAAGAATATTTTTAGTTATACACAAATAAACTATTTTACTTTGAAAATCAATAAATACGCCTATATAATTATTGTTGCATTAACGCTTCTGATTGTCTCTTGTTCAGTCAAGAAAGATAAATTTATAAACAGAACTTATCATGCTAAAACTTCAAAATACAATATTTTATATAATGGTGAAACGGCATTAGAAAAAGGGTTAACGGAACTAGAAAGCAACTATAAAGATAATTTTTGGGAAATTTTACCTGCCGAATATATGCAAAAAGATGCGGCAGATATGAACCCCGATGAAACCAAAAATCCTAATTTTGAACGTTCTGAAGATAAAGCCATTAAAGCCATCCAAAAACACTCCATGAATATTGAAGGTTCTGAAAAGAATTCTCAAATGGACGAATCGTATATTTTACTAGGAAAATCTAGGTATTATGACAAAAGATACATTCCGGCTTTAGAAGCCTTTAATTATATATTATACAAATACCCAAACAGCGATAAAATATATGACGCTAAGGTTTGGAGAGAAAAAATCAACATTAGATTAGAAAACGAGCAACTTGCAATTGATAATTTAAAACGCCTTTTAAAAGATCAAAACCTTCAAGGACAAAATTTGGCTAACGCGTCTGCAATTTTGTCTCAAGCCTATATGAGTTTAGGAATAAAAGACACCGCACAGGCGGTTTTAAAAACGGCTAAAGCAAACACCAAAATAAAAGATCAAAAAGCAAGATATACTTTTATTATAGGCCAATTATACGAAAGTTTAAACATTAAAGACAGTGCTGCCATGGCTTTTCAAGAAGTTATTGACATGAAAAGAAAAGCACCCAAAAAATACACCATGCAAGCACATGCAAAATTAGCGTCACAATTTGATGTTGAAAAAGGGGACACTATTGTTTTTCTTGAGCATTTCAATGAACTTTTAGAAGACCGAGAAAACAGACCATTTTTAGACGTATTAAATCACCAAATGGGCTTGTTTTATAACAAACAAAGCAAAGATAAGCAAGCCGTTTTTTATTACAATAAATCGTTAAGAAATCAAACGGAAGACCAATACCTAGTTGCATCAAATTATAGAAATATTGCTGAAATTAATTTTTATAATACTGAATATTTAGTGGCAGGTAAGTATTACGATAGTACTTTAACTAAACTAGGCCAAAAAACAAGAGAATACAGAGTAATTAACAAAAAAAGAGAAAATTTAGAAGATGTAATTAAATATGAAACTATTGTAAAAGCAGCAGATAGTATTTTATATGTTGTCAGTCTTTCTCTTGACGAACAATCCAGCTATTATTTAGATCATATAGAAAAACTAAAAGAACAAGATTTAATAAAGCTTAAAGAACAAGAAAGGCTTGCTTTAATTGAAGAAAATAAAGCAAATAGTTTAGGTCTATCAAAAAACAATTCTATAAACATTGATAAAGCCTTTCAATCATCAAGTAACTCTAATCTTTTATCACCTCCCACACAAGACATGTTTAACAACACATCTAGCCTCTTTTATTTTTATAGCCTAACAAATGTTTCATTAGGAAAAACTGATTTTCAAAAAAAATGGGGCAAAAGAGATTTAAAAGATAATTGGCGTTTGAGTACGTCTTCTGTTAATGCATCAGATTCTAATGAAAAAGAAGTAAATAAAGACTCTAAAACAAAACAAATTGTTGAGAATCCAGAATATAAAGTTGCTTTTTACATAAGCCAATTGCCAAGTACTAAAAAAGTCTTAGATAGTTTAAAAAAAGAGCGAAATTTTGCCGATTATCAATTGGGAACTATTTATAAAGAAAAATTTAAAGAATATAAATTAGCGGCATCAAAATTTGAAAAACTATTAGAAAATCAGCCAGAACAACGTTTAATTTTACCGTCAAAATACAATCTATTTAAGATATATGAAATTTTAGGAAGCACTAAGTTAAATGAAATAAAGCAGCAAATAATTTCAGAATACCCAGACAGTAGATATGCACAAATAATTCAAAATCCCAATCAAGAAACTCAAGGAAGTCAGTCACCAGAAGCAATCTATACCAATCTATATAAAGAATTTGAAAACGGAAACATAAGAGATTCTGATTTAAAAGTTACGACCTTAATTGACACTTACACTGGAGATGAAATTGCACCAAAACTTGAACTACTTAAAGCACAAATAACAGCTCGTTTAAGCGGGCTTGAAGCCTATAAAAAGGCCTTAAACTTTGTGGCCTTAAACTATCCAAACACAAAAGAGGGCAAACAAGCAGAGGATATTTTGTCAAAAGATATTCCAAATTTAGAAAATTTAGATTTTACAACCGAATCAACTTTTTGGAAAATTATTTTTCCAAAAGACCATATAAAAAATGATGAAACGCAAGCATTATACGCAAAACTTGATGCCTTTATTGAAGACCGAAGCGATGTGCGAGTAAAAAGATCATTGGACGTTTATAACGCCTCTACTAATTTCGTTGTTCTGCATGGTTTTCAATCAAAAGAATCAGCTCAGGCAACGTTGTTTTTACTAAAAGACTATAAAGATTATAAAATTACAGATCAAGCTTATGTAATATCTTCCTACAATTACAAAGTAGTTCAAATAAAGAAAAATCTGGAAGAATATATAACTAAAAACAAATAAATTATGTTTGACAAAAAAAAACCAACTGAAAATATAGTAAGTAATATCAACAGAATATCAGAAGGCACACAGCTAACTGGGGATATTGTTTCTAATGCTGATTTTAGAATTGACGGAACATTATTAGGAAGTTGCGTTTTAAAAGGTAAACTCGTAATTGGTCCAAAAGGATATGTTGAGGGAACTATAAAATGTCAAAACATAGATATTGAAGGAAGATTTTCTGGGAAACTAGAAGCGATAGATTTGCTGAACTTAAAATCAACTTCAAATGTAATAGGAGATGTTATTATTGGAAAACTTGGGGTAGAGCCTGGAGCAACTTTTAATGCAACATGTGTAATGAAGAGCGCTGTAAAAAACATCAACGAAGTTAAAAATGAATCCCAAATAGAAGAAAAAAAAGCTCTATAAAAGGTTGTAATTAATAAACATATTCTTTGGTTTTTTTTAAAACTTAATACTAACACCTGTTTTTTGCCATTATATCGTGTAAACATACCTGTCAAACATATAAATAAAGATGACGAATAACTATTTGGGTTTACTAGCCCTCTTTTTGCTATTAACCTTGCCTATATTTAGTATTCATTATCTAATTTTTGAGTACACTTTGTTAAATGAAAGCCAGGAAACATTTTATTACAGCATTCCTTTTTTATACTTGTTTTTTTTTATTTTTTCTGCAATAAGCTTGTTCTTCGTTTTAAAAATTGCTCAAAAAAACTTTGACAGCACAGGCATGACTTTTATGTTGGCTACAACAATTCAAACAATAACTGCTTTTATACTTGCAAGACCCATACTTAACAATACACTTTCAACTACCATAGAAAAATCGAACTTCTTTTTTATTTTTATTTTATTTCTAATAATAGAAACTGTTTTTAGTATTAAGATTTTAAATAAAAAATAAAAAAGCACAAAATCATTATAAAAAAGAGCAATTTTTTTTTACAATTCATTTGGAATATGAATAAATATTGTACTTTTGCACCAAAATTAAAAACCTTAGAAATTAAGTTTATAAAAGATATGGTGATTTCAAAAAAACCACTCCAATTTATACTAGCAACATTTGTTGCTTTGTTACCTTTGTTTTCAAATGCAGTTGTAGTTAATGATTCTATTGCAGAAAGTGCAGAAATAATTCAATCAGAAACCCCACTTCATGCCGAAGGCGAAAGTGATTTAAAATCTGAAATAAAAACTTTTATTGGTCATCACTTATTAGATTCGCATGACTTTCACTTCACATCATATACAGATGATGCGGGTTTAGAACATCACCTTAGTTTTCCGTTACCTGTTATTTTACTAGACAATGGATTACAGATTTTTTTATCATCAAAATTTCATCATGGTGAAGCTGTAGCTGAGTCAAACGGAAACTTTTATAGGCTACACCACAACAAAATTTATAAAGTAGCCAATGCTAATGCAGAAGTAGCAGAAGATGTTCATCATCATGCAATAAATGAAATGCCTTTAGACTTTTCTATTACAAAAAATGTTTTCATGATTTTTGTAGTAGGGCTAATAATGTTATTGCTGTTTACAAGTTTAGCAAAATCATATGCCAAAAACGGCGGAATTGCAAAAGGAGCAGGAAGATTTTTTGAACCAATCATTTTATATATAAGAGACGATATAGCTATTCCAAACATTGGAAAAAATTATAAAAAATACATGAGCTATTTATTAACTATATTTTTCTTTATATGGTTTTTAAATATGTTTGGCTTAACTCCCTTAGGGATTAACGTTACAGGAAACATAGCAATCACAGCATGCTTAGCTTTGTTAACGTATCTAATTACAACATTTACAGCCAATAAAAACTATTGGAAACACATTTTTTGGATGCCAGGTGTACCTTCTTTAATGAAGATCATATTAGCCCCAATAGAATTGTTAGGAACAATTATTAAACCTTTTTCTTTAATGATACGTTTATACGCAAACATGGTTGCAGGACACGTTGTATTAATGAGTATTATAGGTTTAATGTTTATATTCAAAAACTGGTTAGGAAGTAGTTTATCTTTCTTTTTAGCTTTTGCCTTATCGTTGTTAGAAATATTAGTAGCAGCACTGCAAGCTTATATCTTTACCATGTTATCTGCCCTGTATTTTGGAGCAGGTAACGAAGAGCATCATGATGATGCTCATTAATAAATTGAATGTTTAATTAAATATATATACATTATGCAAATTCCAGAAATTGTTGGATCAGGATTGATCGTAATCGGAGCAGGTTTAGGTATTGGTAGAATTGGTGGTTCAGCAATGGACGCTATTGCTCGTCAACCAGAAGCTTCAGGAAAAATTCAAACAGCTATGCTTATAGCAGCAGCTCTTATTGAAGGTATTGGTTTCGCGGCTTTATTCGCTTAATTAAAATTTAAACAACAGTTATAACGGTTGGTTATAACTGTTGTTTTTTAAAACAAAAAAATTTCTAATTTAGAATATATACAATGGGTAAGTTATTAGAACAATTTTCATTAGGTTTGTTTTTTTGGTCATTATTATTATTCGTAGGATTAATTTTACTACTTAAAAAATTTGCTTGGAAACCTATTCTTGATGCGGTTAATGAAAGAGAAGAAGGAATTAAGGAGGCTTTACTTTCGGCAGAAAATGCTAAAAAAGAAATGCTAAACCTTAAATCAGACAATGAAAAGTTAGTAGCTGAGGCAAGAACAGAGAGAGAGATGATGATTAAAGAAGCACGTGAAATCAAAGATAAAATGATTAACGATGCTAAAACAGAAGCTCAAGTTCAAGGTGAAAAAATGATTGAACAAGCAAAAGCAACAATTGCAAGCGAAAAAAACGCGGCTATTGCTGACTTAAAGAATCAAGTGGGAACACTTTCTTTAGAAATTGCAGAAAAAGTATTAAAAGGAGAATTATCGAACAAAGAATCTCAAACTAAATTAGTTGAGAAAATGTTAGGTGATGCCAAATTAAACTAAAAAATATGGCAGGTACAAGAGCAGCTATTCGATACGCAAAAGCCATACTTGATATTGCACAAGCAAACAATAACACAGCACAAGTAACAAACGATATGACATCGATTGTTCATGCTGTGAAGGAAAGTAATGAGTTAAAAAACTTTTTACAAAGCCCTATTATTAAAGGAGAAATTAAACACGCTTCTTTGGTACAAATTTTTGCTCAAGCACAAAAAGAAACGAAAAGCTTGTTTCAATTGCTTTTAACTAATAAGAGATTTGAATTATTGCCAACAATAGCATCAGATTTTAAAGCATTAGTTAATGAATTAAACGGAATAGAAGTTGCAAAAGTAACAACTGCTTTTCCTATTACGGCTGATTTAGAAGCTAAAGTATTAGCAAAAATTAAAGAGTTTTCAAATAAAACGATAACTTTAGAAAACATTGTAGATGAATCTATCATTGGTGGATTTATTTTAACAATGGGAGATCAACAATACAATGCTTCTGTTTCAAACAGATTGCAAAATTTAAAAAGAGAATTTAGTTATTAATATTTATTGCACGTTAATAGTGTACAAATTATAATAAAATGGCAGAAATAAATCCAGCTGAAATATCAGCAATATTAAAGCAACAATTATCAGGTTTTGAATCTGGTGCAACGTTAGAAGAAGTAGGAACAGTACTTCAAGTAGGGGATGGTATAGCACGTGTTTATGGATTGTCTAATGCACAATATGGTGAATTAGTTCAGTTTGACAACGGCTTGGAAGCTATCGTACTTAACTTAGAAGAGGACAATGTTGGGGTAGTGCTTTTAGGACCATCTACAGGAATTCGTGAAGGTTCAAATGTTAAAAGAACCCAACGTATTGCTTCATTAAAAGTGGGTGAAAACATTGTAGGTCGTGTAGTAGACACACTTGGAAACCCAATTGATGGTAAAGGACCTATTGGCGGCACTTTATATGAAATGCCCTTAGAAAGAAAAGCTCCAGGAGTTATCTATCGTCAACCGGTAACAGAGCCATTACAAACCGGTATTAAAGCAATTGATGCTATGATTCCAGTTGGTAGAGGGCAACGTGAGTTGGTAATTGGTGACCGTCAAACAGGTAAAACAACGGTTTGTATTGACACCATTTTAAATCAAAAAGAATTTTATGATGCGGGTGAACCCGTATTTTGTATATATGTTGCAATTGGGCAAAAAGCCTCAACTGTAGCTTTAATTGCTAAAACATTAGAAGACAAAGGAGCAATGGCCTATACCGTTATTGTTGCAGCAAACGCTTCAGATCCTGCAGCAATGCAAGTATATGCACCAATGGCTGGAGCATCTATTGGAGAGTATTTCCGCGATACAGGTCGTCCTGCATTAATAATTTATGACGATTTGTCAAAACAAGCTGTAGCCTACCGTGAGGTTTCTTTATTACTAAGAAGACCACCAGGTCGTGAAGCATATCCTGGGGATGTTTTTTATCTTCACTCTCGTTTATTAGAAAGAGCTTGTAAAGTTATCGCTAATGACGAAATAGCAAAAGATATGAATGATTTGCCAGATGTTTTAAAACCAATTGTAAAAGGTGGAGGCTCATTAACAGCTTTGCCAATTATTGAAACACAAGCAGGAGACGTTTCTGCCTATATTCCAACAAATGTAATTTCGATTACTGATGGACAAATTTTCTTAGATGGAGATTTATTCAACTCTGGAGTTCGTCCTGCCATTAACGTAGGTATTTCTGTTTCTCGTGTTGGAGGAAATGCTCAAATTAAATCTATGAAAAAAGTAGCGGGTACCTTAAAATTAGACCAAGCTCAATATAGAGAATTAGAAGCTTTTGCTAAATTTGGTTCTGACTTAGATGCAGTAACTAAAAACGTAATTGAAAAAGGTAAACGTAACGTTGAAATTTTAAAACAAGCCGTAAATGACCCATTTACAGTTGAAGATCAAGTTGCTATTATCTATGCGGGTTCTAAAAACTTATTAAAAAACGTACCTGTTGTTAAAGTAAAAGAATTCGAAAAAGATTTTATCGAATATCTTAATGCAAAACACAGACCAATATTAGATGCTTTAAAAGCGGGTAAATTCACAGATGAAATTACTGATGTTTTAGGAGCAGCAGCAAAAGAAGTTTCAGCGAAATACTAGAAAAAAGGAATTAGGTTGTAGGTAGTAGAAGTGCTACACCTACAACCTACAACCTAAAACCTAACACCTATACAGATGGCAAATTTAAAGGAAATTAGAAATAGAATTACCTCCGTTTCATCTACGATGCAAATTACATCGGCAATGAAAATGGTTTCTGCAGCAAAGCTAAAAAAAGCACAAGATGCTATTACGGCCATGCGACCTTATGCCGAAAAATTAACGGAATTGTTGCAAAACCTTAGCGCAACACTTGATGGAGACACTGGTGGAGCCTTTGCAGAACAAAGAGAAATAAACAAAGTATTAGTTGTTGCCATAACTTCAAACAGAGGATTATGTGGTGCTTTTAATACCAATGTTATCAAACAATCTATTGTTGTGGCTAATTCTTATGAAGGTAAACAAGTGGATATTTTTGCTATTGGTAAAAAAGGAAACGATGTTTTAGGAAAAAACTATACTGTAGTAGAAAATAAAAGCGCTGTTTATGATGATTTAACTTTTGAGCATGTATCAGAAGTTGCGCAACAAATAATGAATATGTTTGAAGCAGGTGACTATGATAAAATTGAATTAATTTACAATCAGTTTAAAAATGCAGCTACTCAAATTGTACAAAGAGAACAATTTTTGCCTTTAGCTCCCATAACAGGTGGTCTAGTGGTGTCTTCAGACTATATTTTTGAACCATCAAAAGAAGAAATTGTGCTAACTTTGATCCCAAAATCATTAAAAACTCAATTATACAAAGCAGTTAGAGATTCATTTGCCTCTGAACATGGTGCTCGTATGACTGCAATGCATAAAGCAACAGATAACGCAACAGATTTAAGAAATCAATTAAAATTAACCTACAACAAAGCACGTCAGGCGTCAATTACTGGAGAAATTCTTGAAATTGTTGGCGGTGCGGAAGCATTGAACGGATAATTTTTTAGAGTATTAAATAAAAAAAGAGTCAAAGTAATTTGACTCTTTTTTTATTTAATATATTTGTATTATACGAACGCTAAAACCATGCAAAAATATTTTTTACTTCTTTTTACCTTAATTGGACACAATGCTGTTGCACAAAGTCTTCAACTAGAAGACATTATGAAGGGCGATAATTTTATAGGAAATCAACCCGAAAATCAACATTGGTCTATAGATGGTTCTACAATATATTTTGATTGGAATCCTAATAATGAAGTTGGAAATAACACTTACTATTGGAATAATTCAATGGATAAGCCGCAAATTTTGAAAGATTCTGACAAATATTTTTCTGA
>NZ_CAWUTS010000034.1:0-16233 GCF_963925415.1 uncultured Flavobacterium sp. | reverse complement strand
TCTTTTAAAGTTTATTTTAAACTGCCTTTGTGTGCATATTTGACAAAGGCAGTTCATTTCTTAAAACAATTAAGTTGATGAGATAACTTCAAATTCATTAATTAAACTAACATTTATTGGTGTTAGGTTTATTAAGTTATCATAAACAGGGCATCTACTTTCTACTATAGACAACCAATTTTGCAGATCTTTATATGAAGCATCCGAATTTGCTTTTACTATAACATCAATTTTATTAAATCCCGCTCTTTCATTTGTTTCAATTCCATAATATTTATCAGTATTGATGTCTCCAGATATTTCAACTTGCAGTGACTCTATAACAATATTTAACTCTTTTGCTACAACAACGCCAACAGCATTAATACAGCCGGCATAACCTGCTAAAATATATTCAATTGGACTTGGCGCATCAAGTGCTTTGTGGTGTTTGTTTTTACTGATTCGAATGTCGAATTCACTAGTTTTTACTAAAAATTGTTCTCCTCTTCGTGAAAAACCAAGAACATTTACAGTCTTGAGTGCCATAATTATACTTTTTGTGAGTTGTTAATTGAAATGAAAACTTCCTTTAAATCAGCTTTTAAATCTTCAATATCTTCTAAACCTACAGACAAACGAATCAAATCTTTTGTAACTCCCGTTGATTCTTGTTCAGCTTCAGATAATTGTTGGTGTGTAGTACTTGCAGGATGAATAATTAGTGATTTTGTATCTCCAATATTAGCTAACAAAGAAAATATTTTAGTTTGATCTGCCACTTGTTTTGCAGCTTCAAATCCACCATTTAAACCAAAAGTTACAATTCCGCTTTTTCCTTCTGGTAAATATTTATCCGCCAAGGCTTTATATTTTGAAGATTCTAATCCTGGATAATTTACCCAAGCAACACCCGCTTGATTTTCTAACCATTTTGCTAAAGCTAACGCATTCTCTGAATGTTTTTTTATTCTTAATTCTAAAGTTTCTAGACCTTGAATTGTTTGAAAAGCATTAAATGGGCTTAAAGCTGCGCCAAAATCTCTTAGTCCCTCAATTCTAACTTTAGCAATAAATGACGCCTCTCCTAAAACTTCGTAATACTTTAATCCATGATACCCTGCTGATGGTTCTGTAAATTCAGGAAATTTTCCATTACTCCAATCAAATTTTCCAGAATCAATAATAACCCCTCCTAGTGAAGTTCCATTTCCTGTTATGTATTTTGTAAGGGAATGAATTACAATATCAGCACCATGTTTAATAGGATTAAGCAAGTAAGGTGTTGCTACGGTATTATCTACAATAAAAGGCACTTTATAGGCTTTCGCTTCTTTTGAAATTGAAGCTAAATCTAAAACATCTAATTTTGGATTACCTAAGCTTTCTACAAAGAATGCCCTCGTATTTTCTTTGGCTGCCTTTCTAAAATTTTCTGGATTTGAGGGGTCTACAAACGTAGTTGTAATTCCTAATCTTGGTAAAGTGACTTTTAATAAATTATATGTACCTCCATAAAGACTGCTTGAGGCAACAATATGATCACCTGCTTTTAGCAAAACTAAAAGTGTGGTTGCTATTGCTGCTGTTCCAGAGGCCGTTACTACGGCACCTATACCACCTTCAAGAGTTGACAATCGTTGTTCTAGAATGTCATTTGTTGGATTATTTAACCTTGTGTAAATAAATCCTGCTTCAGTTAAGCCAAATAAATTAGCAGCATGATCTGAATTGTTAAAAACGTAGGAAGATGTTTGATAAATAGGAACGGCTCTTGTTCCTGCATTTTTTGTTACGTCATGTCCAGCATGTAAAGCGTTTGTTGAAAATTTTTGTGTACTCATTTTTGTGTATTTAAATATTAATATGGTTTTTTTTATAATTTAGATTCTGAAACAATTTTAGTTTAAATGAAAAAGTTCCTTTTAGCTTATTTGCCAAAGGAACTTTATGAATTATAGATTAACTACAATTAAATTTTCCTTAATAGGCAATAGTGATGACACATGCAGCACATAGCGTAAACGTTTATACAGCACATCATCATTTTGTTAATTATTATTTTCATTTTATTTTCATTTTGTTTTTGTTATAAAAAAAAACCTCTGCGATTTGCAGAGGTTTTTTTTGTTATATTTTAATAATTTAAAATTATGCAAAAGAAATGCTCTGCGGAGGTTTCCACATAATCATACACATATTGCACATTGTTAAATTCATTTTATCTAATTTTTGATGGGTCAAAGATATAAATTAATTTTAATTTAAGAAATTTTTTCTAATATATTTTATTTTATGGTTTTATTTGGTTTTATTTTCTGTACATATATCTTTTTGTAGTTTTATTTTTTGTAAATGTAAAGTAGAGGTAAAAGCTATAAAAACATATAAAAATCATAAATGTTTAATAATATTTTTTCAATTCAAATAGTCTTTATACATTTGCAATATAATTAGAGGAAAAATTTGACTGATTGCAACCTCATTAAAAAAATGCTAAAGCAGAAACTCTTCTTTAGTCTATACCTGCAATTTTTCTACTTTTTTTCCATTATAAAATTAACTTAAATTTTAAAATATGGCTTATTTATTTACGTCTGAATCTGTTAGTGAAGGACATCCAGACAAAGTAGCAGATCAAATTAGTGATGCATTAATTGACAACTTTTTAGCTTTTGATTCAGAATCAAAGGTGGCTTGTGAAACTTTAGTAACAACAGGTCAAGTTATATTAGCTGGAGAAGTTAAATCTAACACCTATTTAGACGTTCAACAAATTGCAAGAGATGTAATTAAAAAAATTGGCTACACCAAAAGTGAATATATGTTTGAAGCAGATTCATGCGGTATTTTATCTGCCATTCATGAGCAATCATCTGATATTAATCAAGGAGTTGATCGAGCCAATAAAGAAGACCAAGGCGCTGGTGACCAAGGCATGATGTTTGGATACGCTACTAATGAAACAGAAAATTATATGCCATTAGCATTAGATTTGTCTCATGCTTTATTAAAAGAATTAGCTCAACTAAGAAGAGAGAATAACGAAATTAAATATTTGAGACCTGATGCAAAATCTCAAGTTACTTTAGAATACTCTGACGACAACAAGCCAGTAAGAATTGATGCTATAGTTATATCAACTCAGCATGATGATTTTGCTCCAGAATCGGAAATGCTAGCTAAAATTAAAAGTGATTTAGTTTCTATTTTAATTCCAAGAATAAAGGTACAATACCCTCAATATTCACATTTATTTAATGATGACATCACGTATCACATTAATCCAACTGGAAAATTTGTAATTGGCGGGCCTCATGGTGATACTGGTTTAACAGGAAGAAAAATAATTGTAGATACCTATGGCGGAAAAGGAGCACATGGTGGGGGTGCTTTTTCTGGTAAGGATCCTAGTAAAGTGGACCGAAGTGGTGCTTATGCTACCCGACATATTGCTAAAAACTTAGTAGCGGCTGGTTTATGTGATGAAGTTTTGGTACAAGTTTCATATGCGATTGGTGTGGCTAAGCCAACATCTATTAATGTGGTAACTTATGGGACATCTAAACTAGATTTAACTGATGGTGAGATTAGCAAAATAGTTGAGTCTGTTTTTGATATGCGCCCTTACTTTATAGAACAACGATTAAAATTAAGAAATCCTATATATAGTGAAACTGCTGCTTATGGACATATGGGAAGAACTCCTGAAACGGTAACCAAAACATTTTCGGCTCCTGGTGGTCTTCAAAAAACAGTTACAGTAGAATTGTTTACCTGGGAAAAACTAGATTTTGTTGATCAAGTTAAAACTGCTTTTGGCCTTTAAACTTACTTATTAAAATGCACAAAAAAACCTGATTCTTTTAAGGAATCAGGTTTTTTTTTGTGTTAGTAACTAAGGCGTTCTTGGAGTTTTGTTATTTGATTTTTTTAAACAACAAAAAAACGAATGCCGAAAGCACAACACCAGATTTTAACTGGTGAAGGTGTCCTATAAATTATATTTTAAACTTAAAATTACATATCGCGGTTGAACTACATAACTTGAAAAGGTGCTGATTCCTGCGATTTGGTTGAAACTGTTATTGTTTAATGCTTTAGTTTCTAGTAAGTTTGTTCCTGATATTTTATATTCCCATTTGCTATCTTTCTTTTGATATACTAAACTGGCGCTTAAGAAGTCATATTCTGTATCGATGGTTTTTGCTTTGTTTCTGTTGTGATAAAAACTATAATCAGAAACTAATGAGAAAGCATCTAAGAAAAAATATTCGAGCCCAAGTGTAGGACTATCTGTATAAAACACATCAGAAAAGTTGTCGTTTATTGTGTAGCCATATCCCAAGGAAATGTTTGGAATGTTTTTATAATTAGTTGAAAACTTGAAGTTATAATTTTGTGTAAATGATTCCGTTGTTTGTATTACATCGGGTTGTGAGGGCTGTACTCTAATGTTATTAAATTTACTCCAATTCATATTTAGACCCGCAGAAGCTTTATAATATTTGGCAAAAGAACGTCCATAATTAAACGAGCCAGAAAAGGTTTCATCGGCAAAATTTGAATCTATATTAACCGAAGATGAAACTTGGTTTACACCCTCTAGCAGAGCTTTGTTTTTTATAGCATCTGTTTGTTTTGTATATCGAATATTTGCAAATATATTTTCAAAATTAAACATATTATATTTAAAATAACGCAATACATGAGATTGAGAAAGTGAGTTTTCTAAAGCTCTATTTCCGCTGAAAAGATTGTTGTAATTCGAAAAAATAAACCCTTCAGCTAGTTTTGTAATATCTGTAAAGTTATTTTGCAAAGAGAACTCATAAGTTATAGTTTCTGATTTTTTTATTTGATACAAAGCATACAGGTCGGGTAATAAACGCGTAAAATTCATACTTGTTGATGTTCCTAACTGCTTGTCTTTTGTACTGTAATTATGCAAACTAAAGCCAGGTGTTACTGTAAATTTGCCCTTAATAAATTTGTAGTGTAATCCTAAAAAAACATCATTAAACCTATAGTCGACATCGTTGTTATTTTCAACATCTGTCAAATTATTTAGTGCACCACTATCTAAAGTTTGATAAATAGCCGAATTAAAGTTTTGATTTGAATAAGTACTTCCTAGGGTAACATTAATATTACTTTTTGGCGTCAACATATAATAGTAATCAAATTTAGTGTCAGCTTTGTTTGTTTTTACAAAGCGGCTTTGACTGATGTCATTTTGTGTTTGTCCGGTTGTATACCCTGAAAACAAAAAGGGTTGTGTTTCTAAATTGGCATTATAAAAAGGGTCTTCTTCTTGAAACAAATGCTGAATTTCAAATGCAAAAACGTTTTTGTCATTTAGCGTGTAGTAATAGTTGAAGTTTTGATTTAATGATAAAGGGTTTTGATTTTTGTTGGTATACACATCAGCCAAAACAGACGAAAATAAAGTTTGATCTTCTTTTTGGTCAGAAAATTTCATTAAAACATCATAATCAATATGTAGTTTTTCTGAAGGTACATAACTGGAACTTAATTTAAGTAAAGTTTGTGTACTCAATTGGTTGGTTACATTTTGTTTCGTTTCGTCTGGCAAAGGATCAGGTCTTTGTGTAATCGTATTTGTTTGTGTTTGTGATTTGTTTCCTAAAAGAATTGCAAAACCACTAAATGTTAAAGCCTTAGAAGGGTTATAGCTAAAGTTTGCTGCGCCAAATTTAGTTTCAATATTTGCAGCTTCATTGTTATTTAAGTTTCCAATTCCTAGATCGTTAGATGCTATATTAAAATTAGTCCGTCCTTTTCTCATCATGTTTTTAAAGCCACCAGTAAACTTAAAGTAGTCTCTCGTTGTTAGTGGCAATTCTCCAATGTTATTGAAATTACTGATAACATTAACACTAAACTTAGGATTATAATAGAATAATTTTGGATTAATCAAATATCTATCTGTGTCAACTCCATGTCCACCACCTAGAGTTACATCTCCAAACCAAAAATTCTTTTTCCCTTCTTTAAGTTTTATATTTATGGCAATGCTTTCTTCGTTGTTTTCTAATCCTTTTAAGTTAGAAACCTCATTGTAATTTCTTAGAACTTGAATTTTATCTAATGCATTAGCTGGAATGTTTTTGGTAGCAATTTTTGTGTCACCATCAAAAAAATCTTTCCCTTCTACCATTACTTTTTGAACTGACTTACCTTCTACAGTAATATTTCCATCAGCATCTACCTCAACTCCTGGTAGTTTTTTTAATACATCTTCTAATTTTCGTTCGGTTCCATTTGTAAACGAGTCTGAATTGTAAATTATAGTATCTCCCGAGATAGAAACAGGCATTTCATAAACCAACTCTATTTCGCTAAGCATATTGCCTTCTTTTAAAACAATATTAAAGTTCATTTGTTTGTCGAGTGTTTGAACTTGTTTTTCAAGAGATTGAAAGCCTATATAGCTAAATTTTAAAGTATAAGATGCGTTGGCTGTTAAATTTAATTGAAATTTACCCGCGTCATTAGTAATGGCATATGCATCCATGGCTTTTGTATCGTTATTAATTGCCATTACGTTAGCCATTTCTAAAGCTGTGTTAGTAGAGTCTTTTACTGTTCCTTCAAAACGAATATTTTGAGAAAAACAAAATGATACAACAAGCAAACAAACAAATAAGAGGTGATTTTTCATTTTAACTTTTAAGAGGTTAGTGTAAGTACATAAGTCTGTTTTTATAATTTTTGTTACAGTATATGATACACTTTGACTACAAAATCTAAAAAAGGTTTAAATTTTTTATATACGAATGTTAACGTGTAATAATAATCGTATTCTCATCATTTTGTTGATCATACATCATTTGATTTATTCTTTCATGTTTTATTGTATCAAATTCTTTTTGCGTTACTTTTTTACCTGATTTGGGGGCTTTTATTGTTATTTTTTCAGTAGTATTCAATATTATTTTTGAGCAAAGAAAAACGGTTTCATTTGCATGTAATTCTAATATTAATCCTGGTAAGCCACCATACATGTCAGGCCCATTAGACACAGGTATATCTAATGTAAACCAAGCCTCTACTGTTTCTTCTGCAGGCTCTACAAGAGTCATAAAATTAGTCTTTTCTATATCTTGGTTCTTGACCAACTCTTCATATAATTTTTTATCTTCGTCGGTAACAGGGATAATTAAAATTGCCTTATAGCATGTATAAATTCCTATTTTCTTTTGCTCGGGTTCTATGGTCCAATTCATTTTCGGCAATGAATCTACTACCAAAAAATCCTTTCCAAAAATATTTTCCTCAGACAAATACTTTTGTTCTTTTAAATTTTTATAAATTTTAGCCCTATTCTCGCCATCAAATTGCATCTGAATTCCTGAATTTCCCATAGTAGGATTACTTAGTTTTTGATCTTCTTCATAAAAAGATTCAAATTTGTTAAAATTTAAAACATATGTTTTTTCAAACGCTTTAGCTATTTGGGCTTTTATCTCAGCTTGGATGTCTGGAGTCATTCTGTTATCACTTTGGAATTCCAATTCTTCTACATTTAATTGCTTTTTTGAAGAATATATAGCTAATCCTTGAAAGTCTTGTCCTATACTTTTGAATGTTACTGTACAAATAACTAGTAAGCTTAATGTTAATCGTATCATATTTTTTTTTAATAAAAGTGTTTTGTTTTTAAAATGAATACAGCAACTTGAGGTTTTTTTCATCTGTAAATTTAAAAACAGGAGCAGAATCCTCTTTTGTTGAAATAGAAATACCTTCTATTAGCTTTTCTGTATTAAAATTTATATAATCTCCATCTTCTATATATTTTTTTATACTGGATCTTACTTCTGAACTTGGTATATAAGCAGAAACAAGTTTTTCAAAAGTTTCTAATGATATGTTTAATCCAAATGGAAGATTTGCATTCTTTCGCTCCTTATTATAGTCTATCATTAAGTCTCGAATAGTCTTAGTTCCATTTGATGCTAGTCTGATTTTATTGTCCAGATAGAATGCAAAAATAAATCCTTTTGGGTAATTAATAACCATCGCACTTTGATCTAATCTTACGTTTTCTTGAATAAATTTATTAGTACGATTTTCTGGCGGAAGTTTCTTAAAATTTGTATAGTATGCTTTAAAATTGTAGTTAAAAATTTCTTCAAACTGACTGGCATCTAAAAAACCAGAACTACCACCTGTATAAAGTGTTATATACTCTGTAAAGCCTTCATTAAACCATAAATGATCAAAACTTCCGCCTAGAGATATGAGCCATCTGTGAATGGACTCATGCACTACAACTAGAGCTTCTTGAAAACCTATCTCACCAATAAAAGTGCCCAAAAAACCATTTTGAAAGGCTTCTGCAGAGAAAAAACCTTTGTTACTAAACTTTGTAAGGTCTTCTTTAGGAATAGCCGAGGTGTTTTTACAATATACAAAGTAATGGGAAAAATCATAATCGTTAAAAAATCGCATAGTTTCTGGCATTACTTTTTGTACCGCATTTTTAATAATTGCTTGGTTTTCAGAAAATTTCTCCTCTGTATTTAAAATGTAATGAGGAATGTTTTGAACCATAAAAGAGTCTGTTTTTAAATGTTCAGAAAACAAATAAAGAGAACCCATAAGTTCATATATAGATAAGGTTTTGTTTTTTGTTAAATCAAAAGTATTAAATTTACTAGGAACATCTGTCCAAGATACAGAATGGTCTAATTTTGAGATATCTTCCTCTTGTGAAAACAATAAAAAATGTCTTCCAAGCAGTTTCAAGTAATCTTTTTTCACCATAGCTTCGCCATTCATTGCCATGGCTTCATTAAGGGGTATGGTTTTTCCGTCATTTGTATTTTCAGCATTTAGTGTATAGCTAATTTCCACTACATCACGTCCGCTGGTATTATGAATGTAATAAGCATTCCTATCTTGTTCAAAAGTAACACCAGCAGCCACACTAAAGTTTTCAATCGCATTTGCACTCGAGTAGGGATCAAATGGGTTTGGTGAATAGAAAAGTGTAATTTCTTTTTTTCCTAAAGTAGGTAATTTTATATTAACTTTAACTTTTGACGATTCACCATTCCATGACAAAGTATAATTTACAATGTTTGTCTGACTATTTTTTAATAACACATTGCCGTATGAAAATGTCAACAAAAGAGATAGCATTACTGTATAAATACTTCTTTTATTTTTATTATTTACATAGCACACTAAATTTGTTTTTTGATTATCCATGGAATTTCTAACGTGAAAACCTTGTGTAATTCTTTTTATTGCATTTGTAAAGGTAAACGGCAAACTTACTTTTAATTGTCTCATGATTTAATTGTTTTAAATTTATGGTACAAAGAAAAAAATTAAAAAACTAAAATTTGGTTAATCTTTGTTAACGTATGTTAACGACCTATTATTTTAAAAAAAAGACATTACTTTTGAAATATGAAAATAAGCACCCAAAAAATATTCTTTCTTATTAGTGCTATAATTCTAGCAACTATAAGTTTACAGGTTTATTGGAATTATAAAAACTATATATCAAATACAACTAGCCTTTCTAATGAAATTCAAATTGCTTTTGATAGAACTTTAGAAACTTATTTTAATGAAGAGTCAAAAGAGGAAATGATTAGCATAGTGAGTACTGATGAAAATCTAAAAACGAAAGATTTTGTCAGTATGATTATACTAGATTCAGAAATTAATTTTGCTTCAGAAACTGACAAGTCTAATCAAACAGAAAAAACAGAAAACGTAAAAGATGGATCAAATACATTTTTACAAAAATCAAAAAAAAAATCTTTATTTAAAGTCCTAAAAGGGAAACAAGCTTATGATGAAATCAGAAACACTAAACAGCTTCCGAATCGTTTTGTGATTTCTTTTTCTAGTGATTCTATCAAATACAATATTGTTGACTCCATTTTTAAGACCGAATTAAATCGAAAAAAAATTCACTTAAACTATGGATTTAAACATATGAAAAATGATTCTTTAATTAATTATTTCACTAAAAATAAAGAAGATTTTCATCAAAAAATTGTTTCAAAATCTTCGTTTTTTAAACCATCTGAAACACTTGTTTTACATTTTAATTATTCTAATTTAATGTTGTTTCAAAGAATGGGTAACGAAATAATTTTGTCTTTTGTTTTTTTAATAGCAGTAATTAGCTGTTTGTTTTTTATGTTACATATTATTAACAAACAGAAAAGAATTGATGAAATTAAAAACGATTTTATAAATAATATAACCCATGAATTTAAAACACCAATAACAACAATTTCTACTGCACTAGAAGCAATGAGTAATTTTAATCCATTAAATGACATTGAAAAAAATAAAAAATATATTTCAATATCTGTAAGTCAACTTTCTAAATTAGAAAACATGGTTGAAAAAATACTAGAAACAGCAACGTTAAACACAGACGAACTTAAACTAAATTATGAACAATTAGACTTGATTTCTTTTATAAACATAATAGTAGAAAAGCACCAAACAATAACAACTAAAAAAATATCTTTTTTAAACGATTTGAACCATTTACTGTTTTGGGCAGATCCATTTTATCTTGAAAATGTTTTTTTAAACTTAATCGATAATAGCATTAAATATGGAGGAGAAGCTATAACGATAACAACTCAAATTACAGATAATAATATATTAATTGATGTAACTGACAATGGTAATAATATTCCAAAATATGAAGAAAAAGCTATTTTCGATAAATTTTATAGAATTCCTAAAGGAAACATTCATGATATTAAAGGTTATGGTATAGGTCTTTATTTTTCAAAGATTATACTAGAAAAACATTACGGCTCCTTAACTTTAATTAATACAAATAAAACAACTTTTAGAATTACTTTACCATATGAAAATTAAAATATTACTAGCCGAAGACGAAGCATCTTTAGGACTTATAATTAAAGAAAGTTTAGAGAACAGAAATTTTACTGTTACTTTATGTGAAAATGGGGAAATTGGTTTTAAAACATTTATGAAGTATTCTTTTGATGTTTTAGTACTTGACATTATGATGCCTAAAAAAGATGGCTTTACTCTTGCTGGAGAAATTAGACAAATTAACAAAGAAATACCTATTTTATTTCTAACTGCTATGTCGCGAACAGAAGATGTAATAAAAGGATTTAAAATAGGCTGTAATGATTATATTAAAAAGCCCTTTAGTATAGAAGAATTAATTGTAAGAATAATATCTTTATCGAACAGAAGCCAACAAATTGCTAAAAAAATAATTTTAAATATTGGCAAATATGAATTTAATGTTGAAAAACAACATTTAAAATACGATAATAAAATCTTCAGATTAACAAACAGAGAGACCTCATTACTTGAATTATTAGCGCACAATAAAGGTGAAATCACTGAAAGAGCATTAATTTTAAATACCATTTGGCAAAACGATGATTTTTTTAGCGGCAGAAGTATGGATGTATTTATTACAAAATTACGCAAAAAATTAAACCTCGACCCAACTGTAGAAATAATCAACAGTCGTGGTAGAGGTTATAAACTAATATTTTAAATTATTAAAAAGAACGCTTATAATTTCTGAAAATGGTTTATTATTAGCTCTAAGATAAAGTACGATTAATTCATTTTTATTTGAATAACGCCATCACCGTCCTTCATGCTATTTAACTTATCTTCTTGAATTTTATCAAACTTTTTTTGATTGACTTTTTTACCGTTTTTTGGTGCTTTAATTTCAATTGTGTCTTTAGGGTTTAATACAATTTTAGAGCATAATAAAGTTGTACTACCTTCATGTAATTCGAGAATTAAACCCGGCAAACCCCAATATTTTCCTGGCCCGTTTGAAACTGGAATATCCAATGTATACCAGGCTTCAATAATTTCTTCTTTTGGCTCGTTCATAATAAAAAAACTTGTTTTCCCTAATTCTTGTTTTTTCTTTATTTCTTCATATTCTTTTAAATCTTCATCTGTAACTGGTTTAATTATTTGTGCTTTGTAACAGGTATAATTTCCAATTTTCTTTTGTTCGTTTATTAATTTCCAGTTGAAAATTTTTAAAGAGTCTGTTATTAAAAATTCTTTTCCAAAAATATCTTCATTTGTAATGAATTGCTTGTTTTTAAAATTTTTATAAAGTTTAGACTCGTTATTTCCAGAAGTTATCATTTTAAAATTAACGCTGCCATTATTTGTATTTGGAACTTCTAATTTTTGTTCTTTTTGATAAAGGGATTCAAAATTTGTGAAATTAAGCACATATGTTTCCTCAAATGATTTTTTCATGACAGCCATCAATTTTTCTTGCATTGCAGGAGTCATATCAGGACTTGTGATATTAAAGTTTTTCATTTGTGTTTGAGATGCATAATAGGCTGTTGCTTGAAATTTTTGTCCCAAACATAAATTTATAAAAGACAAGAATAAAAGGCTTATTGAAATTTTCATTATTTATTTTGTTTTTAAATTTTGTAAAAATTATCTGCCGCTTCCGCTGCGACCACGATACATTTCACGCATTTCTTGTGTTTTTTTGATAACTGTATCGTCATATTCTTTTTGGGTAACTACTTTGCCTGTTTTAGGTTCTTTAATATCTGCTTTCTCTTTAACATTTAAAGCTAATTTGGAACATAAAATTATAGTTGTACCGTCATTGACTTCTAAAATTAAACCCGGCAAACCCCAATATTTGTCTGGCCCTTGGTTTATAGGAATTTCAGGAGCATACCAAGCCGTTATGGTTTTATCTTTGATTTGCTCTATGCCATCCATAAAATTAGTTTTTTTATTAGCGGCTGTTGAGTCTTTAGTTTTTTGTTCTTTTTCTTTATTGGTATCACGCATTCTAAAGTTTCTAAAGTCTGATGCTTCGGTTGCTATAATAGCAGTTGCTTTATAACATGTATATTCGCCAATTTTTTTAGATTCAGAAGACATTTGCCATTTATAAGAAGGTAAACTGTCTTTTATTAAAAATTCTTTTCCAAAAAATTCTTTGTCAACAGCATATGTTTTCCCTTTTACATCTTTATACTGTGTGCCACCACCACCCATCATAGATGACATCATTCGTCCACCACTACCATTTTGACCTGGCGCATCTAGTTTTTCTTCTTCTTTATAGATTGAAGCTGATTTATCAAAGTTTAGAACAAAGGTTTTTTCAAACATTTTTTTCATTCTATTTTCAAAATTTTTCATTTGCTCCGGAGTAATATCTCTTCCACTTCCACCAAAATTTTTCATCATTTCTGATGTGCTGGTTTTTGATTGATAGACAGCCATTCCTTGAAAATCTTGAGCTTGAACACATGCAGTTGCAATAAACAACAATGCTAAAATTGTATTTTTCATTTTTACTAGTTTTCTTTAGTCTCAGACTAATATTTGTAGGTAATATTGCGTTAATTTTTAAATGAAGCAGATATTGTTTTATTTGACACTTAAATCTTAAAATTGTTACTTCAATATGTTAAAAAAATATGTTAAATATTGTATATTTAGACTTTACAACCAGCAAATGGTTTAATATGATGAAAAAAATAATTTTATTTATTGTCCTTTTTCTTCCTTTTTTTTCTTGGGCTCAAGCAGATATTGAGTGCCATATTATTGATTCCTTAATCATTAAAGCTGACACATATATTGGAAAAGATATTCTAGAAGCTGATTATTACATATCAAAAAACACATTAATTAAAACGAATCTTTCAAAATCATATTATTATCAAAACATATCTTTTGGGAGAATAAAAACTGTTTGCATTTTAAACCCCCTTCAAATAGTTATTTTTTATACAGATTTTAATGCAATCGTTTTGCTAGACAATCAACTCAATGAAATTCAAATAATTAATGGAAACCTATTTGATATTCCAATAAACATAAGTGTTTTTGGGTTAGCAGCTCAAAATAAATTATGGTTGTTTGATATTTTTACGCAAAAATTTAGCTTGTATGATTTTAAAACAAATACGAACAATACAATTTCTACCGTTATAAATTCCGTTATAAAAGACTATTATAGTAATTATAATTATTTTTATTGGATAGATAACGAAAATCATTTTTATAGCATTTCAATTTTTGGAGCTATTCAAACCCTAGGCACTATTCCAGATTATGATTTTATTCAGATTATTGATGCTTCTAACGTCATATTTAAAAAGAATAATAATCTGTTTTTATTCCATGTAAAGAACCAAACATTACAAAAAATTAATTTAGTTGAAAAAAGCTTTACAAATCATTACTATACAAACGGAATTTTATCTATTTTTACAGATACTAAAATTATTAATTATAAAATTGATTTACTATAATGCATGTAGCAATAGCAGGAAACATTGGAGCAGGAAAGACAACGTTAACTAGATTACTAGCCAAACAATTTAAATGGGAGCCTCATTACGAAGATGTAGTAGACAATCCTTATCTTGATGATTTTTATCACCAAATGGAACGATGGAGTTTTAATTTGCAAATTTATTTCTTAAACAGCCGTTTTCGGCAAGTATTGCAAATTAGAGAAAGTGGTAAAAAAATTATTCAAGACAGAACAATTTATGAGGATGCGCATATTTTTGCACCCAATCTTCATGCCATGGGTTTAATGACAAATAGAGATTTTAAAAATTACAGTTCTTTATTTGAATTGATGGAAGGCCTTGTTGGCCCTCCTGATCTATTGATTTATTTAAGAAGTTCTATTCCTAATTTAGTAAATCAAATACACAAAAGAGGACGAGAATACGAAAACACCATTTCAATAGATTATTTAAGTCGCCTTAATGAACGTTATGAAGCTTGGATTCACAATTATGATAAAAGCAAATTATTAATAATTGATGTTGACAATATAGATTATGTGAACAATCCTGAAGATTTGGGAGAAATTGTTAATAAAATTAATGCTGAAATAAACGGATTATTTTAATTCTACAAAAAACCCTTATTAAAGGGTTTTTTTTATCTAAAAAATAAAAACTATGCCATTAGTAACGCCATTATCACCCGATCACGATAAAAAAACCAAAGAATTAGCTGCTTTTTTTAATGAAACGTTAGGTTTTTGTCCTAATTCGGTTCTAACGATGCAACACAGACCCGCCATTTCAAAAGCTTTTATCAATTTGAACATGGCTGTTATGGAAAATAATGGCAGGGTTACCTCTGCATTAAAACGAATGATTGGATGGGTTAGCAGTAACGCAGCTGGTTGTAGATATTGTCAAGCACATACTATTAGGGCTGCCGAACGTTACGGAGCAGATCAAGAACAATTAGACCATATTTGGGAATACAATACACATCCTGCTTTTTCTGACGCAGAACGTGTGGCATTAGATTTTGCATTAGCCGCTTCTGTCATTCCAAACGCAGTGGACGAAAACATTAAAACTAAACTATACAATCACTGGAATGAAGGAGAAATAGTTGAAATGCTGGGTGTTATTTCTTTATTTGGTTATTTAAATAGATGGAACGATTCTATGGGTACAACTGTGGAAGAGGGTGCTGTGGAAAGTGCCAAAAAATACTTAACCAAAACCGGTTGGAAAAAAGGAAAACATATTTAATTTAATGTATCAAATAAACTTTTAACTTTAATATGTTCTGATGGTTTTGACATGATAATTTTATATACTTGGTTGGGCAAAACATCAAAAAAATTATCACTAAAATGTACCTTTTTATCTGTTGATAAGCAGATGTTCTTTGTCAACACATCAGAGGTGATTTCAAAAGTCACATCATCTATTTTTTTTATTAAAATAGTTGGCTTTGATAATTCTAAATCTTTTGGTTTTACAAAATAAAATACCTTTTTAGCTGAATATTTATCTGAGGTAAATTCAATTTTTAATGCCGTATTTTTTAAAAGGCCTTTTAAAATATCTTTTTTCAAAACCGTAAAATAAGGTTCACTTGAATTTAAATACACCTTAACTTTTAAATTATTTTCTAAAAGTATTTTACCTTTAAAATCAATATGCTGTATTTTTAAGTTTCCCAAACAATTTTCTAAATTATCATTTATAATAAATATTTTATATTCATCTTTTTCTGCTTGAACCGAAATTAATACATTTTCATAACTGTGTTTTACTTGATAGTGAAAGGCTTTCCAATTTCCATAGTAATCTAATGAACTCCAAGATGCAACCGGCCAACAATCATTGAATTGCCAATACAACGTTCCCATGCAATAGGGCTTAGCCAATCGATGTGCTTCGATCGCCGTTT
>NZ_CAWUTS010000033.1:0-10549 GCF_963925415.1 uncultured Flavobacterium sp. | reverse complement strand
GAGTTTTAGTAACTATACAGTTAATATCTTTTAAATGAATCTCTGCAAGTTCAACAATAGAAACATCATCTTCAACCAATAGTATATTTTTCATTTTTTTGTTGAAATAAAATTCATAATAATTTAACTATTTTTTAAATTTAAAAACTATTCTATTTGATAATGCATTACTAATAAATAAGTTAAGTTGTGATAAAAAAATGACCTAAATAATTATAGCATAAAACTATTTAATATTTTATTATTTAGGTCATTTCATTAAACTATTAAATTGAATAATTATCTAGCTGCAGAACCTGTTGGTGATGAACCTGTTGCATTATTATCCATTGGGTAAACAATATGATCCACTGCTGTTGAAGAAATATTTCCAACTAAAGGCTTTAATAAAAATGGAGAAGGACTATTGTCTGGATAAGGCTCAATACTAATAACTGCTTTTCCGCCTGCTAAATCTATAGGAAAAGTTAAACCATCAGGTGCGTTTACAATAAAATCTTCACCAGGAAATGGAGGAGTTGCACTTGGCCCACTAAAACCGCTAAATGCATCTGCACCTGAAACATTTGTAAATGTTCCGGTAGTAACGGGTGTACCGTCAATTACAGCCCAACCTTCATATTGCCATCCATCAGGTAGAGTTGGCAAACTTAATCCTACGGCAGGAGGTAATGATCCTAAAAACCAAACTCCACTATTTTCATTATTATTACTTCCGTCTGATGGCGTTGCTAATACATATGAACCTGAAGCAGTAGTGAAACTATTACCTAAAGCCTCGGGCGCTCCTATTGTTAAACTTGCCGAACTACCCGAAAAAGTACCCGCTAAAATATGAGTACTTGAAGGGCTTGAATTAGCGTCTGGAAAAGGTTCAATTGTTAAAATAAATTTAGTTGCAGCAACTAAATCAGCTTGAGCAATAGGAAACAATGTTTGGGACAGAATACCATTAGACCCAACTGTAAAAACACCTGTAGACACTGGAACATTATTTACCATTATCCACCCTTCATATTTAAAATTGGGTCCTAAATCATCAAGTCCATCAATGTTTAAAGTCAAATTTTGACTTGCTGGGGTGTCATCATCATTGCTACAACTCACAAAAAACACAAACCCAAAAAGGGCTAAAACTGTAATAAAGTTTACTTTTTTCATTATATTTTTATTTAATATTATGTTAAACAATCAGTACCTACTTAAGTACTTAATTTCTGTTTTACAAATATGTTTATAAATTATCACAAAGATATTACAAAAATATAAAGTTTTAAAAAATGCTTAATATATAAAATTAAAGTACTAATAAAAAAAATATTGCTGTATAATATAATATTAAATCGATATTGGAAACGTGAAAATTATTTCAAATAAGCATATTTATAAGTTAATTTTTTATTTTACATAACTTTGCTTCTAACTCGTACAAAAAGCAGCATCGCTATAAAAACTATATTATAAAAAAACTTGATAATATCTTAAAGTAAATTTTTAAGACTACTAAATGCTATTCCTAGTATGTTTCTTTTAAAAAAAAAATTATTCTTTACCATCTACATAGTCTTGTAAATAGGAAAAATTAGTTGTTAATTTTCCGTTTTCAGTAACTTTGGCCCTAGCCAAAATACCCTCGTTATCATCATTAAAAAAAGCAGGAATTACTTGTTTTAAAAATACCTCTCCAAAACCTTCACTGGCATCTTTAGGCAATTCACAAGGTAAATTATCGACAGCCATTACAACAACAGCAGAAGGATGAGTGTAGGAAACTTCTTTATCTTCTTTAGCTAAATATCCATATAAAGGATCTGCTATTGTACTGGCACGTATTGTACTGGCCACTGGACCATTAATATCACACGAAATATCTGCAACAATCTTCAATTTACATTTAGAAGATTTTAGCATTTCTTTTGACAAAATTATTGGGGCAGCATTACCATAAAAATGTCCCGCAATAAATATATCTGAACTGTTGGCAAAACGTTCAAAATTTGATTCATATTCGCGTGGATTATTAAAAAAGTCTTCTTTATTTAATACTTGACCGTCTATTCTTTTATTATAATCCAACACATCTATAAATGTATAAACCGGAACGTCGTATGTTTTTGTCAAATAATTCTCTACAGAAACTTCTTTCATCTTCATGGCGTCTAACATTTCTTTAGCACCATGAGCTACTTTTCCACTTCCAGTTAAAACAATTTTAATGTTGGGCAACTGATTTCTTTTTAAACGCTCAATTAATGCATTTTGATCGGCTAAGGTTTCAGCTTTAGCTAAAGCAAATAAATCATATTTTAAACCAAAAGCACGTATTCCGTTATAAGCACCCACAATACCTGCATAACGACCAAAGCCTATTAAACGATTTTTTTTGTCGTTTACAATTGTTTCATGGTCATATAATTCAATGTTTTTTTCTAAAATTGCCAGCAACAATGCTCTGTTGTAGGGTTGTTTTTTTATGGTATGTGAAAAGAAAAAGTATTTTTTATTGGAAATTAGGTTTTCTATAGGTACTTCTTTTACACCAATTAACACATCACAATCACTTAAATCAGAAACTATTTCAAAGCCTTTTTCTGCATATTTTTCGTCAGCAAAAACACGAACATTAGACGATTCGATACAAATTTCTGCCTGAGGAAATTGATTTTTAAAAGCTTCTAATCGTAGTGGAGAAAAAACCACTCTCCTATCGGGTGGATTTTTGCGTTCTTTGATGATTCCAAATTTCATTGGCAAAATATTTAATTATTATTGAATTATAATATGCAAATATACCTTTTAGATAAACGATTCACAAAATATTTTTTAATTGATAAATAAATGGTAATTTTGACCTATATTTAGTAAATAGTTGTTTAAATATTCTAATTCAATAGTAATAACAAACTTCTAAATATTGCTAAAAAATGGGGTCGACTGGTTTTGACAGCGAGTGGAATTAACTGGTAAGCACGTCGAGAACTGGGACAATTCTCGTTAATAAATGGTCCTAAACCTTTACACGGCGATAATAATTACGCTTTGGCTGCATAATCTGAATTATAGTAAGATAGTGCCAAGTTCCTACTAGGTAGGAAAGCTGGATTCTCCTTAAAAGCCTTGGTTTATGGCGTTTAGTTTAGGAGAACCGTAAAAGTAAACCTAGAGTCGGTAATACTTTAAATCCGTTTCGAAACAGTAGAGTTAAGCTTTAGGTGGTTGTTTTTGACCTAACCTTTTGTCGAAAATCTAATCAAAAACTAAACGCGTAGAAAGCCTTTTGATTGCTTGTTTGGACGAGAGTTCGATTCTCTCCGACTCCACAAAAAAACCTGTAATAAAATTACAGGTTTTTTTGTGATATATACAGGATGAATTTTTCAAGTTGGTATAAGTAAACAATTATATATACTTAAAAAAAAATGTTGTTCTGCTTTTATACGTATTGAACCAACACGTATAAAAACAGAACAACACCATAGTATGCAAACAAGTATAATTTGTAGATTCTTATAAAAAAATTCAGTTTAATTGTCGTTTGTATTAGATCTATTGTTAAAAAATTTACTTAAAAATGTTGTTTTATACCAAGGTATTTGTTCTTCACCCTCTAAACCGTAAACATAACCGTAGCTATAGCTATAACCGTAACCGTAACCTTTATTTTTACTAAAACTTAAGTCATTAACAACAAATCCTATATTATGTAACTTTTTGTCTTCTACTAACTTAACAGCATGGTTAACTAAGTCTTTCTCTGTATGAGCACAACGCAAAACATATAAAGTAATGTCGGCAAATTTTGAAAAAATTAGTGTATCTGAAACTAATAGTATGGGAGCTGTATCTAAAATTATAATATCATATTTCATTTTTAACTCGGTCATTAAATTCTCAAATCGTTTGCTTGATAATAAAAGCTGTGGGTTTGGAGGTATATCTCCAGACAATAAAACATCACCTGACTTATCTTCAACGTGAAATTTAAATATTAAATCTTGCCATTGTAATTTATCGTCATGCAGGTAATTAGAAAATCCGCTGTGGTCTTCTTTTTTTACATCAAAAAGTTTATGCAGCTGTGGGTTTCTAAAGTCAACACCTATTATAATGGTTTTTTTGTTTAAATTAGCATATGCCAAAGCCAAATTATAAGCAATATATGTTTTTCCTTCCCCTTTTTTGGAAGAAGTTGTCATAATAATTCGACCCTCTTTACTATCCTTTTCAGGAGCTATAAAATTGGCATTTTGCATCAGGGTTCTAAAAGCTTCTGTTTTTAAAGCTTTAAGTCTTTCATCATCCAAATTACTAGGTATTGACCCCAATAATGGAATGTTTTTAGCCTTAAGTTCGACATCTTTTTCACTCCCAATTTTATTGTCAAACAATAAAACAAGATAAATAATCAAAAAAGGAAACCCAAGACCAATCAATAAAGCAGCCAAGTACCAAATTCTCTTTTTAGGTGCAATTGGATCTTGATTAGCACGTGCAAAGTCAATAATTTTAGCATTCGTTTCTTGTACCGATAAAGTAATGGCTGTTTCTTCTCTTTTTTGAATAAGATACAAATAGATGCCCTCCTTTATTTTTTGCTGCCTGTCTAAAATTCGAAATTCGCGTTCCTGAGTCGGAATGCTTTTTATTTTTCCTAGTAAAACCGATTCTTGTTTATCTAAATCATTCCTTTTAACAATAAGACCCGATTTATATTGGGTCAAACTTTGTTTAATGTTACGATCAAGCTCTTCTAATTGTTGCTCTAAATTGGTAAGTACAAAGTTTTTTTTAGTTCCGTCGTTTAAAATTCTGTTGCGTTGTAGCACTAAATTGTTATGCTGAATAATAAAGGGATTTATTTGACCGGCAAATTCCATTTTTGGCACTATATCAACTGGCACTAATTCGGTTTTACCTTTATTATTCATAAAGTCAATCATAATATCCAAAACGCGCAATTGAGTTTCTGTTTCAATTAAGTTAATTTCAAATTCAGAATGCGTTTCTAAATAAATTTTAGCATCGGTAGAAATGTCTGTTAACTTATTTTCAATTTTAAAGTTTTGCGATTTTATTTCTACATCACCCAATTCTGTTGATATGATACCCAAACGCTCTTTAATAAATGCAAGCGTTACTTCAGAAATTGCGTTTTTATCCTTGATCGCCTCTTCGTTGTATATAGCTACTAAGGTATCCAAAAAATCTTCCGCTTTTTTAGGTACCGTACTCGTAATACTAAGGTTTACTACACTTGCCGTTTTACTTAAGGCTTCAACAGAAAATGCTTTTTGATAGGCTTCGCCGACAAGCAAAAGAGGTGTATAAAACACGTTATAGCTTTCAAGAGAAGTTAAAACACTAAAGCTTGGCAGTTTTTGTATTTTAAGAGTTGCTTCGTTAAGCAGTATGGAAGATCCAAAACTAAAAGTGCCTAAATTTAGGCCTTTATGGTTGCTTAATTCATAACGATCTGGCGAAATAATTTCAATGGTAAAAGATTGGCTTGTGTTATAAAAAACTTCAGATGCATTTTCAATAACAAATTCAAAAGGTTGTGTGTTTTTATACAGCTCTACATCTCTAACATTACCCAATCTAAAATAAGTAGTAGTAAAATTTAAGCGTTTAATGGCTTTTTCAACTAAGGTAATAGAGTTTAAAATTTCTATTTCATTGTCTACATTATTAGCCATTCCCGAAAGGAGTCCCATGTCGGCAAAAGCACTCAGTTCAGAGGTTATATTACCTTTCTTTTCATCGCGAACTATAATTTTTGAAGCGGCCTGGTATACAGGTGTAGAATATCTTAAGAGAATAAAAGCAGACGAAACAGCAATTAAAACACATAAAACAAACCATTTCCAGTAATATATATATTGGCTTAGCAGTTCTAAAATACTTTCGCCTTGTTCTTCTTCATTAAAATCAAATTGATCTTGCATAATAATTATTTTTTGAAAAGCAATACTGCTAAGGTAATTAATAGAGACACTGAGCTTAAAATAACAGTGGTGTTTGGCCCTACAGCCGCCGCGTTTATTTTAGTTTTATTTGGATTTACAATTACCACATCGTTTTGACTTAAATAGTAATAAGGCGAATTCACAAAGTCTGATTGGGTAATGTCGACATGCTGGTATTTTTTTACACCGTCTGTTTCGCGAACAATTAATATATTAGATCGTAAACCATAAATTGTTAAATCACTGGCTTTAGCCAATGCTTCAAATAGTGTAATGCGCTCACTTTGAATTACAAAAGAACCTGGACGGTTAACTTCGCCTAAAACCGAAATTTTAAAATTTAAAATACGCAAGTTAATAACCGGGTTTTTTATATAATCAGACACTAAGGTTTCTAATTTTTTATTGGCCTCTCTTCGAGGCAATCCTGCTAGTGTTACTTTTCCAATAACAGGAAAATCAATTTGCCCTTCGTTATCAATAAGATAGGTTGTAATGCTGTTTTGGTTGTTTTCTATTTGATAATTACCTTGTATTTGTGGCAAATTAAAAGGAATTGTACTTTCCGGGTTTTGAGCAGTAACTATGATGCTCAACAAATCGTCAGACTGCAATACGGGTTCATAACTTATACGTTCATCATTAGAATTTGATGTTGCTGCTTTTTGCAGATAAATTATTTTTGAACTCGAAGTACACGATACTAGCACTGAAAATAGCACAAAAAAAAGTGCTGTTGTTTTAAATTTTAAAATCATTTAGGTTTATTTGTTTGTTTTAAAAAAGGAGCTTAGCAGGTTACAAATATAATATAAAAAGTAAACTTAAATACTTATTTATTTATGTAAATATAAGAGACTCCTGTGCTGCTCAATTTATAGATTGTCTGTTTCAACTGATTCTTCAATTTCTTTCTTTAAATCACCCATTCGTTTCAGTTGTTTATTTTGTATTTTATTTTTTACATACATTTTATACATTTCTTTTCCCATAAAAAAAGAAGTAATCGAAATGCCTGAAAGTAATCCCGAAAAATAATAAGCAAGTGTACTCATACTCTGTGTTTTTTTAAATTTAAAATGCGTTTTGATCTCCTTTAAGGGTAACAATTATCGTTAAAAAACAAATTTTAATATCTTTAAGCAAACTCCAATTTAAAACATAATCAATATCCATTTTAACCCGGCGCTTCATATCCAAAACAGTTTTTGTTTCCCCTCTGTAGCCCGAAACCTGTGCTAAACCCGTAATACCTGGCTTTACAAAATGACGAACCATAAAATTACGAATCAGATCATTGTAGTCTTCCGTGTGCTTCAGCATGTGAGGACGCGGACCAACAATGCTCATTTCACCCAAAAAGACATTAAAAAATTGAGGGAGTTCGTCTAAACTTGTCCTTCGGATAAATTTACCAATAGAAGTGACTCGATCATCATCTTTTTTGGCTTGCATACTATCACTCTGTTCATTTATATTCATGCTTCTGAATTTAAAACACAAAAAAGGGACGTTTTTTTTGCCTGTACGCATTTGTTTAAACAATACAGGACCCTTACTCTGTTTTTTGATTAAAAAAGCCAAAATAGGATACAGCCACGAAAGCAGCAAAACGATCACTAAACTACTAAAAACAAGATCAAAAACCCTTTTTACAAGTCGGTTTGAACTTTTTTGAAGAGGCTCGTTTCGCGGCTTTAAAATATGAAAACCCTCATAATTAGTAGAACTAACTTTGCGTTTTGACATCATTGAAAAGTCGGGAACAAATTTTAATCGCAAGCAATGGCTATCGGCCAATTCAAAAAAATAATTTAAATCAACTATGTATTTAGGTTGCACCACTATGTATAATTCATGAATATCCATTTCTGAAGCTCGTACGATTTCTTTGGAAAAAACTTCGGCAAATTCCTTTTTACTTTTAAATGAATTTTCGTTTTGTGTATTGATAATACCTATAAAATTTGAAAAGTATAAATTTGTTTCCAATTGCGAGGCGAGTTCGATACTGGTTTTATTAAACCCCCAAATAGCAATATTAAAAGGCTTTTTTATAAAGCTTCTAATATTTTTAACGATTAGGGTAATGGCTATACGTGATACCGTTAAGTAGATAAGCAAAAAACTTATTAAAAAAATATTAGATGGCGTGTTGATCTCAAATTGTAATTCTGCTCGAAATAAAATAACATAACTGTTCCAGAGAATGACATGGACTAAAAAGGTTCGCCATGAACTGCGATAAAAATTTTCAAGTTTAAAATCTACATCAAGTGGGTACAACCTAAAAAATAATGCAGGCACAATCCAACAAATAAGTGAAGCACAAACAAAATTAGTCAAAACTAAAAAATTGAAACTGCCACTAAATTGCGGTGAAAATCTTAAAAACAAACAAGCTGCACTAACTATCGCAACAAAATCGATTAGGGCGCAGTAAAAAATAAAAGTGTATTTGTATCTGTTACGCATGATCATTAGTGTTAAATTTAATAATTATTTTTTCAAAATAAAATAAAAAAAATCCATAGGCGAAATCCCTTAAATCGGGATACCTGTTAGGTGTAAAAAACTGCCCTGCTTTGGCAATGCAAACTATAAAAAATGCGCTGTCTATGTTGATGATCCAAAAAGGGATACCTGTTGTTTTGATCCACATTGGTTTGTATATAAAAAAATAAGATTGCATCAAAAAACTCAAAGCCACAAAAGGTATGGCTGCTTGTAAGTTAAAATAGCGATTAGTCTAGTTTAAAAGCCATGCGGGTACATATCTTTCAGAACTGAAGTTAGAATTTGGTAACCACAAAAAATAAAAGAAGGTATAATAAATAGAAATCGAATGCTTTTTTATTGATTGCTAAGGACATTAAGATTAAATAATTTTTGATTTAAAAAAAAGTTATAATTTAAATCCTTAATGCAACCAAATTAGATGGTCAAGCAACTTAATACTTCCGTTTATACAAGTAAACTTAAAGGTTGTTTTTAAGTTTTGAATTTTTAGGCTTGATCTTTTGTTTCTTTTGCTTCAAGAAAATCGAAGATGCAGCGAACACCACTAACAAAAAAAGTACAGTGAGCTAAAAGAAAATTAACAAACCCTTAATTTCTAACATTAACAAAACCTCATTGCTAGCATCCATTGGTGAAATTCGAGTTAATTTGCGTATTGTTTTTCATAATAAGTTGCATATTCTCCCGAAGTGATATTATTCAACCAGTTCTGGTTTTCCAAATACCAGTTTACGGTTCTTTCCAATCCTTGTTCAAAAGTAACCGAAGGCGACCATCCTAATTCTTTATTTATTTTATTGGCGTCAATAGCGTAACGCAAATCATGTCCTGGACGGTCTTTTACATACGAAATCAATTGTTCAGAAACCCCTTTATTTCTACCCAGTTTCTCATCCATAATTTGGCATAATAATTTTACTAAGTCTATATTCTGCCATTCATTAAAACCACCAATATTGTAGGTTTCATGGTTAACCCCTTTATGAAACACTAAATCGATAGCGACAGCGTGGTCTTCTACAAAAAGCCAGTCGCGGGTATATTTACCATCTCCATACACAGGCAAAGGTTTGTTATGAATAATATTATTAATAAATAAGGGAATCAACTTTTCAGGAAAATGAAACGGTCCGTAATTATTAGAGCAATTGGTCAGCACATAAGGAAATCCGTACGTTTCTCCATAAGCTCTTACAAAATGATCTGAACTGGCTTTAGAAGCCGAATAAGGAGAATTAGGATCGTATGCGGTAGTTTCAGTAAACAATCCCTCAGACCCCAAACTTCCGTAAACCTCATCAGTACTAATGTGGTAAAAACGCTTGCCTCCATAGTTCTCTTGCCAAATCGCCTTAGCAGCATTCAATAAATTTACGGTTCCTATCACATTAGTTTTTACAAATGATAAGGGATCCACAATCGAACGGTCTACATGCGATTCGGCAGCCAAATGCAATACCCCATCAAATTGATGCTCGGCAAACAATTGGTCTATAAATTGTGCATCAACAATATCCCCTTTTATAAAAGTATAATTAGGCGCAGCCTCAATATCAGCAATATTCTCTAAATTTCCGGCATAGGTTAGTGCGTCCAAATTAAAAATTTGATAGTCTGGATAGTTATTTACAAAGCGACGCAGCACATGAGAACCAATAAAACCAGCTCCTCCGGTAATTAAAATTTTTTTCATATTAAAAATGTTTAATTTTGAGTCAAGATGTAGTATCCTCAAACAAAGTATTTGATTTCAAATAAATTAACATAGAAATTATCTGTTTATTATTCCTTCAATTGACTTAAAATGATTTGCATATTGATCCGTAATCAATTCCCAATCATATAACGTATTAATTTTATTTCTGTTTTCCTTCAACATTGTCTGGTAGATTTCCTTATCATATTCAACATTAGTTAAATGATTAGCAACATCATTTTCATTTTGAAAATAAATGGCATCTTTTCCTAATATATATTTATTAAAAGGATTGTCATTGGCACAAATCAAACTATTAGATGACATCGCTTCTAAAAGAGAGGGATTAGTACCTCCAACAGTATGT
>NZ_CAWUTS010000032.1:0-34681 GCF_963925415.1 uncultured Flavobacterium sp. | reverse complement strand
GTCACTTCTCTACCTCTTGGAGTTCGCATAATAAATCCTTCTTGAATAAGAAAAGGTTCATATACTTCTTCAATAGTTTCACTACTTTCAGATACAGCAGTTGCTAAAGTTGATAATCCAACTGGACCTCCTTTAAATTTTTCGATGATTGTAATTAAAATTTTGTTATCCATTTCGTCTAAACCATGTGCATCCACATGTAATGCTTTTAGTGCAAAACGAGCAATTTCAATATCAATACTTCCGTTCCCTTTTATTTGAGCAAAATCTCGTACTCTACGCAATAATGCATTGGCGATACGAGGCGTACCTCTACTTCTGCCTGCAATTTCAATAGCTGCTTCCATAGAAATTGCCATGTTTAATATGGCGGAGCTGCGTTGAACAATTGTAGTTAACAATTCGGTATTGTAATACTGCAAACGACTTTGTATGCCAAAACGCGCTCGCATCGGAGCTGTTAAAAGACCTGAGCGTGTTGTTGCGCCTACTAAAGTGAATGGATTTAGATTTAGCTGAACTGAACGTGCATTGGGCCCTGACTCAATCATGATGTCGATTCGAAAATCTTCCATAGCAGAATATAAATATTCTTCAACTATAGGGCTCAAACGATGAATTTCGTCAATAAATAAAACATCTCGTTCATCAAGATTTGTTAACAAACCTGCTAAATCGCCTGGTTTATCTAAAACTGGTCCAGATGTTATTTTTATTCCAACACCTAGTTCATTCGCTAAAATATTAGCTAATGTAGTTTTTCCTAAACCTGGAGGACCATGAAATAAGGTGTGGTCTAAAGCTTCCCCTCTAAGATTGGCTGCTTGAACAAATATTTGAAGGTTTTCAAGCACCTGCTCTTGTCCTGTAAAATCATCAAACGAAAGCGGTCTCAACTTTTTTTCTAAGTCAAGTTCTTCGTGGTTATATTTTTCGTTTGTAGGATCTAGGTTTTCGTTCATATAGCAAATATAAAAAAAGTTTGTATAAAAAAACCTTTCCGAGTTGGAAAGGTTTTTTTATATTATTTTTTAATCTTAATGATGTAATTCTTCTTCACCTTCTTTTAAAGGAACCGTTTGAGGCACAAAATCTAAATCATGACCTGGTTTACTATAATCATATGGCCAACGGTGTACTTCAGGAATTTCTCCTGGCCAGTTTCCGTGAATATGTTTAACTGGTGCTGTCCATTCAAGAGTATTAGATTTCCAAGGGTTCATTGGTGCTTTTTTACCTTTAAATATGCTGTAAAAGAAATTCCAAAAGAAAACAATTTGAAAAGCAGCTCCTACTATAGCAAAAATTGTAATTAAAATATTAACGTTTGCTAATTCATCGAATAATGGAAACGCTGTGTTACTGTAATAACGTCTTGGTAAACCTGCCATTCCAATAAAGTGCATTGGAAAGAAGACTCCATAAGCACAGACTGCGGTAACCCAGAAGTGTATATAACCTAAGTTTTTATTCATCATTCTACCAAACATTCTTGGGAACCAATGATAAACTCCGGCAAAGAAACCATACAATGCTGAAATACCCATTACCAAGTGAAAGTGAGCTACAACAAAATAAGTATCGTGAACATTGATGTCTAAAGTACTATCTCCTAATATAATTCCTGTTAAACCACCAGTAATAAAGGTAGAAACTAATCCGATAGAAAATAACATCGCAGGATTTAGCTGAAGGTTACCTTTCCAAAGTGTTGTGATATAGTTAAATGCTTTTACAGCCGAAGGAATTGCAATTAATAAAGTTGTAAACGTAAACACAGACCCTAAGAATGGATTCATTCCTGATATAAACATGTGATGACCCCAAACGATAGTAGATAAAAATGCAATAGCTATAATAGATGCAATCATGGCTCTATAACCAAAAATTGGTTTTCTAGAATTTGTTGCAATAACTTCAGATGTTATACCCAATGCAGGTAGTAAAACAATATATACTTCAGGATGTCCTAGGAACCAAAATAAATGTTCAAATAAAACGGGTGAACCACCTTGATAATGTAAAACTTCTCCACTAATAAATATATCCGACAAAAAGAACGATGTTCCAAAACTTCTTTCAAAAATTAATAGTAACGCTGCTGAAAATAATACAGGAAAAGATATTACACCAATAATGGCTGTTACAAAGAAAGCCCAAATTGTTAAAGGCAATCTTGTCATTGTCATTCCTTTTGTTCTTAAATTAATAACAGTTACAATATAATTTAATGAGCCCATTAAAGATGATGCAATAAAAATAGCCATTGAAACCAACCATAAAGTCATTCCTAAACCAGAACCTGGTATAGCTTGAGGCAAGGCACTTAAAGGTGGATAAATTGTCCAACCGGCAGATGCAGGCCCTGTTTCTACAAAAAGAGAACTTAACATAATGATACAAGAAACAAAAAACATCCAAAAAGATAACATGTTCATGAATCCTGATGCCATATCTCGTGCGCCAATTTGCAATGGAATAAGTAAATTACTGAACGTTCCACTTAAACCTGCCGTTAAAACAAAGAATACCATTATAGTACCATGAATAGTAACTAATGCAAGATAAATATCGTTTCGCATTACTCCACCTGGAGCAAAGTTTTCACCTAAAAATATTTTAAAAATTTCAAAAGATTCTTCTGGCCATGCAATTTGCATACGGAAAAATAGGGACAAAAGAACCCCAACAATACCCATTAATAGACCAGAAATTAAATATTGCTTAGCAATCATTTTGTGATCTATACTAAAAATATATTTAGTAATAAAAGTTTCTTTATGATGACCGTGTTCGTGTGACATAATTATATTATTTGAAATCTTCTATATTATTTTACAACTTGTGCAATAGCTGTTGCTACTTCTTTTACTTTTTCTATTTCTGATGTATTTGCATCTTTCCAAACCTTTCCAAAAGTAGTTTTGTCAGACAACCAAATTTTAAAATCTTCTGGAGTATCAACCACAATTTTCATTTGCATATTGTAATGTGATCGACCACAAATTTTATTACAAAGCAATAAATAATCAAATGTATAAGGATCTAGAGCTTCTTTACCTTCTGCAATTAATTTAACGCTTTTTTCAGCTCTAATTTTATTAATTTTTTTTACTTTATATATTATCCCTTCATCTTTACGCATTTCAGCTGTAGTAACTGTAGGTGTAAAGTTGAACTCTGTTACCATACCAGGAACACAATTCATTTGCGCTCTAAAGTGAGGCATATAAGCCGAGTGAAGAACGTCTTGAGAACGGAATTTGAAAACTACTTTTTTACCTTTTGGCAAATGCAGTTCTTGAACCACAATGTCATCTTGTGAGTTTGGATCTTCAACATCTAACCCTAATGTATTTATACCTTCAATATATCTTACATTAGCTTTTCCAAGAGTGTTATCGTCACCAGCATATCGTGCTTCCCAACCAAATTGTTTAGCATATAATTCTACATACATAACGTCTTCTTCATCTTCAAAATACATTATTTGATTCCACGTATACAATCCATACAAAATTAATACAGATAAAACAATAACTGGTATAATAGTCCAAATTACTTCTAATTTATTACTGTCAGCAAAATATAATGCTTTTTGACCTTCTTTACCTTTGTATTTAAAAGCAAAATAATGCAATAAAAACTGAGTAACGGTTTGAACAAAAAATATCAATAACATTGATATATTCATCAAGCTATCTACTTCTACTCCATGTTCAGATGCAGGTGTCCCTAAAACAAATTCACCCCAAGCTATTAAACTGTATATAGTAAAAATGTATATAAATCCTAAGAAACCAAACATTATATATCCATTAATGTTATTGTCCTTATCGTTAGCTACTTCAGAATCATCTGAGACTTCACCAACTTGAGTTAATTGAAATATTTTAGTCAGTTGCCATACAGCAACACCTATTAAAACTAAAACAATACATACCAATAAACTTGTCATTTGTTTATTTCTTTAAATATTAATAATGAAAATGTTTGCTTTCTTCTGTATATGGAAATCTTTTGGCAATAAGAGGCGCTTTTGTTAAAGCGTTAAAAACTACCAAAATAAATAAGCCTGCAAAGAAAAGTATTGAACCAATCTCTGATGCGCCAATATACCATTGATCTCCAACTGTTGCTGGCATAATCATATTGAAGAAATCTAAATAGTGACCAAACAATATTACTGTACCCGCTCCAATAAGCACCCAAGTTAAACGCTTAAAATCAGCGCTCATTAGAATTAAAAGTGGGAAAATAAAGTTTAATGCTAGCATACCAAAAAACGGCAAGTTATAGTCTTTAATACGCGTTACGTAATACGTAACTTCTTCTGGAATATTTGCATACCAAATCAACATAAATTGAGAGAACCATAAATATGTCCAAAAAATACTAAAACCAAACATAAATTTTGCTAAATCATGAATGTGGCTTTTGTTTACTTCTTCTAAAAGCCCTTTAGATTGAAGGTATAAAGCTACCATAGTAATTACAGTAACAGCACTTACAATAAAACTTGCAAACACATACCATCCAAATAAAGTGCTATACCAATGAGGATCTACAGACATAATCCAATCCCAAGACATCATTGATTCTGACACTATAAAGAAGGCTAAAAATCCTGCAGATAGCTTAAATAATTTTTTATAATTTGAATCATCTGATGATTCATCCTGAGCCAGGGTTAATTTTCTAGAATAATGTCTGTATAAGTTCCAACCACCTATAAAAATAGCAGCTCTAATTAAAAACCACAATGGATTTAACCATGCTTTTTTACCAAAAATTAATTTGTCAAAATCTTCATGAGCAGGGTTCATTACATCAGGATTTGCCCATGCAAACATATGATTCCAATGCAAAGCACCTGCGACCAACAGTAAGAAAAGGATTATAGATCCTGGTAATAAATATGCTGTAATTCCTTCCATTATTCGTAACAAAACTGCAGACCAACCAGCTTGTGCAGCTACTTGAATAGCATAGAATGCTAAAACGCCTAATGTTAAAAGCAAAAAGAATATACATGCTACATAAAATGCCGACCAAGGTTTGTTTTGTAATTGATGAAGAACATGTAGAGCGTGTTCATCGTGTTCTGTATTTGCATGAACCTCGTGTGTTTCAGTCTCAGTATGAATTTCTTGATCATGATGCTTCGCATCAGAATGAACAACGGCGTGATTATCGTGCGTTTCATGAACATCTACAACTGTCTCTGCATGACCACCATGATGGCTTTCGGCCAACATATTTTGTACTTCTTCAATGGTTTTTGGTGTAGATAAATATCCATACGCAATCCCTATTATCCCTAAAGCTATAAGGATAAATGAAAAAGTTTTTAATTTACTTGAAAAAGTGTACATATCTTTTATTATCAAAAAAGTGTTTTACAATTATAATTCTGATTTCAATTTAATCACATAATCTGCAACTTGCCATCTTTCTTGTTGACTAAGTTGGTTCGCATGTGAACCCATTGAATTTAACCCATAGGTTACTACATGAAAAATGCTTCCTGCAGTAACTTCTCTATCTTTATAGCTAGGAACTCCAAGAAATTTTTCTCTTTCAACTAGTATTCCTTTACCATTTCCTTTTTCACCGTGACAAACTGCACAATAAATGTTAAATAATTCTTTTCCTTTTTCAGGATTTAAAGCCATTGAATCTAAAGACGAGCCCATGGTTTTTGAAAGAGCATAACCCTCAGGAGTGTTTGGTATTTCATAAGGAACAAATCCTCTTTTTATAGCACCTTCTGGCACTAATTGTCCTTCTTTTCCATTTTTAAATGCATTACTTTCTGCGTAAGTTTCATACCCTACAGACTGATACATGTTTGGAAAAAATTGGTAGTTGGGTTTTAAATTATCTTTACATGAAATTACCATTATTGATAAACCGACTACAACTATTATTTTATATAAGCTTTTCATATTGTGTATTAATGCTTTTCTATTACTTTTACTTCAACTGCACCCGTAGATTCGAAGAAAGAAACTAATTCTGACTCGTTATCGTGAATTCCAACTTCCATTAAAAAGTGATCATCAGTTGTTCTTAGGTCTGGGTTTTCAGCTTTTTTAAATGGCCATAATTTACTTCTCATATAAAAAGTTATTACCATTAAATGGGCTGCAAAAAATACAGTCATTTCAAACATGATGGGCACAAATGCTGGCATGTTTTGCAAATATGTAAAACTTGGTTTTCCACCTATATCTTGAGGCCAATCGCTAATCATTATGAAATTCATCATTGCGGTAGCGACAGAAATTCCAACTATTCCATATAAGAATGATGCAATTGCAATTCTTGTTGGTGCTAATCCCATGGCCTTGTCTAGACCATGCACTGGAAAAGGTGTATAAACCTCTTCAATATGATGATGCGCAGCTTTAGTCTTGTGAACTGCATCCAACAATACATCATCATCATTGTATATAGCGTGTATAACTTTATTACTCATGATATTTATTAATGATTATCTGAATTATGATCGTGTTCTAGTCTTGCTCTCTTGAAATTATCTCCAGATGTTTTCAATATCGTTTTTACTTCTGCCTGAGCAATAACTGGGAAACTTCTAGAATATAATAAAAATAATACAAAGAAGAATCCTATTGTTCCTATAAAGATACCCGCATCTACAAAAGTTGGTTGAAACATAGTCCAAGATGATGGTAAATAATCTCTGTGCAATGATGTAACAATAATTACAAAACGCTCAAACCACATTCCTACATTTACGACTATTGAAATGATAAAAGAGAATGTAATGCTTGTACGCAATTTTTTGAACCACATAAATTGAGGCGAAAATACATTACAAGACATCATTAACCAATATGACCACCAGTAAGGACCTGTTGCTCTGTTTAAGAATGCGTATTGCTCGTATTCAACACCAGAATACCAAGCTATAAACAATTCTGTAATATAAGCGGTTCCTACTATAGAACCCGTAATCATAATTACTATATTCATTAATTCTATATGTTGAACCGTAATATAATCTTCAAGATTAGATACTTTTCTCATAATGATAAGCAGGGTGTTTACCATTGCAAATCCAGAGAAAATAGCTCCTGCTACAAAGTAGGGTGGCAAAATTGTTGTGTGCCATCCTGGTACTATTGAGGTTGCAAAGTCAAAAGATACAATTGTGTGAACCGATAGTACTAAAGGTGTTGCTAAACCAGCTAATACTAAAGATACTTCTTCAAAACGTTGCCAATCTTTTGCTCTACCACTCCAACCAAAAGACACAATACTGTATATTTTTTTTGTAAATGGCGTTACAGCTCTATCTCTAATCATTGCAAAATCAGGTAATAAACCAGTCCACCAGAATACTAATGATACCGATAAATAGGTAGAAATTGCAAAAACATCCCAAAGTAAGGGTGAGTTAAAGTTTACCCATAATGAACCAAATTGATTTGGAATAGGCAATACCCAGTATCCTAACCATGGACGACCCATGTGAATAATTGGGAATAAACCTGCTTGCATTACAGAAAAAATAGTCATGGCCTCTGCAGAACGGTTAATAGCCATTCTCCATTTTTGACGGAATAATAATAATACTGCCGAAATTAAGGTTCCTGCATGACCGATACCAACCCACCAAACGAAGTTTGTGATATCCCATGCCCAACCAATTGTTTTGTTTAATCCCCAAGTTCCTATACCTGTAGTTATGGTATACGCCATACAACCTAATCCCCAAAGGAATGCACAAAGTGCGATTGTAAAAACGGTCCACCAAAGTTTGTTTGCCCTACCTTCAACAGGTCTTGCAACATCTACTGTAACGTCGTGGTAAGATTTGTTTCCTACGACTAAAGGTCTTCTAATGGGTGCTTCGTAATGAGACGACATAATCCTTTATATTGTTGTTAATTAAATTTTTTCGTTATCGTTTGAAACTTTTACGTGATAAAATACGTTAGGTTTTGTTCCGACACTTTCAAGTAAATGATACATTCTATCGCTATCTGCCAATGCAGTTACTTTTGCTTCTTTATCATTGACGTCTCCAAAAACCATAGCTCCACTTGTACAAGCAGAAGAACATGCTGTTTGAAATTCTCCGTCTTTGATTTCTCTACCATCACGTTTGGCGTCTAGAATTGTTTTTTGTGTCATTTGAATACACATTGAACATTTTTCCATAACTCCACGTGAACGCACATTAACGTCAGGATTAAGAACCATACGGCCTAAATCATCGTTCATGTGATAATCAAACTCACTGTTTTTATTGTATAAGAACCAGTTGAAACGTCTTACTTTATATGGACAGTTGTTTGCACAGTAACGAGTACCTACACATCGGTTATATGCCATTTGGTTTTGACCTTGGCGACTGTGCGATGTTGCAGCAACAGGACAAACTGTTTCACATGGTGCGTGATTACAGTGTTGACACATTACAGGTTGAAAAGCAATTTGAGGATTTTCTGATGGATCTTCCAATCTTTTAAGCCCTGGAACAGCAGCGTTAGCTTGACCATCACCAAATAAATGATTTACAACACCTAAACCTTCAAAGCTTTCTTTTTCTTCAACATCTCCAGCAAATGTATCTTGATGCGAATAATATCTGTCAATACGCAACCAATGCACATCTCTACTTCTTCTAATTTCGTCTTTACCTACAACAGGTACGTTATTTTCGGCATGACAAGCAATAACACATGCTCCACAACCTGTACAAGCATTTAAATCAATCGATAAATTAAAATGATGACCAATACTTCTATCAAAAGACTCCCATAAATCGACTGTTGTAGCCGGAACTTCTTTATGATCTAATGAAACCATTGGTGTTGGATTCCAAACTTCAGAGTTTTCTTTTACAAAAGTACTTAATGTGGTTTCTTTGATGATATCACCTCTACCCATTAATGTGTTTTGCAATTGAACACAAGCAAATTCATGCTCTCCTTCTACTAAAGTAAGAACAGCTGATTGATTTGCATTTAAGTTTGTATATAATTGATACGCATTTACACCTACTTGCATTTCGGTTTTCATGCTTTCTTTTTTACCATATCCAAAAGCTAAACCTATAGTTCCAACAGCTTGACCGGGTTGAATGATGACAGGCACATTTTTTAAAGTAATAGTTCCAACTTTAATATCTGTATAACTTCCGTTTAAACCTCCGTTAGCAACATTCCAGTTTTTTAGTTCATATTGTTCCGCATCTTTTTTGGATACCGTAACATAGTTATCCCAAGAAACTCTAGTAATTGGGTCAGGAAACTCTTGCAACCATGGATTGTTTGCTTGTTGCCCGTCTCCCAAACCTATTTTTGTATATAAAACCAAATCTAAACCAGTAGATTTTGCAGCAGCTAATTTAGAAGCAGAACTTCCAAAATTAATACTTGCAGCACTTAATGTCCCAGCTGTTGAAGTTACAAATCCATCATGAACCGTTTGATTCCATGATTTTCCATTTAAATTATTAGAAGCAAATGCTTTTAAATAATCATGGTAAGAAGTTGGGTTTTCTGTTAAAGATAACAAAACTTCTTGAAATTGTTTGGTATTAAATAATGGGTTAATTGTTGGTTGTTGAATGCTATAATTACCTCTAGTTAAAGCTACATCTCCCCAAGATTCTAAATAATGTGGAGTTGCTGCTGCAATTGTCGTTAAACTTGATGTTTCATCTTCTTTCATTGAAAATGCAACAGATAATTTTGTTTTATTTAAACCTTCAACAAACTCTTTTGCGTTTGACAACGTATAAGCTGGATTAACACCACTCATTAAAAGTGTATGAATTTTTCCTGCTTTTAAGTCAGAAACCAATTGGTTTACTTCTTTTGCATTTCCTTTTCTAGTAAGTATTGCATTTGAAGTATTAAAAGATTCTGAACTTAACGTATTATTAATAGCTAAAGTTAGCATTTGAGCATCTACATCGTCAAGACCGCAAAGTAAAACTCCTTTTGAACCTGCTGCTTTTAATTGTTGTGCTGCTTTTACAACATCGGCTTCATAGTTTTCAATTTTTGATGTTCCTGTTGAAGTCCCCAAAATCAAATTGTATATTTTAACTAAAGCTTGTTTTTGATTGGCAATCGTTAAGGGTATTCTTTTATCTGCTTTTGCACCAGCCAAAGACATGTTCGCCTCTATTTGTATGTGCTTAGACATTTTTCCGTTTTTAGGAACTCTTCCTTGTGCATATCCTGCATCAAATCCGCCTCCTTGCCAATCTCCTAAGAAATCTGCACCTACAGCAACTATAACGTCTGATTTAGATAAATCATAGTTAGCTAAAGCTCTAACGCCATAAACCGACTCAAATGCATCTAAAGCATTTGACTCTGAAACGGCATCATAAACCACATGGTTTACATTTTGATATTGAGATTTTAAATCACTTATTAAAGCATCCGTAGAAGGACTCGCTGTAGTATTTGTTAAAACTACAATACGTTCTCCTTTTGCTTTAGCATCTTCAAGACTTGATTTGATTTTAGCACTTACCTCAACCCAACTAGCATCTTTCTGATTTATTTTTGATGATTTTAAACGAAGACTATCATATAAGGAAAGAACAGATGCATGAACTCTTGCATTTGCTCCAGATTTTGCTCCTTCTAAAGTATTGTTTTCTACTTTGATAGGACGACCTTCTCGAGTTTTGATTAAAATATTAGCAAAATCAAAACCATCAGCCATTGTGGTTGCATAGTAATCTGCAATGCCTGGTATAATTTGTTCAGGTTGAAGTACATAAGGAATTGACTTTACTACTGGACCTTCACAAGCGGCTAGTGATGCTGCTGCTGTGCTAAATCCAACGTATTTTAAAAAGTCACGACGAGAAGTAGATGATGAGGATAAATTATCTTTATCTCCTAAAAACTCATCTACAGGAATTTGCTCCACAAACTCGTTGCTTCTTAGCTTCTCAACAATAGAACTATTTTCGTCTAGTTCTTCAACACTTTTCCAGTATTTTATGTTTGATGCCATTGTATATAATTATTAGCTTCTTAAATTATTTTTATTAATAGTGACATTTTCCACATTCTAAACCACCCATCTGTGCTGCAGTCAATTGACTAACACCATATTTTTTTGATAGTTCTTCGTGAATTTTTGTGTAATATGCGTTGTCTTCCACTTTTACATTTGTCTCTCTGTGACAATTGATACACCATCCCATTGTTAATGGAGCAAATTGTTTCATAATTTCATACTCTTCAACTGGGCCATGACATTTTTGACATTCTATACCTGCAACAGTAACGTGTTGTGAGTGATTAAAATATACAAAATCTGGCAAGTTATGAATACGAACCCATTTAACGGGTTCTGTTTTACCTGTGTATGTTTGTGATGCCGTGTCCCAACCTACTGCTTCATATAATTTTTGAATTTCTTCATTATAATTCACCCCAAATTCGTTTCCTTCTGCTAAAGTTTCAGGTGCTACTTCCGCAATGTTTTTATGACAATTCATACATACATTTAATGAAGGTATGTTTGAATGCTTACTTACTCGTGCAGCAGAGTGGCAATATTTACAATCAATAGCATTATCACCAGCGTGTATTCTGTGTGAATAATGTATCGGCTGAATAGGTTCGTAATCTTGATCAACACCTACTTGCATTAAATATCCATAAGCAAAATATGCGCTTACCAATAAAAACAATATAGCAGTAACTACTAATAAGAATTGATTTTTAGCAAACAATTTCCATAGAGGCAAAGATTTCTCTTTTACTTCTACTTCAATACCGTTAGCTTTAGCTACTTTATTCAAAACATTGCTTACTAAAAACAACATAACAACTAGCATAAGCATAACTAATGCCAATGCCCCAAGTATTAGGTTGTTTGAAATTGCAGATCCATCACCTTTATCCAAAACTTTATTATCTGGGGATGGAGGCGTAGGCAATACTTGAGAAGTATATGCTAAAATATTGTCAATATCTGCAGTAGATAATTGAGGAAATGCCGTCATGGGCACTTTTCCGTTTTCTTCGTATACTTTTACTGCTTGTGCATCTCCAGATTTAATGAGTTCAGCACTGTTATGAATCCATTTGTAAATCCATTCTTTATCATATTTATCAGCAACTCCACGAAGTGCTGGACCAGTAGATTTTGCATCTAACTTATGACATGCTGCACAATTGGCATTAAACAATTCTTTTCCTTTTACAGCATCTCCACCAGTTGCTACAGGAGAATCAGCAGAAGCCATCTCTTGTGAATAAGAAACTAAAGACAAAGATAGCATTAAAGCTAAACTGAAGAAAATCTTAGAAAACGATTTATGGTTACCCACCTTTTTCATATTTAAAATGATTATCAACTATAATTGGTATAATTTTGGTAAGGATATTACAAGTTATGCACGTGCCTTTTTCAAAACTTTGCACAAAAATACAATATTTGGATTATTATAAAAACCCAATATTAACCTTAAAATATAATTTATACTAGTTCTAAATAATATATAAATTTAAAAAAATCAATTTAATAATTAATTTTGCTGAAACAACCTATAAAATGAAAAAAATATCTATTTGCAAATCCTTTTTTTTAGTATTGATATTCAGTACTATATCGATAAATAGCTTTTCACAAGCAATAGAACAAGACCCTAAAATAGAAGCTTTGTTAAAAGAAAAAAGAAATATTAGCACTAGAATTACTGTAAATGATTTGTATAAAATACAAATTTTTAATGGTGAAAAAAATGAAGCTTATAAAATTTACAAGGAGTTTAAGGTCCGATTTAAAGAAATAGATGGAACTATGATTTACAATAATCCAACTTATAAAGTATGGGTTGGTAATTTTAAAACCCGAATTGAAGCAGAAAAGAATTTATTGGAAATTAAATTAAAATATCCTTTGGCTCTTTTAATTAAACCAAACAAATAATTCAGGAGTTACAAACAAATATTGAGGGACGATAAGACTTGATTAATTTGTATCAGCTTCATAAAAAAAAAACATGAGAAAACATTTTATCTTTTTTTTTATTACTTTTCATTTACTATCGATGTCTCAAACTAAAAAAGATTCCATAAAAACAAATCATTTAGTTGAAGTAATCGTTTCATCGTTACGTATTTCAAATAAAAAAGAAATGGTCCCTATACAATATGAAACTATAGGGTCTAAAGAAATAGCCTTTCAAAATTTTCAAAATACAGCAGACTTGTTGTCCAATTCAGGCGCTGTAACTGTTCAAAAATCACAACAAGGCGGCGGAAGCCCCTCAATTAGGGGATTTGAAGCCAGCAGGGTATTATTACTTGTTGACGGAGTTAGAATGAACAATATTATTTATAGGTCGGGGCATTTGCAAAATGTAATTACTGTTGATGCCAATTTTTTAGAAAGTATATCCGTTTTTTATGGCCCTACATCTACCCTTTATGGCAGTGATGCACTAGGTGGAACGGTAAATATGACTACAAAAAAACCTGAATTTTTAACAGGTAAAACCCCTCATATAAGCGGTAAAATTTCTTCTCGATATTCATCAGTAAATGCAGAAAAAACAGGTCATTTTGATTTAAATTATGCTCAAAAAAACTGGGCGTCTTTAACTTCTTTTTCCTATACTGATTTTGGCGATTTGAGAATGGGAAAATCAAAAAATCACAACGGTAGCTTTTTTGGAGAACGTCCTTTTTATGTAGAAACTATTAATGGATTTGATGTTTTAGTAGAAAACGAGGACATACACCTTCAAAAAAACTCAGGGTTTAAGCAATATAATTTTATGCAAAAGGTAACTTTTAAAAGCAAAAAAGGAATAGAAAACGCTATAAATATTCAATATTCAAACAGCACAAACATACCTCGATATGATCGATTAACAGACACATCGTCATCAGGATTAAAATATGCAGAGTGGTATTATGGCCCTCAAAAAAGACTTTTAGCAGTTTATAGTTTAACTAAAGAAAAAGCTTTTTTAGGCAGTAATTTAAAAATTGATTTAGCCTACCAAAACATACAAGAGAGTCGGCATAACAGAAAATTTGGCAATTATACTTTACAAAACCGAATGGAAAAAGTAAAAATGTACTCTATAAGTATAGATTTACATAAAGAGTTTTTTAAAAGTGAGTTGTTTTATGGTATTGAAAATTATTTAGAATCGCTAAGCTCATATGCCTTTTCAAACAACATTAATACGGGTGAAATTAATTCAATAGATACACGATATCCTAACGGAAAAAACAGCATGCTGCGCAATGAATTTTACATTTCTTATAACAAGGTTATATCCCATAAAACGTCGATTAATATAGGCTCAAGATTGGGCTATGCGCTATTAAAAAGCACTATTGCTGACGACAGCTTTTTTGAATTGCCATTTAGCAGCATCAATCAAACTAATTTGACCTACAGTGCTTCAGCCGGACTGATTCATAAAGCTACAAAATATATAGATTTAAAAACCAATATAAGTACAGGTTTTAGAGTTCCAAACATAGATGATTTAGCTAAAATATTTGAATCGGGAGTAGGATATATTATTGTTCCTAATTCAAATCTAAAACCCGAAAAAACCATTACAACTGATTTAGGCTTTGTTATAAATAGCAAAAAAAAAGATTTTAAAATGGAGTATACCTATTATTATACGCGTTTTATTGATGCCATTGTTACAGACACTTATTTATATGACAATCAATCTGCTGTTGTGTATGACGGAAATCAAAGTCAGGTTATGGCCAATCAGAACAAAGGAAGAGCTTTTGTAGCTGGATTTTCTACTTTAATAAAAGGTGATATATCATCTAATTTATCTTACAATGCAAATTTTAATTACACCTTGGGAAGAATTACAAGCGATGAAGATCGAAAACCGTTAGATCATATAGCACCTTTTTATGGAAAAGTAGGCTTACATTATGAAAAAAACTGCTTGACAGTGGAGGCCTATTTATTGTATAACGGCAAAAAACCTATTGATGCTTATTTTTTAAACGGAGAAGACAATGAACAATATAGTCCTGCTGAAGGAATGCCTGCATGGGAAACGTATAATTTAAAAAGTGCTTATAATATTATATCCAAAGGAACAATATACATAGGAGTTGAAAATATTTTAGACACGCAATACAGAGTTTTTGCATCAGGTATTAATGCCCCCGGAAGGAATGTATATGGTGGATTTAAATATGAATTTTAAACCATTTAAACTTAAAATGTAATGCTGTTTGTAAACCAATAGAGTCGAGGTAATTTTAAATACAGTTGCTATTAAAGGGCTAGATAAATTTAGACAAATAAAACTTTTTTAAAATTGCTATTAATTGCTTTCAACCAACTTAAGTTTTTGTTGGTTACGCACTTTGTTTGCTTTTCTTTTGACTTTTTGTTAGGACCAGCTTTAATCCTTCATTTTGATTGATATACATTACTTCTTCACTTAATTCTTTTTTGGAGATGCCTTTATAATATTTTTCTGTGTAAAATTTAACAAATTGATCATAATTTTTACTTTTAGCTGTCAGCTTTTTAAGTGATTTAAAGTATTTGTTGGGGTAATTAAGTATGTATAATTCCTTTATTTTTGTAAATACAAATCCGCTTGCACCAAGAACTAGAACAATAAATATTGAAAAAATAATTAAACACAAATTAAGTATTTGATTGTTAATAATAAATTTACCACTGCCTAATAAAAGAAGTATTACAACAAATAACATTAGAATTAAATTTAGTATAATTACGGATCCGTATTTTACCTCAACCTTATATCCTAGCTGTTGATTAGGATTGATTGCTAATTGCTTTTTTAATTTTTCAAATTCATTTATATTAGGCAATGAAGGAAATTGAAAAGAGTAATATTCAAAGCTTTCTTCAAATTTTATTCGAGATCTAATCATGTAATTTATATTAAAATCTATGCTAACACTACCGTTTTTCTAAAATACTTTATAGTGTTATGCATTTGACTGTTTTGTTTATTTTATAGTTCATTTATTTTACAAAAATATAAAATATATTTTTCAATTACTTTATATGTGTGTATTAATTTATACAAAATAAACGTATTTAACGTATAAGATAAAAAGAGGATATATCAAGGGTGTTGTTTTATTTGTATCGTTCATTACCAGCTACAAAAAAACATAAAAAAAATCCCAAGTATAAACTTGGAATTTTTTTATAAATATTAAAAAATTTTAGATAATTATTTCAATTTTTTCTTAACCTCAACTTCTTGAAAAGCTTCAATGATATCTAACTCTTCGATTTCGTTGTAGTTTTTAATTTGCATACCACAATCGTATCCTTTAGAAACGTCTTTCACATCGTCTTTGAAACGTTTTAGCGTAGCTAATTCTCCAGTATATACAACAACTCCTTCTCTAATTAGGCGTATTTTAGAATTTCTGTAAATTTTACCATCGGTTACCATACAACCTGCAATGCTTCCTATTTTTGAAACTTTAAATATCTCTCTAATTTCAGCTGTACCTGTTATTTCTTCTTTTAATTCTGGCGAAAGCATTCCTTCCATTGCGTCTCGTAAATCGTCGATAGCATCATAAATGATAGAGTAATTACGAATATCAATTTCTTCCTTCTCTGCTAATTGCTTCGCATTACCTTGTGGACGAACATTAAATCCAATAATAATAGCATCAGAAGCCGAAGCTAATAATACGTCAGATTCTGTAATGGCTCCAACACCTTTATGGATAATATTAACCTGAATTTCTTCAGTTGATAATTTAGAAAACGAATCAGAAAGCGCTTCTACAGATCCATCTACATCACCTTTAAGAATTATGTTTAATTCTTTAAATTGACCTAATGCTATACGACGTCCTATTTCGGCAAGTGTAATGTGTTTTTGCGTACGAACTGACTGTTCTCTTTGTAACTGTGTACGTTTAGCAGCTATTTGTTTTGCTTCTCTTTCGTCATGATATACGTTAAACTTATCTCCAGCAGTTGGCGCTCCGTCTAAACCTAATATAGATACCGGAGTAGATGGCCCTGCTTCAAGAACAACGTTTCCTCTTTCATCATGCATGGCTTTAATTTTACCATGATTTTTTCCTGCCAACATATAATCTCCTACACGAAGTGTTCCTGCTTGAACCAATATAGTTGAAACATATCCTCTACCTTTATCCAATTGAGCTTCTACAACAGTTCCCATGGCCACTTTATCAGGGTTTGCTTTTAATTCTAATATTTCGGCTTCAAGTAATATTTTTTCAAGTAATTCTTTGATACCTGTTCCTTTTTTAGCAGAGATATCTTGAGATTGGTATTTTCCACCCCAGTCTTCTACTAATAAGTTCATGCTAGCTAAACCTTCTTTTATTTTTTCTGGATTGGCTGATTCTCTATCCACTTTATTAATGGCAAATATCATAGGCACTCCTGCAGCTTGTGCATGACTGATCGCCTCTTTTGTTTGAGGCATGATGTCATCATCAGCAGCAATTACAATAATAGCTATATCTGTAATTTGAGCACCACGAGCACGCATTGCGGTAAATGCTTCGTGACCTGGTGTATCTAAAAATGCTATTTTTTGTCCGCCTTCTAAGGTTACCCCATATGCTCCAATATGCTGTGTAATTCCACCTGATTCACCTGCAATTACATTGGCTTCACGAATGTAGTCTAAAAGAGATGTTTTACCGTGATCCACATGCCCCATAACGGTTACAATTGGAGAACGATCTTTTAAATCTTCGGGATTATCTTTTACTATTTCTAGGTTTTCTTCGATTTCTGATGTGATAAACTCTACTTCAAAGCCAAATTCATCTGCTAAAACAGTTAATGTTTCTGCATCTAATCGTTGGTTTTGAGTTACCATAATACCAAGTGTCATACACGTACCTATTACTTTTGTAACTTGTACATCCATCATGGTTGCAACTTCACCAACAGTAACAAATTCTGTTACTTTAATGGTTTTGCTTCCTTCTTCTATTGCTTGTTGCTCGTCTTCTGAACGTTGACGATGCGAATCTCTTTTATCTCTTCTGTATTTTGCTGCTTTTGATTTACCGCCTTTACCTCTACCTTGAAGTCTTTCTAAGGTTTCTTTAATTTGGTTTTTTACATCCTCTTCCGTAGGCTCTGCTTTTTGAACAAGTGGCTTTTTAACACCTCTGTTAAAACCACCTCCGCCTCTAGCAGCAAACTCTTTTTTAACTAATATTGCTCCCGATGCAGGTGCTGGAGTTGCGTTTGTACTAGGTGTCCCTGGCTTAGCAATTCTTCTACGCTTATTTTTGTTAGCGTTACTGTTTGGATTACTATTTGCTCCAGCAGGTTTTACGTCACCTGCTTTTTTAACCTCTTTTTTAGGGTCAATCTTTTTAGGCTTATTGAATTGTGTTAAATCAATAGTTTTTCCTGTGAAGGTTGCGCCTGCTAATTTGGTATATTGAGTTTCTTTTATTTCTTCAATTGGCTCTACTGGTTCTGCTACAACCTCTTTTTTAATTGGAGTTTGTTTTACTACAGGTATTGTCTTTTTAACTTTATCGATTCCAGACTCCGTCTTGTTTTTTTCAAGAGGGGCTTTAACTTCCTCTTTTTGCTCAACTTTTATAGCTGACTCGGGCTCTAATTTAGGTGTCTCTTTAATCGAAATTTCTTCTTGCAACACTACTTCTTTTGGAGCTTCAGGTTTAGAAATTTCAAGCTTAGGACTCTCTGATTTTTTTGGATTTAAATCGATTTTACCAATTGTTACAGGTGCAGTAACAGCAGCGGCTCTAGCTTTTACAACTTCTAGCTTTTGCTTTTCTTCAAGCAATCTTTTTACTTCTAGTTCTTTTTCGAATTCTTTTTTAAGGGCTTCTTTTTCTTTACGCTTTTCTTCACCCACTTCAAGTGAGGCTACTTTTTTTCCTTTATCAGCAGAAAATTGACCACATAAAATGTCGTATTCCACTTTAGAAATCTTAGCATTTGGACTTGCATCAATATTATGATCTTTCTCTTTCAAGAAGTCCACTGCTCTGTCTAAGGAAATATTTAATTCTCTTAAAACTTTGTTTATTCGTATTGCTCTTTCTTCAGACATAAATTAATTTAGTATTTCTTCTGAACTATATTATTTTAAAATATAATCTTTTTTTAATCTTTTTATTGTTTTGATAAATGAATGGTTACAATTATCTATCTAATTCTTCCTTTAATATTCTAACTACTTCCGTAACTGTTTCTTCTTCAAGATCAGTTCTTCTGACTAAATCGGCAATCTCTTGACTGATAATTCTCTTAGCGGTGTCTAATCCTATTTTTTCAAACTCTTCAATAACCCATTCTTCTATTTCATCAGAAAATTCTCTTAATTCAACATCGTCATCTTCTTCTACAACTCCTTCTCTAATTACATCTAATTCATATCCAGTAAGAAGTCCGGCTAGTCTAATGTTGTGACCGCCTCTACCAATTGCCTTTGAAACTTCCTCTACTTTTAAGTACACTTCAGCTGTTTTCTTTTCTTCATTAATTTTAATTGAAGAAACTTTTGCAGGGCTTAATGCTCTTGTTATGTATAATTGAATATTAGTTGTGTAATTAATAACATCAATATTCTCGTTACCTAATTCCCTTACAATTCCGTGAATACGGGATCCTTTCATACCAACACAAGCGCCTACTGGGTCAATTCTATCATCATAAGAATCTACTGCAACTTTAGCTTTTTCGCCAGGAATACGCACTACGTTTTTTACTGAAATTAATCCGTCAAAAACTTCTGGAATTTCTTGCTCAAACAATTTTTCTAAGAACAATGGTGATGTTCTTGACATAATGATTTGAGGCTTATTTCCTTTTAATTCCACATTTTCAATAATCCCTCTAACGCTATCTCCTTTTTTAAAATAGTCACTTGGGATTTGTTTTTCTTTTGGAAGCACAATTTCGTTTCCGTCATCGTCCATCAAAATTACAACTTTTGGACGTACATGATGTACTTCTGCCGTATAAATATCTCCTATTATATCTTTAAATTGTTTGTAAAGATTGGTATTGTCGTGCTCATGAATTTTTGAAATCAAATTTTGGCGAAGAGCTAAAATGGCTCTTCTACCTAATTGAATTAATTTTACCTCTTCAGAAACATCTTCCCCAACTTCAAAATCAGGTTCAATTTTTCTAGCCTCAGCTAAGGCTATTTCAGCATTTTCGTCTTCAACTTCACCATCAGCTACTACAATTCTGTTTCTCCATATCTCCATATCTCCTTTATCAGGATTTATAATAATGTCAAAATTATCGTCAGAGCCGTATTTTTTCTTTAATGCGTTTCTAAATACATCTTCTAAAATAACCATTAAAGTTACTCTATCGATAAGCTTGTCATCTTTAAATTCTGAAAACGAATCGATTAATGCGATATTCTCCATATTGATTCAAATAATTAAAATGATATTAAAACAATTGCTTCTTTAATATTTAAATAAGCAATTTCTTTTTTATTGTTAACTGTTTCTTTTCCTTTACCTATTTTCTTAGGCTCTCTTGATTGCCATTCTAAAGTGATTGTATCATCATCAGCTTCGGTTAGTTTGGCTTCAATTTTTTCTAAATCTGAAGTAGTAATTTTTAAATTTCTACCTACATTTTTTTTATACTGCCTTACAAACTTAAGAGGAGTTGAAACTCCTGCTGAAGCAACCTCTAAAGCATATATGTGCTCGTCTTTATCTAAACTGTTCTCAATTGAACGACTAACATCCATACAATCTTGAAGAATTACACCTTTGTCGTCATCCAAAATTATGGAAACTTTATTGTCTTCAGTAACTACTAAATCAATTAAAAATAAAGACGGTTTTTGTTCTAAAGCTTCTTCTAAAAGAGCTTGTACTATTTCTTTAAAACTCATAGTTTTATAAAAAGAGGGAAGCATTGCTTCCCTCATTATCTAAATTCACATGCAAAATAACGGTGCAAATATACAATTTTTTTTAAATATACTCTCTCAATGATTTATATAATTAATTTTCTTACCTTTATTTGATAATAAAAACAAATTAATACATACTAATGAAAAAAATTTTAGTACCTACAGATTTTTCTAAAAGTGCAGAATATGCATTGAAAGTTGCAGCTCAAATTGCTAAAAAAAATAATGGAGAGATACTATTAATTCACATGTTGGAATTACCAACTTCAGGAAATGATGCCGTTTCAAGTTCACATGATATTCCAGAATTGATGTTGTTTAAAAACGCAGCATTAAACAAGTTAGACAGCATTATGAAAGCTGACTATCTAAAAGATATAAAAGTTTCAAAAATCATTCAGTTTGAAATGGCTTTTGATGGCATATTAAAAAGTGGAAAAGCAAGCAGTGCAGATTTAATAGTAATGGGTTCTCATGGAGCGAGTGGCTTTCAAGAAATGTTTATAGGCTCAAATACTGAAAAAGTTGTTAGAAATTCTGATCTTCCAGTATTGGTAGTCAAAAAAGAAGACGATAATTTTAATGCAAATAATTTTGTTTTCGCTTCTGATTTTTCTGATGAGATTAAAAAACCATTTGAAAAAGTTGTAAAATTTGCTAATGATTTTGATTCTCATCTACATTTAGTAATGATTAATACTCCAAATAGTTTTAAATCAACAAATGTGGCAGAAGAGATAATGAACAACTTTGTGTCTGGTTTTAAAATCAATAAAGTTTCAACTCATATCTACAATGATTTAAATGTTGAAAAAGGGGTCTTGCATTTTGCAAAAAGGATAAAAGCAGATTTAATAGGAATAAGTACTCATGGAAGAAAAGGACTTTCACATTTCCTTAATGGGAGCATCAGCGAAGATTTAGTTAATCATACTAAAAAAGCTATGATTACCTTTAAAATCTAAACAAAAATATTTAAAATTAAAAAAGCCCCGAAAAATTTCGGGGCTTTTTTGTTGTCCCACAAGGACTCGAACCTTGAACGACGGTACCAAAAACCGCTGTGTTACCATTACACCATGGGACATGCTTTCTTATAGCGAGTGCAAATGTAATATATATTTTATGTATTGCAAATTTTTCTAAAAAAAATATTAAAAAATTAAATTCAACGTGGGTTATTATCTAAAAAATAGTTTCTTTGTAGCTCACATTAAAAACAACACCTTTATCAAAAAACTATGGCATCATTTAATTTTAATAAATGGAATAATATACTGGGTTGGTTTGCCTTTGCAATAGCATTAATCACATATAGTTTAACTGTAGAACCTACATTAAGTTTTTGGGACTGTGGCGAATACATCTCAACAGCTGCTAAACTACAAATAGGACATCCCCCAGGAGCACCTTTGTTTCAAATGATCGGCGCCTTCTTTGCCATGTTTGCTTTTAGCCCTGACAAAATAGCGTTAATGGTAAATATGATGTCTGTTTTTTCGAGTGCTTTTACTATTTTATTTCTTTTTTGGTCGTTGACCATTTTATTAAAAAAAATTATTCCAACATCACTTGAACAAGATAATGGAAATTCAATAATGGTTTTAGGAAGTGCCTTAATTGCTTCTTTGGCTTTTACATACACCGATAGTTTTTGGTATAATGCTACAGAAGCAGAAGTTTATGCAATGGCCTCTTTATTTATTGCTTTATTGTTATGGCTTGGCTCGCGCTGGGAACAAGAGATGGATTCTCCTAGGGGCAATAGATGGTTGGTGCTTATTTCATTAGTTATAGGGCTTTCTTTTGGAGCTCACTTTATGGCGTTACTTACAATTCCTTCAATTGGCTTGCTTTATTATTTTAAAAAATATAAAGAAATTACCCTAAAAAACTTTATTGTTGCCAATGTTGTAGTAGTAGTTATTTTATTTTTTGTTTTTAAATTTTTATTACCGTATACTTTGTCTTTCTTTGGAAAAACAGAAATTTTTATGGTAAATACCTTTGGATTACCTTTTAATTCGGGTACCATTTTTGCCTTTTTGTTAATCGTTGGTTTCTTCTATTTTGGATTAAATTATACACGGAAAAAAGGACAAGTTTTCTACAATACCATATTGCTTTGCCTTTTATTTATATTGATTGGCTTTTCAACTTGGATCATGTTGCCCATTAGAGCAAATACAGATATTCCAATAAACGAAAACAAACCGTCTGATGCTGCAGAAGTATTGGCTTATTACAACAGAGAACAATATGGTGAACAAAAAACATTTTATGGTCCAATGTTTTCAGAAGCTTTTGCAGGAATAGATGAAAACAACCCTTATTTTGACGAAAAGCCTAATTATGAACGTGACTATAAAACAGGGCAATACATCATTACAAACGACTATAAAAATGGCAACCAAAATTTAGACGACAACCACAAAGGATTTATGCCCAGAATGTGGAGTACTGATCGTGCTGAAAACTACATGAGTTTTACAGAGCCCTTAGATTTTAGAATAAATCCTGCCTATTCGCATGAAGATGAATTGGTTCAAGTTGTATCTGAATTTAGAAATGCATATAACCAAGGCGCTGTTGATTTAGATGACTATACCTCATTTTTAAAAAAATATGGTGATTATTTGATTATTGAAAAGCCTTCATTTGTAAACAACATGAAGTTCATGTTTGAGTATCAATTTGGCTACATGTATGTGCGGTATTTGATGTGGAATTTTGTGGGCAGACAAAACGATGTACAAGGGAAGTATGATGGTGAAAACGGAAATTGGATAAGCGGCATTAAACCATTAGATGAGCTTAGACTTGGAAATCAATCTGAATTAACGTCTGACATGAAGAACAATAAAGCTAGAAATACTTATTATTTTTTGCCCTTTATATTAGGATTAATAGGAATGATATTTCATGCTAAAAAAGACCTTAAAAGTTTTTATGTACTATTAGCACTGTTTCTATTTACAAGTTTTGCCTTAAAGATATTTTTAAATGAAAGACCTTTTGAACCTCGTGAACGCGATTATGCTGTTGTAGGATCTTTTTATGTGTTTGCGATGTGGATGGGATATGGCGTATTTGGAATTTTTGAAGGCATAAAAAAACATTTGAGCCCTAGAGTTGCAGTTCCAGTTGTTTTAGCAGTAACTTTTTTAGCTGGACCTGCTTTGTTAGCTAAAGAAAATTGGGATGATCATGACCGTTCAGGAAAATATACCGCACTTGCAATGGCAAAAGCTTATTTAGACTCTTGTGAGCCAAATGCTATATTATTTACTATTGGTGATAATGACACTTTTCCGCTTTGGTATGCTCAAGAAATTGAAGGCTATAGAACCGACGTTCGCATCATAAATACTAGTTTGTTAGCAACAGATTGGTACATTGATCAAATGAAAAACAAATCCTATAACTCTGAACCAGTGCCCATTTCTTTTACAAGAGATCAATATCGAGGAAGCAACAGAGACGGAGTCTTATTTATTGAAAAAACAACCGAACCATTGTTGCTGGATGACATTTTAACATTCATTAAAATTGAAGATGAAAGGGCTACAGTAGAAATGAATAGCGGAAAACGCTTGCATTATTACCCCTCAAATAAAATAATTATTCCTATTGACAAAGAAATTATTATTCAAAACAAGGTAGTTTCTAAACAATTTCAAGACTCTATTGTTTCGCAAATTAGTTTAACTATAAAAGGACAAGCTTTATATAAAAACCGTCTGATAATGTTGGATATTTTAAATCAAAACAATTGGGAAAGACCTTTATATTTTACAGGTGGTAGTTTTGATGATGCAGACTTTTTATGGCTAAAAGATTATTTGCAATTAGATGGAATGTGTTATAAAATTGTTCCTATTAAAACTCCAAAAGAAAAAGACGGAAGCCCATTAGACATGGGAATAATTGATAGTGATAAAATGTATAACATCATTATGAAATGGGACTGGGGAAATAGTGGTAATCCAAAAATGTATCACGATATAGAAACCAGAAGAAACAGTGTCTCATATCGCTCTAATATTGCCCGTTTAATGGAAACTTTGATAAACGAAGGAAAAGTAACTAAGGCAGAAAAACTGATTGATTTAACCATGCAAAAAATGCCTATTGATATTTTTGGATATTATACGTTAGTAGAACCTTTTGTAGAAGGTTATTATGCATTAAACAAAAAAGACAAAGCCCAAAAAATAATAAGCAAGTTACTAGTAAAATATCAAGAAAGCTTAAGGTATTACAACAGCTTAACTATCAATGAACAAAACAGTCGTGCCGGTGATTTGATAACAGATATTGAGCGCTATAGAAGCTTACTTGAGATAAGCAAAAAAGCTAAAGACACACTGTTTTTTGAAACTGAAAAAGTAAAATTTAACAACTATAACAAAATGTATTCTCGTTTTAAGAGAGACATGATAAAATAAAAAAAGAAGCTATTTTTCATGGCTAAGAAATGATAAAAGTACCCCGAATCATAAAGAAATTATTTTACAATCAAATTTGGGAAGTTCCAAATGATGAAAAAAAAATATATCTTACTTTTGATGATGGCCCAACTCCAGAAATAACCGAATGGGTTTTAGACGTTCTTAAAAAAGAAAATATTAAAGCAACATTTTTTTGCATTGGAAACAACATTGAAAAACATCCTGAAGTTTTTATAAAAACTATTCAAGAGGGTCATGCCATAGGAAATCATACGTTTAGCCATTTACAAGGCTGGAAAACATCCCTAAAAAAATACATTGAAAACGCTGAATTATGTAATACTGAAATCAATAAACAAAATACAGGGCATCCTAAACTATTTAGGCCTCCATATGGTAAAATTACTCCTACACAATCTCAACTGCTTCGAAAAAAAGGATATAAAATAATTATGTGGGATGTATTGAGTAAAGATTACGACAGTTTAGAAACACCCAAAAATTGTTTGGAAAATGTAATAAAACATACTGCACAAGGGAGTATAATTGTTTTTCACGATAGCAAAAAAGCATCTCAAAACTTAAAATTATCTTTACCTGAAACCATTAAAAGGTTAAAAGAAAAAGGCTTTATTTTTGATGTATTAAATTAAGCTTGTTCGTTTACAATGCTTATTAAAGTATTAGCGTCAAATTCACCACTTTGTCTCCAAACCATTTGACCTGATTTGTAAATCATTAGTGTTGGCAATCCTTTGATGCGAAGAGCATCCGCAAGTTCTTTATTTTTATCTACATCAATTTTAATAACTTTAGCTTTATCACCAAGAGCTGCTGCTACATGACGTATTACTTCATTCATTGCTATTGAAGGTTCATTCCATTCTGTAAAGAAATCTAACAATACTGGAACTTGAGCATCGATAAGTTCTCCAAATTTTGACATAAAATTGATTTAGTTAATAATAAAACAACAATTTTCTTACTCAAAGCATAGTGCAAATGTACTATTTTTAATGAATTATGCTAATTTTTCTGCTTTTTTTAGTGTGATAACTGTAATCTCAGGCATAATTCCAACTCTTCCAGGGAAGGCATGAAATCCTAAACCTCGATTTACATAAATAAAACGCCCATTGTTTTCATATAAGCCAGCCCATTGTTTGTAAACATATTGCACCGGGCTCCATTTGATCCATCCAGGAACTTCAATTCCAAATTGGAAACCATGTGTATGACCCGATAGCGTTAAATGATACTTGTTTTCATTACGCTGTACTTCCTCATTCCAATGACTTGGATCGTGACTCATTAAGATTTTAAAATCGCCTTGTGACACGCCTTTTGATGCTAAAGACAAATCACCCGCTTTTTTAAAATGTTTACCCCAATTTTCAACACCAATTAAGGCAATAGAGTCTGAGCCTTTCTGAATTTTTACATGTTCATTTAAGAGCAATTTAAAATCTATTTGACGGTGCAAGTCTTTTATTGCTTCAAAATTTTCTTCTTTCTCTTGTTCCGATTTCCAAGTACTGTACTCTCCATAATCGTGATTACCTAAAACAGAATATTTTCCTAATATTGGATGATGAATTTTTTTAAAAATAGCAATCCATGGATACATTTCTTTTGCATGAGTATTTACAATATCTCCCGTAAATAAAACCAAATCACTATTTTGCTGATTAATTAAATCTATAGCGTATTCTATTTTTTCTACATCATCAAAGCTACCACTATGAATATCCGATATTTGGGTAATTGTAGTGCCGTCAAACGAATCGGGCAAATCATCAAAAAATATGGTTTGCTTAATTACTTTGAAATTATATTTTCCAATAGTCATGCCATATAAAAGTGAAACAAATGGAATAGACGCCATCCCTAGTGCTATTTGACTTATAAATTTTCTGCGATTTGGCAAAAAAGCTACATCATTAGGACTCCCTGCAAAATAATTTATAACTCCTCTTATAAATCTAAATACATCTTCACCAAATAAAATAAAACTGATGAGTATTTTAGGAACAACAAAAATTAAAAATAAACCTGTAGTAATGAGTGAATTTTGAGTTTGTCCAACACTTCTGTCAAATTGAGAAAAATTATATACAATGTAAACAACTGTAACTAGGGTTACCAAAAGATACAGAAACAATACAATTTTTGATTTTGAAACAGTTCTTATAGCTTGAAACGAATAAAACTCTATAAGAACAATGCATATAAGTGGAATTAAACCTCGCAACATACTCTAATTTTTTTTGCAAAGTAACTAACTAGTTATCAAAAAACACTGCATATTTAATCAAATTTAACAAAGTGTTATTTAATAAAGAATTGTATTTTTACGTTTTTATATAAATTATTTCAGATTCTAATTTAATTTCTATTTCAATGTCACAAAAAAGATTATTCCTTCTTGATGCATATGCTTTGATATTTAGAGGCTATTATGCCTTTATAAAAAACCCTCGAATTAACTCAAAGGGCATGGATACATCGGCTATTATGGGTTTTATGAATTCATTAATGGATGTAATCAAGCGAGAAAAGCCCGATCATTTAGCCGTAGCTTTTGACAAGGGCGGAAGCGCCATAAGAAATGAAATGTTTTCTGAATACAAAGCCAATCGTGATGCAACACCTGAAGCCATAAAAATTGCAGTCCCTTATATTCAAAAATTGTTAAAAGCGATGCACATTCCCATTATTGAAGTCGCTGGTTTTGAGGCAGATGATTTAATTGGAACAATTGCTAAACAAGCAGAAAAAGAAAATTTTAAAGTATTCATGGTAACTCCTGACAAGGATTTTGCCCAATTGGTTTCTGAAAATATTTTTATGTACAAACCTGCCCGTATGGGTAATGGAATTGAAATATGGGGCGTTCCAGAAGTATTGGAAAAATTTGAAATTACAGATCCGTTACAAGTCATTGACTTTCTTGGAATGATGGGAGATGCTGCAGACAACATTCCTGGTTTACCTGGTGTTGGAGAAAAAACAGCCAAGAAATTTTTAGCTCAATATGGATCTATGGAAAACCTTTTGGCAAATACACATGAGCTTAAAGGTGCTATTAAAGAAAAAATAGAAGCAAACAAAGAAAAAGGAATTTTATCCAAAAAATTAGCCACAATACTTTTAGATTGCCCTGTTCAATTCAATGAAAAAAATTACGAATTATCTAAACCTGATGTTGAAAAAACAGAAGCTCTTTTTCAAGAATTGGAATTTAGAAGAATGCAAGAACAGTTTGAAAAAATATTTATTTCACAATCTGAAATTTCAGAACAATCTGAAAATAATCATAATGAAAAGGGTTATGCAAAACAAACTCAAGTTAAAAAAACAAATGATGATCAAATGGATTTGTTTGGATTTTCTGAAGAATCAAGTTCAGAGACCAGTTTTAATTCTCATTATGCATCAATAGAAAACACCGAACATTTTTATCAAATTATTCAAGGTGATTTAGCTTTAAAATTACTTGTTCAAAACTTACAAAATCAAACTTCAGTTTGCTTTGATACTGAGACTACAGGGTTAGATGCTTTAAATGCCGAATTAGTTGGAATTGCTTTTTCATATGAAAAAGGAAAGGGATTTTATGTTCCCTTTCCAGAAAATCAAGAAGAAGCATTTGTTTTAGTTGAAAAATTAAAGCCGTTTTTTGAAAATGAAAAAATCGAAAAAATTGGTCAAAATTTAAAATACGATCTAAAAATACTTTCTAATTATGCTGTTACCGTAAACGGTAAATTATTTGATACAATGATTGCGCATTATTTAATCAATCCCGACATGCGACATAACATGGATATTTTAAGCGAAACGTATTTAAAATACAGCCCTAAAAGCATTGAAACCTTAATTGGAAAAAAAGGGAAAAACCAACTTTCAATGCGAAGCGTTTCTTTAGATGATGTAAAAGAATATGCTGTTGAAGATGCTGATATTACGTATCAATTAAAAAACCATTTTCAACCCATTTTGGAAAAAGTGGGCACTAAAAAATTATTTGATGTAATCGAAATTCCATTAGTAAAAGTATTAGCCGCTATGGAAAAAGAAGGCATTAACTTAGATGTTAATTTTTTGAATTCGCTTTCAGGTAATTTAGCTACAGAAAGCAAAGCTTTAGAATTAAAAATATATGAAATTGCAGGCGAAACATTCAATTTAGCTTCGCCAAAACAATTAGGTGATATTTTATTTGACAAATTAAAAATTGGAGGAGTCAAACAAAAAAAAACAAAAACAGGGCAATATGCTACTGGAGAAGAAATATTGAGCTATTTATCAAAAGACAATGAAATAGTACGTCACATTTTAGAATGGAGACAAATGGTAAAATTACAAAATACATATGTAGATGCTTTACCTAATCAAGTGGATGCAAAAACAGGGCGTGTTCATACCGATTATATGCAAACAGTTGCTGCAACGGGGCGTTTGAGTTCTAATAACCCAAATTTACAAAACATTCCTGTTCGTACAGAAAGAGGAAAGCAAATTAGAAAAGCTTTTATTGCACGCGATAAAAATCACACCTTATTAGCGGCCGATTATTCACAAATTGAATTGCGAATTATTGCAGCTTTGTCTGGTGAAGAAAACATGATTGCCGCTTTTAAAAATAATGAAGATATCCATAAAAGTACCGCTTCAAAAGTATTCAACGTTCCATTAGAAGAAGTAACAAAAGAACAAAGAAGTAACGCTAAAACTGTAAATTTTGGAATAATTTATGGTGTTTCTGCTTTTGGATTAAGCAATCAAACCGATTTGACTCGAAAAGAAAGTGCAGATTTAATTGAAGCGTATTATAAAAGCTACCCTAAATTAAAATCATACATGTCAGAACAAGTAGATTTTGCAAGAGACAATGGTTATGTTCAAACCGTTTTAGGCAGAAGAAGGTATTTAAAAGACATCAATTCAGCAAATGCAATGGTGCGGGGCGGTGCAGAACGAAATGCTGTAAACGCACCCATTCAAGGAAGTGCTGCAGATATTATTAAAATTGCCATGATCAACATTCATAAAAGATTGATTTCTGAAAACTGGCAATCTAAAATGCTGCTGCAAGTTCATGATGAACTTGTTTTTGATGTTCATAACAGTGAATTAGAAAAAATTCAACCAATGATAAAACATGAAATGGAGAATGCTTTTAGTTTAGATGTTCCTTTAATTGTAGATCTTGGATTGGGTAAAAATTGGCTGGAAGCACATTAATTCAAAAATTTCATGAAAAAATGGTTTTATAAAAATATTTCATTATTTTTATAAAACCATTTTCGTCTTTATTATTAGTCACAATATATGTAATCAAAATTTGGAATCTTTAAAAACCATATTATATTTTTCTGTTTTCAGTTATCCATTAAAACTTGATGAGATACACAGCTATACCAATCACAAAGAAATTCAAGTAACTCAAAAAGAATTAGAACTGTTAGTTACTAAAAAAATTATTAATTATATTGATGGTTTTTATGTTTACAATAATGACATCGAAAGTATTACAAAAAGAAAAAAAGGTAACATTCAAGCTAAAAAAGCATTATTAATCGCTAAAGATCGTGCAAAATTTATTTCAAAATTTCCTTTCGTCAAAGCAGTTGGTGTATCAGGGTCGTTATCAAAAGGGTATTATGATGAAGAAAGTGATATAGATTTTTTTGTAATTACACAACATTCAAAACTTTGGATATGCAGGACTTTGTTAATGCTTTATAAAAAAATATTTCTTTTAAATTCAAAAAAATATTTTTGCATTAATTATTTTATATCTGAAAATCAATTAGAAATAGAAGAACAAAATCGATTTACTGCCACGGAAATAAAAACCTTAATTCCATTAGAAGGCAAAATTGTTTTCGAAAAATTTTATAAAAAAAACACATGGTTCCATCAATATTTTTCTAATTTTAAACCAAATATAGAAAACATTCAAAACACAAAAAAACCTGTTTACATTAAATTTTTAGAAGTCTCATTAAACAATAGGATCGGAATTCAGATCGATTTTATATTCAAATTTTTGACATTAAAAAAATGGAACTCAAAGTTTTATTATTTATCCGCAAACGATTTTAAAATAGCACTAAAATCAACTAAAAACATATCCAAACATCACCCTTCAAATTTTCAAAAAAAAGTTGTAAATGCTCTAAATGAAAAAATTATAGATGTTGAACATAAATATAAAATCGAATTAACAAAAGAACATGTCTAACATACTTTTTTCACATTCTTATTATTATAAATTAGACCCCAAACAATGGAAAAACAAAACACCTTTTCCACCACTGGGGACTTTGTATGCAGCCGCTTTACTAAGAAAAAACGGTTTTGAAGTAGATTTGTTTGACACTAATTTATTAGATTCTCCAAAAAAAATAGAATTAAAAATAAAAGAACAAAAACCAAATTACTTGGTTATATATGATGATGGGTTTAATTATCTAACTAAAATGTGCTTAACCAATATGCGCGAAGCTTGTTTTAAAATGATAACAATTGCAAAATCATTTGATTGTTTAGTGATTATTTCTAGTTCAGATTCTACAGACCATTATCAAAAATACCTAGAAAAAGGTGCAGATTATATCATTCAAGGTGAAGGAGAAATAACATTATTAGAATTAATAACGCATTTAGAAGAAAATAAAAGTGTTGCTACCATAAACGGAATTGTCTTTAAAAACGAAAACGAAATTAAAGTCAACCTAAAAAGGACTGTGCTTAAAAATTTAGACGAATTACCGTTACCAGCTTGGGATTTAGTTGATATAAATTCCTATAAAGAAGTTTGGAAACAAAATGGTCAAGAATTTACTTTAAATTTAGCCACAACACGTGGTTGTCCTTATAAATGCAATTGGTGTGCAAAACCTATTTATGGCAACCGTTACAATGCCCATTCGCCAGAATATATAGTTAAAGAAATAGCTTATTTACAAGAAAAATTTGGTGTAAAACGTTTTTGGATGTGCGATGATATTTTTGGTTTAAAACCAAATTGGGTGCAAGAATTTACTGTTGAATTGCAAAAAGAAAATCTAAAAATTAATTATTACATTCAAAGTCGTGTTGATTTATTGTTAAAAGAAGACACTATTGATGCTTTAGCAGCAAGTGGTTTAGAAGAAGTTTGGGTGGGAGCCGAAAGTGGTTCGCAAAAAATATTAGATGCCATGGATAAAGGTACCAAAGTAGAAGAAATTTATGATGCAACACATCTTTTGCAACAAAAAAACATTCGGGTGGCACTATTTCTTCAGTTTGGATATTTGACAGAAAACCAAGAAGATATTCAAAAAACCATTCAAATGGTTAAAGACTTAAAACCAGATAATATCGGAATTTCGGTTTCTTACCCATTGCCAGGAACTAAATTTTATGACAAAGTAAAAGACGATTTAAAACTAAAAGCAAATTGGACCGATTCAGATGATTTTGAAATGATGTTTAAAGGTACATATAACTCTAAATATTATAAAAAGTTGCAACGCTATGTGCATAAAGAATTTAGAAAATCGCAAGGCTTTGAAAATTTGAAAAACGTTTCTTTTTCTACAAAAAAAATAAAATCTATTTTACGATTATGCTATTATATACCGAGTGCTTTTTTGGATAAAATGATTTTAAAGAAATTAGCAAAAAATGCCTGAAAACAATCAAGAAATAGCAGTAAACAAAGGATTTTCTAAAATATACGAACATTATGAAAGTTTAAATAATGAAAGTATTATTGATCAAACCATGCGACAACAAGTTTATGCGCATATTGAACGATTTTTAAAATCGAATCATAGCATTTTAGAACTAAATTCTGGAAGTGGCATAGATGCTGTCTATTTTGCAAAAAAAGGCTATGCTGTTGTTGCCACTGATATTGCAGATGGTTCTCAGAATTATATTGAAAGTAAAATTGAGAAATTGAAACTCCACAATCTAAGTTTTAAAAAAAGTTCTTTTCTAAATTTAGATGAATTAAAAAAACAACATTTTGATTATGTTTTTTCCAATTTTGGAGGTCTAAATTGCACAAATGAACTAGAAAAAGTAGTTGAATCATTAAATTTAATTCTTAAAAAAAAAGCAATTATAACCTTTGTAATAATGGGCAAATATTATCCTTGGGATTGGATTTATATTTTAAAAGGCAAATTTGAAAGAGCGTTTATTCGATTTAAAAAAAATAATGCATTAGCAAATGTTGAAGGTGAAGCTGTGAAGACATACTATCATTCCCCAAAAAAAATTAGATCCTTATTTAAAAAAGATTTTGACTATTTAAAAGCCGAAAGTTTAGGTTTGTTTTATCCTTCTGTAAATCATACTTCTGTCACAAAACATACAAACCTTGTCAAAAAGCTTATTTCATTTGAAAAAGCAATGAATCAAAAAAAATGTGTGCCTGCTGGTATTGGGGATTATTATATTATTAGTTTTAAGAAAAAATAAACTTGATGTCGAAAAAAACAAATATACTAACACCAATAAAAAATAATTTTTCCAACAATTATCTATCCGTTAGAGATAAAGAAAACAGAGTTTTAACCAATGAAGAAGTGTTACAATTACCTCATTTGCAAGCTAAAAACCCAAATGCAAAAGAGTGGGAAGCAAGAGTTTCTTCTACAAAAAGAATCATTACTTATTTGAAAAACCAAACCAAACCTTTAGATATTTTAGATATTGGTTGTGGCAATGGATGGTTTACACATAAATTGGCTCAAATTAAAAACACTCAAGTTACAGGAATTGATATAAATTTAGAAGAATTAGAACAAGCAAATACTGTTTTTAATTTAGAAAATTTAGAATTTGTTTATGGCGATATTTTTCAGCTGCAAACACTATATGCCCATAAATTTGACATAATTACGCTAAACGCAAGTGTGCAATATTTTGAAAACCTTGAAAAGTTAGTAGTTTTACTTAATAGTTTTTTAAAAGAGAATGGAGAAATACATGTTATGGACAGTCCTTTTTATTCGAAAAATGAAATTGAAAACGCCAAAAAAAGAACAATAGATTATTATAGCAGCCAAGGTTTTCCAGAAATGGCAAACTACTATTTTCATCATTCATTAGAGGATTTAAACAACTACAAAATCATTCATAAACCCAATAGAATTAATAGATTTATAACTAAAAACCCTTTTATGCATATTTTATTAAAAAAAGATAGTCTATAATTTAATAGCTTTTCTAAATAAAAAATAATTTACAGTTTCATGTAAAATTATCGAAGCAATAATGCCCCAGATGC
>NZ_CAWUTS010000031.1:0-30069 GCF_963925415.1 uncultured Flavobacterium sp. | reverse complement strand
ACCAACAATTAAATCAATTACAATAGGCTCTAAAAATTAAAAATTTATAAACTAAATACTATTTAATACGACTTGTCTTCTTCTTCTTTTTTAACAACTTTGCGGGCAACTTCAATTTTATACTTCTTACCTTTCATTTTTTCATCATGAATGTTGTTTAAAAAATCGGTTACTTTATTATATTTAACAGCTGCAAACGAAATAAAGTCTTTAACTTCTATTAAACCCAAATCACCTTTTTCCAGCTTACCTTTTTGAGAAAAGAATCCAACAATATCAATTTTATTTAACTTATTTTTCTTACCGCCACTGATATAAATAGTTTGAAATTGAGGTGGTTTTGGTAATCGTGTAGTTTCAAAGACCATTAATTTTGGTAAATTATAATCAAAGTAATCAAGTTTTTTTTCGCTTTCGTGAGTCAAAGCGTAAGCTGTTCCAGAAGCAAGCATACGAGCTGTACGACCGTTTCGATGTGTAAACTCATCTTCTTTTAATGGTAAATGATAGTGAATTACATGTTTCATTTCTGGAATATCCAAACCACGCGCTGCTAAATCTGTAGTTATCAAATAACTCATACTGCCATTTCTAAACTGAATCAATGCACGCTCGCGTTCGTCTTGATCCATACCACCATGATAAAAAGTAGCATAAATTCCCTTTTCACTTAACATATCACTGATGCGTTCAACGGCATCGCGATGGTTGCAAAAAACAATAGCGCTTTCACCTTTTAAAGAACAAATCAAATTAAAAAGTGTTTTTATTTTATCTTTTTCTTTGGAAACAACCAATTTTACATCCAAATGTGTGTTTTTCACCTCATCCACAATAAAGTCTAAAACTGTAGGATTAACAACGCGTGTATATTTTGGAATTTCAATTCCGGCTGTAGCCGAAACTAAAATACGTTTGTTTAATTTAGGCAATCGACTAATGATGTATGACATTTCTTCATGAAAACCAAGCTGTAAAGATTTGTCAAATTCGTCTAACACTAAAGTTTTTATAAAAGATCCATCAAATGATTTTCGATCTAAATGATCTCCAATTCTTCCTGGAGTTCCAATCAAAATAGCTGGCGGATTGCTCAAGTTTTTTATTTCAGTATCTATGGAATGACCCCCATAACAAATATTTACTTTATAATTAGTTCCCATTTTTTTCCAAACTTGCTCAATCTGAAGTCCTAGCTCTCGTGAGGGAACAACAATTAAGCATTGAACGGTTTTTATGTTTTCTTCTAAAAGTTGAAATATCGGCATTAAAAAGGCCAAGGTTTTACCAGAACCTGTAGGCGAAAGTAATAAAACGTTATTGTCATTAAGAATAGTAGTTTGAGCTACTTCTTGCATTTCATTTAGGCTTTTGATTCCTAAATTAACTAGTAAATTTGTCGAATGGTGATTTGAATTCATGAGGCAAATATAGTGATGATTGGCGAATGATAAATGCCTATTATTGATTAATGAAGATATTGGAATAATTAATTAAAAAAACTGTATTTTTGAAACAACAAATTCCATTTTTATGCGATATCTCATAACCCTACTTGTTTTGTCTTCTTTGGTAACCTTTTCACAAAAAAACACAAATTTTAGTACTCCTTTTGAAAAAGGAAACGGTAATCAATCCTCTACTTACGAAGAATGCATTAGATATTACACAAACTTAAGCAATTCTTTTTCAACAGTTTATATAAAAGAAATGGGCAAAACCGATAGTGGTGAACCTTTGCATATTGTAATTTATAATCCTGAAAAAAAGTTTGATTTTACTGATATAAACACAAACAAAGCCGTAATTTTAATCAACAATGGCATTCACCCAGGTGAACCAGACGGAATAGATGCAACCATGATGCTGATGCGTGATTTGGTTACAAAAAAAGTTTTAATACCAAAAAATACCATAATTGTTGTAATACCAGTATATAATATTGGAGGGAGTTTAAATCGAAATTCACATTCAAGAGCCAATCAAAATGGCCCAGAGGCTTATGGATTTAGAGGCAATTCGAGAAATTTTGATTTAAACCGCGATTTCATCAAAACCGATTCAAAAAATTCAAAAAGTTTTCAAGAAATTTTTCATTTGGTAAATCCAGATATGTTTATTGACAATCACGTAAGTAATGGTGCTGATTATCAGTATACATTTACCTGCATTGCTACACAACATCAACGTTTAGGCGGAACATTAGGTATCTTTTACAAAGAAGAAATGCATCCAGCCCTTATGAATGACTTAAAGAAAAAAAATATCGAAAGTGTGCCCTATGTCAACATTCACGGAGACAAGCCCGATGATGGCTTTGCTCAATTTATGGATACACCACGATATGCAACCGGTTATACCAGCTTATTTAATACAATTGGTGCAGTTCCTGAAACGCATATGTTAAAAGATTTTGCCAGTCGAGTTCAAGTTACCTATGAGTACATGGTTTCGAGTATTAATTATGTCGATAAAAACTACTTAAAAATTAAAGCTTTAAAAGCAGCTAATTTGGAACCTTATAAAGTGGGAAACACTTACACCTTACAATGGGAAATAGATTCGTCTAAAATTTCTACAATTGACTTTAAAGGCTACGAAGGTCATTACAAAACAAGTGAAGTTTCTGGAAAACCAAGATTGTTTTATGACAAGGCTAAACCTTTTACAAAAAACATACCTTTTTTTAACGATTATAAATCAACAAAAGATGTGACCATTCCATCATATTATGTGATTCCAAAATCACAATGGCCAGCAATAGATTTGTTGAACCTTAACCAAATTGAAATGACTAAAATTCAAAACGACACAGTCATTGAAGTAGAAAGTTATAAAATAGTGGATTACAAAACTTCAAAAAGTGCTTACGAAGGTCATTATGGACATTACAATACAGTTGTACGTTCAAACATGGAAAAAGTAAAGTTTAGAAAAGGTGATTTATTAATTAAAACACAACAAAAAGGTGTCAAGTATTTAATGGAAACATTAGAACCAGAAGCTGTTGATAGTTATTTTAATTGGAATTATTTTGATCCTATTTTACAACAAAAAGAATATTTTTCGGCTTATGTTTTTGAAGATTTAGCCACAGAAATATTAGAGAAAAACCCAACTTTAAAAACTACATTTGAAGCTAAAAAGAAAAATGAAGACGTATTTAAAAATAGTGGTGAAGCACAATTGGATTGGGTTTACAGCCATTCAGAATATTTTGAAAAAGCGTATTTACAGTATCCCATTTATCGCATTAAATAGATGAAAAAGATTACACAAATTAGCACAAATAAATTTGTGCTAATTTGTGTAAAAAATTAATGACTGTGTGCGTCTGTATTTTCTACTAAATCCATTTCACAAACGGGACATTTACCTGCAGCTTCATACGTTTTTCCTTCTTCACAATCCATAGGGCAAGCAAAACTTGCCATATGCATTTCGTCTGAAGAAACTGTAGCATCCTCAGATACTGATTCAGGTGTTAATTTTTCATTATCCGCTTCTTTACAAGACACAATAGATAAAGTTGCAAAAGCAAAAGCAAACATTACGATAGATTTTTTCATTTTAATTTAATTTAAAGTGTTAATATTTTCTATTTTCAAACAGTAATTTAATATTTTCATAAGAGTTTTCCAAAATCGCAGGAATCTTTTTAGGGTTAATCCATTCTACTTTTTCAATACCCTCCTCTACTTGTCCATATGTAGTGCCTTCAAAGGTAGAATTCATTTCATACCATGTGGTTATTTTTAATTTATATAATCCATTATGTTTAAAAACATGATAAGTTTTTTGCAATTTTTCCACAACAGACAAACCATTTACCCCTGTTTCCTCTTCAACTTCTCGCATGGCAGTATCTTCCATACATTCATTTTTTTCGGTACCGCCTTTAGGCAAATCCCATTTTCCATTGCGAAAAATGAATAAAATTTCACCTTTAACATTTTTTACTAATCCCCCACCAGCTTTTACAACAGAAATTTTAGACTTCAATGTTTTCAACAACAAAGATTCATCAGGATGATACAAAATTGCCTTCTGAATTTTATTTTGAAACATTTTTACAATAAGTTTCTCAATATCAACACTTTCTAGTAAAAACAATTGAAAGTCTGTTTCTTTTTCTATTTTATTTGTTAAAAAAAGTGGCTTATCGTTCACAAAAACTTTATACATTTGCAATATGATTTTTAATAACAACTCCGCCCAAAAAACAGCTGAATTGCTTTTACAAATAAACGCAATTAAATTAGATACAAAAAATTATTTTAATTGGGCTTCTGGCTGGAAGTCTCCAATATATTGTGACAACCGATTGGTGCTGTCTTTTCCGCCTATACGAAATTACATTCGTGATGAATTTGCCAAGCAAATTGAAGAAAAATTTGGAAAACCAGATGTAATTGCAGGTGTGGCAACTGGAGCAATAGGAATAGGAATTCTCGTTGCTGAAGCTATGGGATTACCTTTTGTATATGTTCGACCAGAGGCCAAAAAACATGGAAGACAAAATCAAGTGGAAGGCTTTTTACAAAAAGGCCAAAACGTAGTGGTGGTAGAAGATTTAATTAGCACTGGTGGAAGCAGTTTAATGGCTGTGGAAGCATTGCGAAACGAAGGCGCAAATATTCAAGGCATGGCAGCTATATTTACTTATGGTTTTGATATATCGGTAGATAATTTCAAAAAAGCAAATGTCAATTTGTACACACTAAGCAATTATCAAACACTATTAGAAACCGCAACAAAAAAAGAATACATAAACGAAATAGAAATAGAATCTTTAAAACAATGGGCAAAAAGCCCTTCTACTTGGAATCAAGAATAGGTAACAAAGTTATAGGCAATTACAAAAAAATAAAAAAAATGAATTTAGAAAGTCCAAAAGTTACCGTGCAAAAATCGGCTCACTATATATTTCAAAAACTGTCTGACCTAAAAAACTTTGAAAAATTAATGCCTGAAAATATTGCTAAATTTGAAATAGTTGACGAAAATTGTTTTGAATTTGGATTAAAAGGGATGCCTGAAATTAAATTGGTCAAAAAAGAATACATTCCAAATACTAAAATAGTTTTAGGAGCTGCTTCAAGTAAATTACCTTTTAATTTAACTGGAAACTTAGTTGCTCTTGAAGACGAAAAAACAGAAATTCAATTGGAATTTGAAGGAGAATTTAATCCTATGATGTCCATGATGATAAAAGGTCCTATTAGTAAATTCATAGAAACATTGGCTGCCAATATGCATAAACTATAATTTTACAAAATATAAAAACAGTCTAAACCTTTTCTAATTGAAGAGGTTTTTTTATACCAATGATTCAAAAAATAAAAGTGTACCTTTGCACAAATTAATATAATGGATTCATTTGAAGCTTTTGATTTACCAAAATCACTACAAAAAGCACTAGACGAACTGGGCTTTAAAACCCCAACGCCTATACAGAAAAAAGCATTTAAAATAGTGCTTTCAGGAAGAGATGTAATGGGTATAGCCCAAACAGGTACAGGTAAAACCTTTGCATATCTTTTACCTATTCTAAAACAATGGAAATTTCAAGCAGATGTGCATACTCCAAGAGTTGTAATTCTTGTTCCTACGCGCGAGTTAGTTGTTCAAGTAGTTGAAGAAATCAATAAACTTACCACCTATATGAGTGTTCGAACTTTAGGTATTTATGGTGGTGTAAACATCAATACACAAAAAACATCTGTTTATACCGGTACCGATATTTTAGTAGCTACTCCAGGCAGAATTATGGATTTAGCTTTAGATAATGTGGTTCGGTTTGACACCCTTCAAAAGTTAGTAATCGATGAGTTTGATGAAATTTTAAACTTAGGTTTTAGAACTCAATTGACATCTATTTTATCGATGATGAACAGCAAAAAACAAAACATTTTGTTTTCTGCAACCATGACCGAAGAAGTTGATGAACTACTTGATGAATATTTTGATTTTCCACAAGAAGTTTCATTAGCTCCCAGCGGAACACCTTTGGATCAAATTAGTCAATATATTTATACTGTTCCCAATTTTCTTACCAAATTAAACATATTAAAACATATTTTAGAAAGTGATGAAACTACTTCTCGTGTTCTAATTTTTATCAACAGTAAGCGTATTGCAGAGTTGGTTAGCGATTTTTTAGAAGAACATTTTTCAGGAGAATTTGGCGTAATAAATTCAAACAAAACTCAGAATTATCGTTTAAATACTATGGAAAGTTTTCAAAACGGAGAGCTGCGTGGTTTGATTACAACTGATATAATGTCTCGTGGTTTAGATATTACGGATATTACACATGTTATTAATTTACAATTTCCTGATGAACCCGAGCGTTACATTCACAGAATTGGGCGAACAGGTCGAGCTGATAAAGAGGGAGTTGCTATAAGTTTTATAGCTCCAAAAGAAGAAGAAATGCTCTTGGAAGTAGAAGAACTTATGAACCAAGAAATTGAAGTTTTACCTACTCCAGATTCAGTTGTTGTTGAAGTTCGAAAATTAGAATTCGAAAAAGACAAAGTTAAAATGAAGGTTAAGAAAAAGAAAGAAGATGACGAAAGAGGAGCTTCTTTTCATGAAAAAAGCGAAAAAAACAGCAAAGTAAATCTTGGAGGCCCCGGAAAAAGATATAAAAAAATGGGCGGTTCTACCAATAGAAATATGGAAAAAAAACGTGCTGATAGAAGAAGAAAAAAGAAATAGTACTTACAATTATAGTTTTATGTTGGCAATTTTTATGCAATAATGAACCCGTTTTTTACATTGAAATTGCCTTACAGGTTTTAACTATTGCCTTTTAAATAATTTTCACTATTTTTGATAAATTAAATTTTAAATGCATTTTAAACATCCCGAAATTCTATACTTTCTTTTTTTATTGGTTATCCCAATTATCGTTCACCTATTTCAACTCAGACGGTTTAAAAAAGAGTATTTTACAAATGTTAAACTGCTCAAAGAACTCCAAACACAAACACAAAAAAGTGCTACAATAAAAAAATGGTTGCTTCTTGCAACTCGATTGCTATTACTTACAGCATTAATATTTGCTTTTGCTCAACCTTTCTATAAGGGAGAAAATGATGATAAAAAGAACAACGAATTGGTTGTTTTACTAGATAATTCTTTTTCCATGCAAGCCAAAGGTAAAAAAGGCGAATTGCTAAAAAGAGCTGTTCAAGAATTGCTAGAAGAAACTCCAGAAACACAAACCTTATCAATTTTAACAAGTAATGATGCATTTTGGGATACTGATATCAAATCTATCCAAAAAGAATTATTAAATTTAAATTACAGCGGATTACCTTTTGAAATAGACCATTTACTCACAAAAGTTAAGGCTAAAAAGCCAAACACAGCTATTGACTACATAGTGATTTCAGACGCTGTTGATGTAATGTCTAAAAAAACAAATTCTCTATCTGATGCCAATTCCTTATATTTTATGGAGGCTACTGCTCAAAACAAAAATAACATAAGTATTGAAAACGTAGAGATGCTGCAAAGCTTAGATCAGTTTTACAAAATTAAAGTAACCTTAAAATCTTTTGGCAAGCAAGAAAATAGCATTGCACTTTCTGTTGTAAACGGAGATAAAAGTGTAGCCAAATCTATGGTCGATTTTACAAAAAAAGAAGAATCTCTCGTTTTTACATTACCTAAAAATGATTTCCACGGTTATGTACAAATTCAAGATAAAGGGTTAACTTATGACAATACATTATATTTCAGTATTGAAAAACCAAAGAAGTTTAAAGTTACTAGCATAGGTACTGAAACTAAAAATGCATTTTTAGAAAAAATCTTTACACCCGATGAATTTGAGTTTAGTTCACACCCTATTTCTCAAATAAACTATACAGCATTAGAAAACCAGCAGACAATAATTTTAAATGAACTTGATGAATTTCCGAGTTCATTAGCCACAAATTTAGCCGATTTTTATGCCAAAGGTGGAAACATAATTATTATACCTTCATTAAGTATTTCTGTTGAAAAACTAAACAAATTGACTTCAAAAGTTGGTAACACTATTTTTACTTCATTACAAAAAAATCCGAAAAAAATAACCAAAATTAGTTTTTCACATCCTTTATTTCAAAATGTATTTGAGCAAAAAGTTACTAATTTTCAATATCCCGAAATAAAACAAAGTTTTATAAATAACGCAAAAGGCTTAGCTGTTTTAGCATACGAAGATGGCAGTTCGTTTTTGCAATCTACAACCAATCAATTGGGAACCATTTATACATTTAACGCTGCAATTAACAAACAAAATTCTAACTTTCAAAATTCACCTTTAATAGTTCCTACGTTTTATAACATGTCTCAAAACAAAGGTAATTTAGAAAAACTATATCATACTATTGGAGAAAACGAAACCATTATTATTGATGCTATAACTCTAAAAGACGAAGTACTTTTAATAAAAAATGAAGCAGAAAGTTTTATTCCACTTCAACAGGTATTGAGCACAAAAATTAAAATATCTTTAGGCGAGTTGTCTGTAAATTCTGGCAATTTTATAATTGAAAAGAAAGATGTAAATTTGAAAAATATAAGTTTTAATTATAACAGAACCGAAAGTGATTTAAATAATAAAAATAAAAGAACTTTTGAAAAATTTACAAAAATAAATGAATTAGGAACGGTTTTTAACGAAATCGAAGCTTCCAGAAGCACAAAAAATCTTTGGAAGCGGTTTATGATGTTAGTTCTTCTGTTTTTAGTATCAGAAATGCTAATTCAAAAATTTGTAAAATAAGAAAATAAACAAATTGAAATTTAATAGCATAATGATTACGAGCTGTTAAAAAAAGATTCCCTATTGCGTTAAATAAATACAAATAACTAACCCATTTTCAAATGAAAAATGTTATACTAAAACAAGCAACCATAATCGATTCTGAAAGCTCCTTTCACAATCAAAAAATGGATATTAGTATCGAAAACGGAATCATAACTTCCATTGAAAAGTCAGCTAAAAACACTCAAAATTTTGAAGAAATTTTATTAAATAATCTTCATGTTTCACAAGGTTGGTTTGATTCTTCAGTGAGTTTTGGAGAACCTGGTTTTGAAGACAGAGAAACCATAGCAAATGGATTATATGTTGCTGCAAAAAGTGGCTTTACTGATGTAGCTTTGCAACCTAATACCTACCCTATTTTGGATAATCAATCTGCTATTTCTTTTGTAAAAAATAAAGCAAATGGTTTTGCAACAAATTTGCATCCTATTGGAGCATTAACAAAAAATAGTGATGGTGAAGATTTAGCTGAATTATTCGACATGAAAAATGCTGGAGCCATCGCTTTTGGCGACTATAACAAATCAATAGAAAATGCAAATATTCAGAAAATTGCTTTGCAATATGTACAAGATTTTGAAGGTTTAGTTATTAGTTTTTGTCAAGATAAAAGCCTGAAAGGGAATGGTGTAGTTAATGAAGGAGTAGTTAGCACACAATTAGGTTTAAAAGGAATTCCAGCCATGGCAGAAGAAATTGATTTGATACGAAATCTTTCAATTTTAGAATATACCGGTGGAAAAATGCACATTCCAACACTATCTACCGCAAAGTCTGTACAAATAATTGCCGCAGCAAAAAAGAAAGGTCTAAATGTGACTTGTAGTGTTTCAGTTCATCATTTAACTTTGAATGAAAAGGTTTTAGAAGGATTTGACTCAAGATATAAAGTTGCACCACCTTTGCAAACCGAGAGCAATAGATTGGCTTTAATCAAAGGAATAACTGATGGAACAATTGATATGATAACTTCTGACCATAATCCCATTGATATTGAGCATAAAAAACTTGAATTTGATTTGGCAAAAAACGGAACCATTGGTTTAGAAACTGCTTTTGGCATGCTTCAAAATGTACTTTCAACAGAAATCATAGTTGATAAATTAGTGAATGGAAAAACAATTTTTGGACTAGAAAAAAATAGTATTAAAGTTGGAAATAAAGCGATTTTAACAATGTTTAACCCTAACCAAACATTAACGGTTACTAAAGAGAACATACTCTCAAAATCTAAAAATTCGGCTTTTCTTGGACAAACTTTAAAAGGAATAGTATATGGAATTTACAATAATGGAAAAGTAGAACTATAATGACACATACCGAAGAAATTAACAACGGAAAAATAACAGCAATAGTTAGCTATATATTAATTGTAGGTGTTTTAATCGCTATGTCCATGAATGCAGAAAACAAAAATAAGTTTGCGAGTTTCCATATTAAACAAGCCGCTGGATTGAATATTTTATTTATTTCATTTGGATTACTGTTATCTAATTTTAATAACCCTTATATTTTATTAGGTTTTTGGACTTTTATTTTTGTTTTAATTGCTTATGGCTTTATTACGGCAATAAATGGTCAACAAAAGCCCGTTCCAATTGTTGGAAATTTATTTCAAACCATTTTTAAAAATTTATAATCAATGCCTTTACATCATATTGTTAGAACACCCAAAATTATATTAGACAAAAACCCAGCCATCATATTATTACACGGTTATGGTAGTAACGAAGAAGATTTGTTTTCTTTTGCTGATGAATTACCTGATGAATATTACATAATTTCTGCACGTGCGCCTTATGACATGAGCTATGGCAGTTATGCCTGGTATGCTATTAATTTTGATGCAGACGAAAACAAATTTTCAGATTTAAACCAAGCGAGAAGTTCTCGTGATTTAATTGTTGATTTTATTGATTTTTGTGTTACAGAATATGCTATTAATAAGGAAAATATAACTTTAATAGGATTTAGCCAAGGCGCTATTTTAAGTATGGCTGTCGCATTATCATACCCCGAAAAAATAAATCGTGTTGCAGCTATGAGTGGTTATTTGAATGTAGAAATAGCTTCTGAAGATTATCTAAAAAACACTGTTTCAAAAGTAAAATTCTTTGTTTCGCATGGAGTAGTTGATCAAGTGATTCCGGTTGACTGGGCTAGAAAAACGAAACCTAAACTAAACAATTTAGGAATAGATGTAGTGTACAAAGAATATCCTATAGGACACGGTATTTCACCACAAAATTTTCATGATTTTAAAAATTGGCTAACCCAAAAATAATCATTGTTCTTCATAATCTGAGCCTAAAACGGGCTTGATCGACGTAACTGCATCTTTAAAAATAATTACATCATTCTTGTACAGAATATGTCCATTATTTAAAGATAATTTATATTCTTTTTCAAAAAAATCTTCGGCAACAGATTTTCTTTTTATATAAATAGAATTAAAGGCATCTGGTAAAAAAATTTCAGCCTGTAATTTTTGAGCATCTAAAATTACAAAAGCACTTCTAGAAATTTCAAGGTTCATTAAATCTGTGATTGAATTTAACCTAAAGCCTTCGTTTATAAGTCTTAGGCATTTGTTATTTATAATTGACCATCTATAACCTTCGGCAGAAACACATTCTTTTTTATCCTTTAGTATGTCTTTATTTTGTTTTTTAATTATAATTGTATCAGCTAAACTTACTTCTTTTTTCATGATGTAATCGCATGAATTTAAAACTATTAAAACGAAAAACAAAGAAAGTAAATACTTCATATTAGATTAATTTAACGTTAAATTTAATACAATTATCTTTAATTACAAAGTTGCTTCAAACAAAACGGTATCAATGGTTTCAAATTCCGTTGGATTATCGCCAACTATAAAATATTTTAATAAAACTTCACCCCAAATTTTTCCATTTGAATATTCCGCAACAACCCATCTGTGATTAACCATTTTGACTCTTGTTATTAAAAAAGGTTTGCCGTCAATCATATCATAAGGCACTAATTTATTTCCTTTTTTGTTCGCATTTAATGCATTGATGTCATTATTTACACGTTCAATAACTTTGTTAAAATCCATTTCTTTGTTATAAAAATATTCTTGGGCATTTTCATTTGTGCTTAAATCAAAAGAGGCATATTCTAAAGCAGTAGCTATTGAATCTTTGTTTTTTATTAAATTTTTAAGATACAACACTTCTTTTTCTTTAGAATCGAAACGCTTGTTTGAATCTACATATTGAAAAATATTGATCAAAACCGAGAAAATAAAAAAGTATAAAATGGTATTTTTCATGAAAGTTAATGTTTTATATTAGGGTAAATAAACTTGATTTAAATTGATATTTGTAAATTATCATAAGCCAAAAAAACGTTATTGGGCAAGGTTTGTTGTACTTCTTCATGAAAACCTAACATATGACTTATGTGAGTTATATATGCTTTTTTAGGCTGAACTAAGTCTATAAAATCTAAAGCTTCTTTTAAGTTAAAATGGGTGTCATGCTCTTCTTCACGAAGCGCATTTATAACTAAGGTGTCAATACCTTTAAATTTATCTATTTCACTATTTGCGATGGTTTTAATGTCTGTTAAATACGCAAAATTATTTATTTTAAAACCAAAAACCTGCAAATTACCATGCATCGCATTAACAGGGGTTATGGTTGTATTCTTAATTTGAAAATTTTGACCATTTACAATTTCATTTGTAATTACAGATGGAGCACCTGGGTATTTATCAGCATCTTTAAATATATAGTCAAATCTGTTCGATAAATTAAGTAAAACTCGTTTGTGAGCGTATACAGGAATATTACCTTGTTTATAAAAAAAAGGCCTTATGTCGTCTAATCCTGAAGTATGATCTGCATGTTCATGGGTAAATAAAATCGCATCAATTTGAGGGCATTTTGATTGGAGCATTTGTTGCCTAAAATCAGGACCACAATCAATAATAACAGAAAAATCATCGTCTTGAATCCAAACAGAAACTCGCAAACGTTTATCCTTACTGTCGTCACTTAAACAAACAGAATGATGACTTCCTATAACAGGTATCCCTTGCGAGGTACCTGTTCCTAAAAAATAGACTTTCAAATTGTAATTTTTATGTAAAAATAATCAAAAAAAAGTGATTTAATAAGTACCTTTGTAAAAGGTTTTACATAAAAAAGAATCATTGTGACTGAAATTAAATTAAAAGGAGATAAATTAATAGAGCAAATACCGTCTTTAAAAGATAAAGCTTTACGAATAAATCTGAACGAAAACATTTATGGAACCTTTGCAGAAATAGGTGCAGGACAAGAAACTGTTCGTCATTTTTTTAGAGCTGGGGGTTCTTCAGGTACAATTGCAAAAGCAATGTCTGCATACGACAAAGACTTTAGTGATGCCGTTTATGGGGAAGAAAATGATGGCCGTTATGTTACTGAAAGTCGTTTAAGAAAAATGCTCTCACATGAAACACAACTAATAGAACAACGCTTAAACAGAGATAAACATCCCAATAAAATGTTTTTTAGCTATGCAAACACCGTTGCTACAATTGATTTTGCTAAAAAATTTAAAGGCCATGGTTGGATTGGCATTAATTATCAAGTAGAGCAAAATGAGGCTTACAACGAAATTATATTACACATTCGCTTTAAAGAAACTGATTCAAAATTACAACAAGAAACCTTAGGTATACTAGGCGTAAACCTTATATACGGTGCTTTTTACAAATACAACGATCCCAAAAAATTATTACGTTATTTATACGATCATTTAGAAAATGACCAAATAGAAATTGATTCAATTAACTTTTCTGGACCCCGTTTTGCTAATGTTGATAATCGTTTAATGAGCTTGCAATTGGTTAAAAATGGAATGACAGATGCAGTAATGTTTAATCCTCAAGGAAAGAATATTTTACCAGCTGCAGAATTATACAAAAAAAACATTTTAACTCTAAGAGGCAGTTTTAGGCCTGTTACAAAAGTAAATATGGATATGTTTCATTGTGCATATGAAATGTATTTAAAAGAAAATAAGGTTAATAAAGAAAATACATATGTTATTTTTGAAATCACCCTTTCTAATCTTCGTTCAGAAGGAGAAATAGATGAGCGAGATTTTATGGATAGAGCCGAACTATTGTGTTCATTAGGCCAAACAGTTATGATTTCTAACTTTCAAGAGTATTATAAGATGGTTGAATATTTCTCTAGTTTTACAAAAGCCCGAATGGGATTAGTAATGGGAGTTAATAATTTAGTTGATATCTTTGACGAAAAATATTACCGCCATTTGAGCGGTGGAATTTTAGAAGCTTTTGGGAAGTTGTTTTATAGAGATTTAAAAGTATACTTGTATCCAATGGAAGGAGAAAATGGTGAAATTATTAATTCTCAAAATCTAAAAGTTCATCCAAGAATGAAAGAGTTGTATAAATTTTTTGCTTATAATGGAAAAGTAATTGATATTGAAAATTTTGAAAAAGAAAATTTAAAAATATTTTCAAGAGAAGTTTTAAAACAAATTTGTGCCAATGAACCTGGTTGGGAAGAAAATGTTCCTAAAGGTGTGCCAGAATTGATTAAAAAAGATAACTTATTTGGTTTCTTAGATCATTGCGAAGTGAGAAGATAAGTATTAAAATATTAGTATACAAAATCCTTATTTATGAATTTAAATAAGGATTTTTTTTTTAATTAAGTGCTCTATTTCAAATTTACTTAAGTTTTATAAAGTATTATTTCAAAATCTGAGCCGCATGTTCTTTTGTTTTTACGTTTTCAATAACTTCTACAATGATTCCTTTTTCATCAATTATAAAAGTTGTTCTGTGAATACCATCATATTCTTTTCCCATGAATTTTTTAGGTCCCCAAACGCCAAATGAATTGATGACGCTTTTGTCTTCGTCTGCTAATAATGGAAAAGGCAAATCGTATTTATCGATAAATTTAGCTTGAGCTTTAGCACTGTCAGCACTAACTCCCAAAAGAGAATAGTTTTGATCTTCAAATCGGTTGAAGTTGTCTCTCAAATCACAAGCTTCTGCTGTGCAACCTGGTGTACTTGCTTTTGGATAAAAAAAGACTACTAATTTTTTTCCTAAATAATCAGCTAAGACATGCATTTTTCCATTTTGATCTAATCCAGAGAATTGAGGTGCTTTGTCACCTGATTTTAAATTTGTCATTTATATATAGTTAAAGGTTAATGGCTGATGATAAAGTTGCATTCTAATTGTTGTTATGGTTAAATTTGATTAATTTTACGTTTATAAAAGTACAAAAATGACTAAAAAAGAACGTGCAACTTTTGTTATAAATACGTTAAAGAATTTATATCCAGAAATACCAATTCCGCTGGAGCACAAAGATCCTTATACTTTGTTGATAGCCGTTTTGTTGTCTGCACAATGTACAGATGTTAGAGTAAATAAGATAACTCCTATTCTATTTGCAAAAGCTGACAATCCGATTGATATGATTAAAATGACAGTAGAAGAAATTAAAGAAATTATTCGTCCTTGTGGTTTGTCACCGATGAAATCAAAAGGGATTCATGGGTTATCCCACATTTTGATTGATAAACATAATGGAGAAGTTCCTCAAAGTTTTGAAGCTTTAGAAGAATTACCTGCTGTAGGCCATAAAACAGCAAGTGTTGTAATGAGTCAAGCGTTTGGAGTACCCGCTTTTCCGGTTGATACCCATATTCATAGATTGATGTATCGATGGAATTTAACTAACGGAAAAAACGTAGTACAAACCGAAAAAGATGCAAAAGCAGTTTTTCCAAGGGAAATTTGGAACGATTTACATTTACAGATCATCTGGTATGGAAGAGAATATTCTCAGGCACGTGGTTGGAATTTAGAAAACGATATTATTACAAAAACTATTGGAAGAAAAGCTGTATTGAAAGAATATTATAATAAAATTTATAAAAAATAAATTTTATTATAATGAACATATTTCAAATTTTGAAATAAAGTATAAAAAAAACGATACATTTTGTTGTATCTTTTAATTAGCAATAATTTCAAAAGAAATTTTAGCTCCTTTAATAACTTTCAATGCAGCTGAATAACTTAAAATAAACTGAATTGTTTTTTTCTTAGGGTACATTTTTGAAAAAGATAATTTTTCTTTTGAGTAGATTTTTGCCATAAAATTTATAATTTACTTTAATAACGAAAATTTAATTTTATTATTGCATGTATTAAAAATAAGAACAAAAAAATAAAAAAGCCATATAAACTAATACATGGCTTTTAAAAACATAACTAAACAAATTAATCGGTTAATACAATTTGATTTTTTTTAATTAATTTTCTTAAATTTAATAATGCATATCGCATTCTCCCTAGTGCTGTATTGATACTTACTCCTGTTTGTTCTGATATTTCTTTGAAGCTTAAATCTTCATACATTCTCATTACCAAAACTTCTTTTTGATCATTGGGTAACTCTTCTATCAATTTTTTTAAGTCTAACTCAACTTGTTCTGTAATCATTTGACCTTCTACGGATGATGAATTATCTATAATGAAATCGAAAATAGGATAAGCTTCCGTTTCTCTAGTCATTGGCATTTTTTTGTTTTTGCGGTAATAATCTATAATAAGATTGTGAGCAATACGCATAACCCAAGGAAGAAATTTACCTTCTTCGTTATATGTTTTAGTTTTTAATGTTTTGATTACTTTAATAAAAGTATCTTGAAAGATGTCATCGCATAAATCACGATCGTTTAATTTTGAATATATATAACCATATATTCTAGATTGATGCCTGTTGATTAAATCGGAAAGCGATTTTTCATTTCCCGCAATATATTGCTGCACTAATATTGCGTCAGTTATTTGATTATTTGTCATAATAATACCTTTTAATTGGAACTAAGTAAGTTATTAAAAAAAGTATTTTTATAGAATAGGCAAATCAGTTTTTTTAGTTGTATGGGTCAAATATAATAAAATATATCCCTGAATTCCAAAATAAACTTATAGAAATAATTAAAACAACAACAAAAATGTATTGTTACACTATTAATCGCACTAAATTTATATATAAATTAAATATTTAATGCAAATACATCATTAAAATTAAAAAGACATGTTGGAATGATTTGTTTATTGATTTTAATTAATAATCAATTTTTTGATGCTTTTTTTGCCTTCAGAAAAAATAGATATTAAATAAACCCCCTTAGGGATATTAGTTATGTTAACTCTTTTTGTATTTGAAGTCGTTTGCAAAATTAAATTTCCCGTTAACGTGTATACCTCTACTTTATCTATAGTGAAATCAGATGCAATGTTTAAATAATTTGAAGCTGGGTTTAAAAAAGAAAAATTTTCAAATTCAGAACTATAATTTTCACCTAATGTACAGTTGTCTCCTACAATATAAGAGCAATATTTTGTTACAGACAAACCACCCGCAAAAGCAAATTTAACGGCATAATTAATGATTTGACCTATCGTTTGACCTGTAATGGTATGGGTAAAAATGTTTCCCGAAACATTTGTCATATACGTTTCAACAAATGGACTTTGATTCCATAAAATACCAACCACACCAACTTTGTCAGTATCTAATAGTTCAAAGGTGATTTTTACATCGTTGCCTATAGTTTCAAAATTATAACTGTAGCCTGTAGAAAAAGAACCTTGTTGAGCTTCTGTATCAGTACCTGAACACGCTACAGAACCTAAAGTAGTTGCGTTTAATACAATTGGGTTGTTAACCGCAACATTTGATGCCAAGTCACTAGCTGTGCAAGAAAACGTATAACTTGTAATTGGGTTTAAACCAGATATAATTAAAGATTTTTGAATTCCTGAAGTTCCAGTTACCGAAGTAGAACCAACACCATAATTAATATTATATACTACATTTGGAGCATTATCATTGGCGTTTAACAACAATTTTACAGAATTACTTGTAACAGCCCCAACAGAAGCCGTAAAAGCTGTAGGAGCTTGAGTATCGACTAATATGTTTTGATATACCCTTACATAATCAATTATCATTGTGCTCTGAGTAAAACTTGATGGTATTGAGCCTGCAACACCACCCATAGCAATGTTGAGTAAAAGATATTGTTCTTCATCAAAAGGCCAGTTACTAGCTGTTTTTACAGCAGGGTCATAGGTATAAAAAACAACATCATCTAACAAAAAAGAAATTTCAAAGGGAGACCAATTCATAGAATACACATGATATGTGTTGTTTAAATTAGATGCTATTGTTCCTCCAAAATTGACAGTACTTCCATAAGAAGAAGGGGTATGAATGGCACTTTGAACATAACCAAAAGGTTGTGTTTGAGTAATACCGTGTTCCATAATATCAATTTCTCCACAAGCTGGCCAGCCTAAAGTGCCAAAATTTGAATCAAAATAACCACCATCTTCATTTATGTTTTTTCCAAGCATCCATAAAGCTGGCCATGTTCCTTGTTCGACAGGGATTTTTGCTCGTATATCTATTCTACCATATTTAAATGCAAATTTAGAATTTAATCGTGCTGAAGTATATTGTTTGATAACACCTTGAGAAGCATATGCTTCTTTTATGGCAACAATATTTAAGCTTCCATCAGTTACAAAAGAGTTTGTAAGTTGACTTGTATAATGCTGTTGTTCACCATTATACCAATTTCCTCCTGCAGGTATTTGGGTTTGATGATGCCAATTTGAATTGTTTACGGCTCCATCCGAATCAAATTCATCAAACCAAACTAAATCAGCATAAACTACATCTACTTGAGAAAAACAAATTGTGTTATAAACTAAAAGTATAAGTATAAATTTTATTTTGATTTTCATGATTATGCAGATTTTGTTACTGTCTTTTTAAAATTTTAATATTTCGTTCTTATCCCAAATTCCCCAATAAGCCCCTGCTTCACCTTCTGCACCCACTTTCCATGATTCATCAAAAGAAGAAAAATAGAAGATAGAAATATTTTCGTCTTTAGACCATAATTGCGAATTGATAAAATATTTGATTGCGTTTTCAATTGAAGGATGAGATTCTTTAAAACTTTCGCCTTTACTTGGCCAGCCCGTTTCTGTAATGATGACTTTTTTACCATTAGCAACACTTTTAGCTTGATGATACATACTTTTCATGTGTGCCAATGAATAATCAATAGTACTGCCTTCCCAGTAAGGATAACAATTAGTTAAAATAACGTCACAAGCTTCTGTAATTCGTGGTTTTATAGTGAACTCATAATAAGCATCAACATAACCTACAGGAATTGTAGAAGGTATTTCTTTTTTAACTCTTGCAATAAAACCTAATAAGTCGTCTTCAGACATATCTTTGCGATACATAACTTCATTTCCTACGGCAGCAATATCAACATAACCTTCTTTAGCTAATTTGATTAAAGCTTCAATTTCTTTTTCATTTTTTTCTATGTCATCACCTAACCATGCACCAACTAGTGTTTTTATTCCAAATTCTCTTGCAATTATTGGCACTAGTTCGTTTCCCTCTGTACATGAAAATGAGCGAACCCATTTTGTATAAGGAGCAATTACTTTCATTCTTCTACGCACTTGTTCTTCAGAAATGATATCGCCTGGTTGTTGGCCTTCTTCATACATGCTGAAACAAAGTCCGTGCATGCCTTGTACAAATGTTTTTTTGAATAAATTTTGGACCTCTTCTTCTGTTTTATCAAAAAAATCTAATCCAACTCCAAAATCAGGATTTGAATAATCTACATTTTCTGAATAATCTAAATAATCTTTTCTAAATGACATAAGAAATTGTTTCTAGTTAAATTTTAATTTTTCATTTATATCCCAAATTCCCCAAGCTGTTCCAACAGTTCCTTCTTGTTTTACTTTCCAAGATTCATCAAAAGAAGAGAAATAGAACATTTCAATATTATTCTTGTTTGCCCATTCTTGTGAAGTAACAAAATATTTTATTGCGTTACTTTCTGACGGAATAGCTTCATTTACAATTTGTCCTTTACTTGGCCAACCTGTTTCTGCAATTATGATTTTCTTTCCTTTAGCAATATTTTGTGTTACTTTCATCATGTGTTGCAAATATGATATTGTATAATCATTGTTGGCTCCTTCCCAAAATGGATAAAAGTTTACTAAAAGCAGATCACAAACTGCAACTAAACTTGGTCTTTTTAAAAACTGATAATAAGCATCTACATAACTAACTTGAATATTTGGTAACGCTTTTTTTACTCTAATTATATAAGCTAAAAGTTCTTGTTCTGTTATTTCATTTCTGTGTAAAACTTCATTTCCTACTGCTGCAATATCAATTAAACCTGTTTGTCCTAATTTGATTAAAGATTCAATTTCCTTTTCATTTCTATCTTTGTCATCACTTATCCATGCACCAACTATTGTTTTTAATCCTTTTTGATGTGAAATTTTAGGAATTAATTCATTTCCTTCTGTACACGAAAATGAACGTATCCATTTAGTATGCGAACTAATAATATCTATTCTTCTTCTAATTTGATTTTCAGATAAAATATCACCCTCTTGCTGACCTTCCACATAAGGACTAAAACATAATCCGTGCAATCCTGTATTTAATATGTTGGAATATTTTAATTTTACTTTTTGAAAATCAATTTTACTTAAATCAATTCCGTTTATGGTATTTAATGTTGTGTTATTTTTTACTAATGACTTTAGTTTTTCTGGTAAATAAGATGATGAAGATTTATTCATTGATTCTTTTCTTTTAGCTAATTCGGCACTAATTTCTTGGGATTTTTCTTCAGTAAGATCGTAATTACGCATTATCCACATTGCTGCTAAAGTACCAACTATTGGTAATCCAGAATAAAACAATCTAATTCCTGTTACCGAAGCTTCTGAATTAACTGCATCAGGGACAAATCCTACTATTGACATGATTGCACCTGTTAGTAAACCTGCTATGGCAAAACCAAACTTTACCATCCACCAATAAATTGCTCCAAAAACACCTTCTCTTCTTTTTCCTGTATTTAATTCATCAATATCTATAACATCTGAAGTCATAGACATCATAAGAGTAAACAAACTTCCAATACCAAATGAGAAAAATGGTAATGCAAACAGAAACATATAAGGTTTTCCTGGAATAAATAAGAACCATAACAGTATATATCCAAAAACAGAGATTCCTTGTGAGATTAAAAAAGCATTCTTTTTACCATGACTTTTAGATAATTTAGCAACAATAGGAATTACCAAAAAAGTGGTTGCTAATGCACCAATACTCCCTAATAAAGTTGGCCAAATACCTGCAGCAGTTGTATTTCCATTAAATAAATAATAAACCACAATAAAGAATGAAAAACCAGCAACTGTATTAAAAGCATTAAAAATTAAAAAGGTTGCAAAACATAATTTTCTAAAAACACTTATTTTGAAAGCTTCTTTAAAATTTTCTATAATTTGTTTTATACTACTACCTATCGTTTTTAACGTTAAAGGAGTTAAAGTATCATCATTTTTTGTTGATTCACTTTTTATAAAAAATGCTGGAATCATCGCTAAAATAGCAAATATAACGGCTACCCATATTGCTAAAGTTCGAGTGGCTACATCTGCACCATCAAACCAAGTAGGGTCATACATAACCACCCAAAACCAAGGAGCAATTACCCAAGCCCATTGGCCAATCCATTGTGCAACGGCCATTATATTTGTTCGTTCATGAAAATCATCGCTCATTTCATAACCCATAGCTACGTAAGGAACTGAAAAAATGGTAAGACCTAAATAAAAAACAAGAGACCAAATTAAAAAATAAATAAAATTATAAGTTAAAGTGTCTTCTTTGTATAGTTGCCACATTAATGCAAATGAAATACCCATAATAACAGCACCTATAAAAACATAATGTCTTCGTCTTCCCCATACAGATTTTGTATTATCTGAAATAAAACCCATTATAGGATCGGTTATCGAGTCAAACACACGTGGAAGAAAAAATAAAATCCCCCACATCCAAGTAGGAAAGCCTAAATTTTGCACCAAAACAACCATAAATATACCTAATGCAGCGGGAAACATTTGATTGGCTAACATGCCAAGCCCAAAAGCTATCTTTTGACCCATTAGTACTTTTCCACTTGAAGTAGTATTTGACATATTTTAATATTTTAAATTATTTTATCACAACCGTTTGCAAAGCTTTTGCAGGAATTGTAATGATACTTTTTTTATTATTTAATTTTATTTCAACTGAATAATTGGTTTCTGTTGGATTAAAAATTGCAACCGCTATACTTCCATCAGGATTTTTTACTGCTGTTGAAACTACTTCTTTAGAGTTTATTGAACAGCCTATTTTAACTGCATCAGGGCGCATAAATTTGCTAAAATGTGCCATCGTATAATATAAAGGCGTAAAGTAAACTTCGTCTTTTTCAGGGTCAACTAGTACTGGAGCAACACACCAGTTTTTAAACCAATTTGGTCCACCTTGACGATCTAAAACCATATTCCAATCTATCCAACCGTCAACATGATTATTTAAACAACCTATGATGTCATTAGCATAACGATTTACTGGAGCATATTTTGGATGTAAGTATTTGTCTTTTTCACTTGCCCAATCCCAACCCCAATCTGTTGCTTCTTTTTTCCAATACCAAGCATCATCTTGCCAATGCGGAATTTCAGAATCAATGCAACCTTCTGTTTCAATTAGGTGCTTGTTTGGTGCTTTATTATGAGCATATTGTAAATCTTCTGGGAAAACTTCATAAGTACTTTCATACCAATGAACAGCCATTCCTGCAAAGTATTTAGAAGATCTTTCATCTTTGTACATTTCATCAGCCCATTCTTTTATTCCAGCTCGGTTTTGGTCGTAGCCTAATATTTTAGTATTACCCCAACCCTTTTTTTCTAATTTTGGACCTAAATGATTTTGTACAAAGTCAGTCATTTCTTTTGGAGAAAAATGCGTACTTTCCCAATTATTACCGTTTCCGTGAGGCTCGTTAATAACTGTTAGTCCCCAAATATTTATACCTTCATTTTTATAAGCCTCTAAATATTTTGTAAAGTACAAGGCAAAAACATCATTGTATTCTGGTAATAATTTTCCACCAAGGTAACTTTTATTGTCTTTCATCCAAGGAGGACAAGACCAAGGTGAAGCTATTATATTAAAACCATCTTTTGAAATGGCTTTTGCATCCAAAATCATTGGAATTAAATCGTCTTTATCATCTTGTATAGTAAAATGCTCTAAAGTCATGTCATTTTCTACTTTAGCATAGGTGTAATTACTTAATGAAAAATCGCAAGAAGCTATATGTGTACGAGTTAGCGAATAATTAGCCCCTTGTTCACTAAAATAAGCGTCCAAAACTTTTTTGCGATTTGCTGCACTCAAACGATTGAGTAAAGAGGCAGAAGCTTCTGTAAAAGAGCCTCCAAAACCAGTTATGGTTTGAAATTTTTCATCTGTATTTAATTGTATCGATATCAATGAATCCGCTTTTGCAAATTCCGTAACTTTTGTTAAAGCATTTCCAGAAGCAGAAGTTTCAAAAACTTCCATTGCTAAAGATTCTGTTTTTTTATCACAATTTGTCATTGTTAAAAATAATAAGATATAAAATAAAGGGTTAATGTTTTTTCTCATAAGCTTACTGTTTTGGTGGTGTTAAAACCGATTGCATCAACTCCTCTTTATTGCCATCAAATGTTTTGGTAATTGATATTCCATTTCTATTTAAGTTTTCAAACGATCTATTATCAACTTCATCCCATAAAACATATTTTGCTTTTCCATAGGCAGTTAAGATGCCAAAATGATTTTCAGAACCCGAAGAATTTCCGCTGTCTTTCCAGGGTTCATCAAAAGCCTCAAAGAAAAAACATGATATTTCTTCTTTGTTTGTCCATTCTCTCATAGCATTATAATAAAATGCTTGTTTGTATTGGTCTGCGGCTTTAGAACCTTCATTTCCATAAAAACCATCAGAACTAGAGGCCCAACCTGTTTCGCCAATATGAACTGGTTTGTTTGGACTAATGCTATGCACATATTTTTTAACTGAATTATATTGATTTTTTGCAAATAATACCGCTCTGTTCATTGCTGCATCAGTTAAATCTGTTTTTGGCAAATTGCTTTGATGATTAGGTATTTTCCAAAATTCAGGATTATAATGTGTGTTATGAAAAGGATAGGTATGCATCGAAACATAATCTACAGCTTTAACTAAATCTTCTAAATCTTTGATTTTATAAGTATCGTCTAAGCCACCCCATGAGGCAAAATCATCGGAAGAAGTAATCCACAAATCTTTTGATAATTTATTGTCTTTCTTTAATTGTTGTAAATGATTGACCCATTTTAAAATTACATTAGGTTGCACAAAATATTCTTCTGCCCATTTGACCATTGCTTCATTTCCAACCGCAATAATTTTAACAATTTCGGGGTATTTAGTTGCCAATCGAACGGCTTCATCTATTTCAATTGCATTTCTCTTACTTTCTACATCATGATTTTTTTCTAAATCTGTCCATGCATTTTGGCAATCTATCCAGGCGCCTAACATTACATACATTTCAAAATTTGGATCTTGTTTCTTTAATTCAGAAATTGCTTTCAACACATTAGAAGCATGCGCTAAATGGACATTATAAGTACGAACAACCTTTATATTCATAGCAGCTAAAATCAGTAAATCTTCTTTTAATTGTGCTACTGTAGGTTGAATTTCTCTTGAATTTTTTCTATAACCACCATAACAAATGGCTTGATAATTGGGGTTTCCTAGAATATCTTTTGCGGTCACTACTTTATGGTTTGTAATTGTTTTTTGAGTTTGTTTTTTACATGATGAACTTAAACACATTAGTAATCCTAAAAATATTATTTTAAGGGATTTATAAGAAAATAAGTTGCTTGGTTGTTTCATTATTATTTTAAATGACTTTCTAAAATGTGTACTTCTATATGATTGATTGTTCCTGTTCTGCCAAAAACTTGTTGGCTTGTTTTTTTATCCATAAGCAATGAATCTAATTTTTGTATAGAACCATCGTTATTAAATATTTCAATGTATAATTCTGATCCAAATTTGTAAATAATTGGAGTTTGACAATAGGTAAATGCCAATGAGTTTTTATGTAATTCTAAAGATTTATGTATAAAATCTATGGTTACATAATTAAATATTTTTGATTGAGTTAAAAATTCATTTTTACGCAACAAACAAGGATTAAAATATAAACATCCTTTTTTTACAAAAACACCTAATTCACCAAAACGACTCAAAATATCTTCTTTTACTTGACCTGTCATTCCTGGCTGCTGAGCTCCTTTTCCTGCTGGTGTGTGTGAATAAGCATCTGTTGGAAAAGCACCATACAATGATGGTGATTTGTGTACACCAATACCTTCATTTATTTCATAATAATGTTCTAAAAGCCTTCCTATAGTTTTTGGTGATTCATTTTCTTCAACTGCTTTTATACAACATTCTTGAACAGCTAATTGAAGTTTTGAAACCATGTGCCAATAAATAGAACCCAGCCCTTCATAACCATAAAACGTACCCGAACGACCTGTAAATGCTTTGTGATTAAAGACTTCTTCAAAAATAATTTCTACAGTTTTAGCTTCTTTTACAACTAAATCTTTGTATTCTTTTTGTTGGCTTAAATCTTCTAAAGCCTTTTTTAAATAACTTGCATTATTAAAATTTCCATTAAAATGATAATCTCCAATACTATCTTTTTCTATAATCAGTTTGTTATTATTAGAAACTAATAAAGACAGTAATTTTGAATTTGCAACAGATTCTTTAGGAATTGTATTTTTCTCTAAAAAACTGGGTAATTGTTTATTTGGATATAATAAGTAACTGTATTGATCTTCTCTAAAAAGTTTACTCTTTTTTAAAGCATCTAGTACTTTTAAATTTTTCTTAGAAGATAAAAAGCCTGAGCTTAGTACTGCAACTTGTCCTTCAAGCATTTCACTTAAATAAGAAATTGAAACTTCAGTATTATTTTTAACAGACATTAAATTATAAGCATTATATAATCTGTCTTGTCTTTGATTTGCTTTAATGGAATGTTCTATAAAAGCTAAACTTATTTTAGTAAATGCTTTTAAACCAGCCATAGAATGGGTACGTTTTTTACCCCAAAAACCACTATTATAAATTTGGTAACGATAATCTGACGCGGCACTTGCTAATTTATCAACAATATCTTTTCGGGATTTATCATCAATAGGTTTTAAAAGTAAATGTTGATTTTCTAATAATGTTTCTCTAATCTTATGGTAAAATTCTACCATTTCATTAGAAATTTTAATATTTTCTAATGTTGAGTTTTCTAATAATTGTTCAAAGAATTTTAAAAATCTTCTTAAATAATATAGTGTAACCATTGAAACTCCATTGCCCACTAAAGCATTGTTAGCGTCATTCCATTCTGGTCTTTGTGTGTTTAACCAAATTCCGGCTTCAGGAATAAAATTTGACATTTTTGATAAAACAGTAGCCAATATTTTTTCAATAAAATTAACGTGATAAATAGTTTTATCATTACTTTTTAATAATGCTCCATCTGCTCCAATAGCTTGTTTTCTTTCGTTGATTACTTTTTCCCATTCATAGTTATAACCAATAGTATCTTTTGGATTTTTTAAAATATCTTCATAAGGTTTAATGGTATAAGGAACTGCTGCATAAACAAAACATTCGTTTTCAAAGTAAGAATTTAATTTACCAGGTTGGTGTTTTTCAATAAATTCTAAAAACTTCAGTAAATAAATAATTTGATGATCACCCCAATATCCAATATAAGACCAAGGATTATCTTCTTCGATAGTTTCCCAATCAAAACCATCTTTTGTAACCCTATAAGGGTTGTAGCCGTCAAAAGTAGATGCATTTAGAAACTTATGAATCATGCTGTCAATAAAATTAGGATACGAATGGGCTAATGCTTCCCAATTTTGAAAAATATCCCTCCAATTTCCTTCGTAATCTAATATTTTTGCCCCGTCAATTTCACTTTGTGTATTGATAGAAAACTTGTTCCAAGGGCGACTAGGATCGCCGTGTCTTCTACTAAATTTTAAGGGTAAATATTCTAAACATAATCGTTCAAAATCTACCTCTTTTTGTTTGGATGCAAAATCATTTAACTCCTCTAAAGTAAAAGTATCTGATAAATTATTAAGCTTAATTTTTTCAAAAACTAATTTATTTGCTTTTTTGATGTAATTGCTAAAATCTGTTTTTTCAATTTGATAATTACAATCAAAAATTCCACCTCTCATAATGTTGAAAAGTGTGTTTGAGAAATGTCTTGTATCTCTTAAATTATCTGCAGTAACTTGCAAAGCATCAGAAGAAGCATTTAATTCAATTAGTTTTTTTGTGCCTAATTCAATATTTTGATTGATGAGATCTTCAATGTCTTTTACGTTTTTAATGGTATTGATGATTTTTACAATGCTTGAGTGATCTTGGTTTACATTGGCTATTATCATCCAATTTTTTTGAGAATTAGCTTCTAAAATTATGTCTGCATTTAAAAAATAAGCTCCCTTTTCACCTTTAATGTCATTTTCTGTAGTTACTTTTTGATTTTTTCTAAAATTAGAAACTTGCAAAGATGAAACTAAATAATTGGCGTTTTCTAACCCTAAAGACCATGCAAAATTAGCTTTTAAAGCTTCACTAGGTTCAGCTCTATCAACTATAATAGCACTTAATGCAAAAATACCTAAGCCACTTTGCTCATGTAATTCATTTCTTTTATAGGCATCCACCAAGTTACTGGTTGAGTTTTGCAAATCGCTATTTACACCATAAGGAATAATATTTTGAATACCATCTAAAACAGAAACTTCTTGTTTATCAAGCGAATGGTTTATGATTTCAGATTTTCTAACAAATCCATAAGTATCACTAGAGTTCCAATGATAACGAAACGTTAGTTGTAAGTCTTCGTTTACTTCTTCAAAAATTACTTTATTACCATAAAAATTTTTGTATAAATTTCTTTTTGTTACAAATTTACCTGTAAATCGTTCCGAAAAAGGTTCCCAAACTAGAGATTGATTGTCTTTTTTAACTTGAAAAATAGTTTTACTTCCTGTTACATCTGCAAATTCAGTGATTTTATCATCAGTATAATATGGAAAAAGCGCAAATTCTGCATTTTTTCTACCAGCAGTTAAACCACCATTGCTAGAAATAAACATCCAATGATTGGAATCACTAACTATGCTCATAAAAAATGGTCGAATAGAATCATTATTGGCTATTTTAAAATATTTTTCTCCTTGTATTGTTACAATATCCATTGTTGTTTTTAAATTTATTGAAATTAATGGTTGTTATTTGGTTAAAAACGTTTTTAAATTAATTATGAAAATAGATGTTATCTATATAAATATTAGAGCCATCACCACCTTCTAATATAATTTGAGCTACATGTGATCTGCTTAATAAATTAGGCATAGCTAAAAAAGGTATATCAATAGATATCCAGTTTTGTGAAACTAAAAATGGAGCTATAAATGTGGTTGAATGCCTTGTGTCATCTCCACCATTAAAAGTTCCATCAGGTCCAAAATCAACAACAATTAGGCGTAGTTGTCGACCCGATGCTATAGGGCCTGGAATAAAGGCGTCCAAATGAAAATGTGTCATAGCAGAAGCGTTTACAGTTGGCGTACTAAATTCGATTCCTGCAAAATTAAAAATAGTATATTGTAAAATGTGATCTCCATTAACAGAAAAATCATCGGACAAAGATGTTTGCCAAGGTGCCCAATAGCCATTGTAGTAGTTAACAGGAACATTAGCATAGGCATCTGAAAATATTGAAATTACATTTGCAGGATTGTGCGTTGGGGTTGGTGCAGACAAAAATGTACCTAAAGAATTTATTGTAAGACTACCGTCGACAGTTTGACCTTCAAAAGTTGCTGTAATAGTTGCCGTTCCAGTTCCTACAGTTGTTACAACTCCTGTATTTGTTACTGAGGCAACAGCAGTGTTTGAAGAAGAAAATTCTAAATAAGCTGGACTTATAGTAACCGTTTTACTGATACCATTAGCCAAATTAAACGAAGCAACAACACCATCTATTGTTGAACTTACCCCTATAAAAGAAGTTTCAACTTTATCGTTTCCATTTAAAATAGAAGCTTGTCCATCTGTTATTGTTCCTAATTTTTCATACTGTACGTTATCCATCCAAAAGGTATAACCTAATCCGTTTTCTGGTCCTTCTGCATACCAAAACATTCCTTTTTCCTGGATTAATTTTGATGCATTTGGAATAGGAATAATTACTTTTTTCCAATTTGTATCTATAGAAACATTTTTTAGAGATACATTATATTTGTTTTCATTAAAATCATTTCCAAAACCAACTTCATTTATGGTAGCCGCTTGCGAACCTTTTACCCAAAAAGTTAAGGCATCATAATCGGTTAAATTTCTACCTATATCATCAATATATACACCTCCTGCAAAATTACCTTCAGGGTCATTTTCACTAGGCACATCAATACGCATAGAAGATGATCCTGCATATTTTTCATTAGTATCAATATTGAAAGCAGTGTATTTTGATCCTGCAAAAGCGCCATAACTTAAGCCTGCACTAAAACCATCAATATAAACTTCTGCTGTTTTTGGATAGGTTGACAGAATGGCATCCTCAGACAATTCTCTTTCACAACTAACATTTGCAAAAACAACTATGGTTATAAGTAGGCTATACTTTAAACAATTATTTTTTATATTTTTCATTTTTAAATTATTAAATTATTTTCCTATGTTTATGTGTATATACGTTCTAATTTCCCATTCATTTCCGTTTGCTAGTCCTAATGAACTAATAGTAGGGTTTGTTTCAGAAACTGTTTGATTTAGCGTATATCTAGGTGAATATTCATCTAATGTTCTAAAGATTCCCATAATACCTATTTTTGTATCGGGTAAAACAAACCAATCTGGTTTTCCTAAAGAAGTAGATAGATCTAATGAAAACTGTGTGGGATATGTTAAATTAAAATCGCGGTGGTAATCATAGGGACCCCAGTCGTTAATTTTTAAAGAAGTTACTAATTTAAAATTTTTTTCTATAGTTGACTACACTTTACCCGCTATTCAATACAGTGTTAAATATAGTATATTTTTTGATATCCCTGCTGCTTTAATTGAAATTATATTTAAAATTGAAG
>NZ_CAWUTS010000030.1:0-7486 GCF_963925415.1 uncultured Flavobacterium sp. | reverse complement strand
CGGTGTAAACGAGGTGCTCTGAACCAGCTGAGCTAATCGCCCTGTTTTAATTTGCCATACTACTTCCGTATTGCGAGTGCAAATATACATAACTTTTTGAATGATACAACTATTTTTAAAAAATAATTAAATAATTTCTGCAACCACAAATGTACTGCCGCCTATATATATAAAGTCGTTTTCTTTTGCCTCTATCTGAGCTAAAACATAAGCTTCTGAAACAGAATTACATATTACTCCGTTTAAATTGTAATGCATTGCTTTTTCTTTTAAAACAGTTGCGTTTAAACCTCTAAAAACAGTTGGCTTACAAAAATAATAAAAGGCTTTTTTAGGAAATAATGGTAAAATTGAATCTAAATCTTTGTCATTTACAACGCCTAAAATTATGTAGAGACGCTCAAATTTTTGTTTATTAATTTGATTGAGTACGATTTTTAATCCGTGAGCATTATGGGCAGTATCACAAACCACAGTAGGGTTTTGATTTAATTGATGCCACCTACCTAGCAATCCTGTATTTTTTATAACATTGAGAAATCCCTTTTTTATATTTTCATCTGTAACAACAAAGTAATTATTTATTAAAGTTAGAGTTTGGAGTACTGTTTTTTTATTTTGAATTTGATAATCACCTAACAAAGCTGATGGTAAATCTTCAAAATAATGCTCTTGAGCAAAATATATTGGGGCGTTGTTTTCTTTTGCTTTATTTAAAAAAACAGGCTTAGTGTCTTTGGTATACTCCCCTACAACTACAGGTATCTTGTTTTTTATAATTCCTGCTTTTTCTTGAGCTATTAATGCAGGTGTATTTCCTAAAAACTGGGTATGATCTAAGCTAATATTAGTCACCACAGAAACCAATGGTGTAATAATATTAGTAGCGTCTAGTCTGCCGCCCATTCCTACTTCAATTATTGCAACATCGACATGTTCATCGCTAAAATATTGAAAAGCTAAACCTACTGTCATTTCAAAAAAACTCAATTCATTTGCCTCAAAAAAAGACTTATGCATTTTAACAAAATCTACAACATATGCTTCTGTAATTTCTTGACCGTTAATTTTGATGCGTTCTTTAAAGTCTTTTAGATGTGGCGAGGTGTATAAGCCAACTTTATAGCCCGATTCTTGAAGCACTGAGGCCAATAGTGAAGATGTCGAACCTTTTCCATTAGTTCCTGCAACATGTATAGATTTAAAGCTGTTTTCGGGGTGGCCTAAATGATCCGATAATTTTAAAATATTAGATAAATCATTTTTGTAGGCAATAGCACCTTGATTTTGAAACATGGGCAATTGATCGAAAAGCCATTGGGTAGTTTCTTGATAGTTCATTATATTTATTCTCCTACTCTAAAGTTTATTTCTACAAAGCCTATTTGGTTGTCAGGTGCGTCTGAAGCTTGATTCCATTTAAATGTTTTGGCAGTTTCAATTGCGGGCTTAATTAAGCATTGACTTGTAGAATTTGAACCCTTTGCCGAATATTGTGCGCTAATCACTTTTCCTTGTTTGTTTACTGTAACTTGAACCACTATAGTGCCTTCTTCATTACATTGCTGTATTATTTTACCATTACCTGCTAAACTTCTACCTGCTAAACCCCACTTAGTTCCTTCTCCACTTCCTGTTGCTTTTCCGTTGCCCCAAAAGCTGTTGGCATATAAATCTCCATTTATTAATCCTTTATCTCCTGGCTTGCCATCATTGCCATCACCACCGGCTGTAGTGCTTTTGTTTTTACCTTTTATCATTCCTTCTAAAACAGTATTTTTAGGCTTCGTAGGCTCGGCTGGTTTGGTCGTTTTGGTAGGGGTTATTTCGTTTGGAACTGTTTTTGGTTTATCATTTACATTTTTTGTCACAACTACAGGAGAATTGTTGTTTTGTGTAACTAATTCTTCTTGAGCCTTTGCGGTTTCATTTGGGACTTGTGGAGCTGCTGCCTTAACGGGCTCTGTAGGCTTGGTTTTACCTTGACCTACGTTGCTTGTGCCAAAGTTAACGGCTATTCCGTTTTCTGGCGGAGGGTCCATGTAGCTTAAACCAAAAAAAACACACAGTAATGCTAATACTACAAAAATGGCTGATGTAATAACAAATGATTTTTTTTCTTCGGGAGTTTCTAAAAGGCTCATGTTTTAGATTATTAGATGTCAAATATGGGCTAAGCATGTTTGAACTAATTGGTTTTTATATCTTATTTTTTAATTGCAACAAATTTTTCTAGCCCAGATAGTAGTGAAAATACTTTTAAATGTTTTGTAGATTTAAAAGATTGTAACGAATAGCTGGAAATAGCTTAAAAAAAACTATTTAGGGTTTACTGCTAATACTATTTTTATTTGGTTTCTATTGGCTATATCCATAACAAAAACTGCTTTTTCTATGGGCACTCCTTCTTCTACTCTTAAAATTAAAGCTCTGCCGTTGTCATTACCTGTTGGTAAAATTGCTAATAATTGCGATTCTAATTCTGTTTCTTGAACGGGATTTTTATCGATGTAAAATTCTAATTTTTTATTGATATTTACCGATATGCTTTTATTGCTATCTGTTTTTCCTTTGGCTTTTGGCAGCACCAAGTCTAAAGCGTTTGTGGTTACCATAGTAGATGTTAACATAAAAAATATGAGCAACAAAAAAACAATATCGGTCATGGAAGACATATTGAACTCTGTGGATACTTTATTTCTTGTTTTACCTAACTTCATTATACAGGTTCATTTAATAAATCCAGAAAATCTACTGCATTGGCTTCCATTTGATTTACAATTTTATTTGTTTTTACAACTAAATGATTGTATCCCATAAAAGCTACAATACCTACAATAAGACCTATAACAGTTGTTGTCATTGCTGTATAAATGCCTTCGGCAAGGGCACCTACTTCAATTTGTCCACCGCCACTTGCCATTTTATGAAAAGCTAAAATCATACCTACAACTGTTCCAAGAAATCCAATCATAGGACCCGCACCAGAAATTGTGGCTAACATAGATGTGTTTTTTTCTAGTTTATAAAGCTCTAGGTTTCCTGCGTTTTCAATGGCTGTATTAATGTCTTCTAGAGGTTTTCCAATGCGTGAAATTCCTTTTTCTATTAATCTTGCAACCGGAGAATTTGATTGTGCACAAATCATTTTTGCATTATCAATTTTTCCAGATGTGATGCTTATTTTTATGTTATTCATAAAGCCAGAATCTATCTTACTTGCCTTATTGATTGCCATTAAACGCTCAAAATACAAGAAAAAAGCAAAAAATAATAAAATAAATAAAACTAATATTATTACTTGACCACCTAAACCACCACTGGTTAGTAAAGACCATATTGTAAGTATTTGTTTATCAGGTTGGTTTTCTATTAAAGCTTGGCTAGCAAGTGCTAAACTATCTACTTGAAGAAGTATACTCATAAGATTATATATATATATTAATAACGCAAATGTTTATTTAAAATTGTGTTAGGAAGCGTTTAACAAAAAGTCTCTTAACAAAACAAATACTACAAAACCTGATAAAAAACCAAGTAACGCGAGCCAGCCTATTTTTTTTAAATACCACATGAAGTTAATTTTTTCCATTCCCATAGCAACAACTCCTGCAGCTGAACCTATTATTAACATACTTCCACCTGTTCCGGCTGAATATGCAATAAAATGCCATGCAGGCTCATCTAGTGGTATAGAAAACATACCTATACTTGCTGCCACTAATGGAACGTTGTCAATAACTGCAGACCCTGCGCCTAATAACAAGACTACTAAATCTGAAAGGTGCGTTGATTGAAGTTCAGTGCCTAAAAAAGGAACAGAATTTTCTAAAACACCAGCAAATTCAAACAACATTCCTAATGATTCTAAAGCAGCTACTGCCATTAAAATTCCTAAGAAGAATAAAATACTTGGCATTTCAATTTTAGATAACGAATGATGTATTGGACTATGTATTCCTATATTTGTTGCGCCACCTGAAGAAGCATCTCCAACTGAAAATTTAGATCCACTGAAGTATTCTGCAAAAATAGAAACAATAGCTAATGACAACATCATGCCCATATAAGGCGGTAGGTGTGTAAATGTTTTAAAAATAGGCACAAACAAAATACCTGCTAAACCTAAATAAAACATTGTGGCACTAAATTTTGTTTTGGGTTTTTCATCTTTTTCAGAAGTTATTTCTATATCGCCTTTAAAAACAGACAATTTAGAAGCTATAAATGTAGGTACAGCATAACAAAATATAGATGGTATAAGTACGTGTATAATTAAACTGCTTGCCGTAACTTTATTAGCAATCCAAAGCATAGTAGTAGTAACATCTCCAATAGGAGACCATGCTCCTCCAGCATTGGCCGCAATTACAATAAGACCTGCATACCACAAACGAACTTCTTTTTCTTTTACTATTTTTTGAAGAATAGTAATTAAAACAATAGTCGCTGTTAAGTTGTCAATTATAGCAGATAATATAAATGCTAATGTTGTAAATAACCAAAGTAATTTTACTTTATTTTTAGTTTTTACGTAAGATTTAATCGTAGAAAAACCATCAAAGTAATCGATAATTTCCACAATAGTCATGGCACCTAAAAGAAACACTAGTATCTCTGCAGTTTTTCCTAAATGATGAAGCAAAACACCTTCTAAATGATGAAGTTCTAATGATTTAGTTAATGTATTTACTTCATAAACATTTAAATGAGCTACTGCTATAATTGCCCATAAAATTGCCATCATCCCTAGTGCTGGGATTAATTTGTCAATTTTAAGATTATGTTCTAACGCAATAGCTAAATAACCTACAATGAAAATGATAATTAATAATGCTTCCATTTTTATATTTTATTTTTAATTTTTAATGAAGCAAATATACATATTCTAGTGGATTAGCTGTCTTAAACACAAAAATTTAGTAATTTTATAACAGGATTTTTCATAGTAACTTCATGTTTATTTATTTAAGATTTTTTAAAACCACTTTTCCTGAGCTGTGATTAATTGATGCACCTGTTACAGACGACAAAACATTAATTTCATCTCTTAATTTCAATACTCCTAAAAAAGCAAAAATTAAGGCTTCTTTATATTCAATAATTTGGTGATCAGGAAGTATTATTTTAGCATCAGGCAAATAATATGTAATTCGTTCTATTAAAAAGGTATTGTAAACTCCTCCTCCTGAAATAAGTAAAGTAGCACCCTTTTTTGTTATTACTTGGCTCATTTGAAAGGCTACATGTTCTACAAAAGTATTTAACAAATCCTTAACCGATAATTCGCTTGATTCTATAATAGGCAAAACAACTTCATTTACAAATTCAACACCTAATGACTTAGGGTAACTTTTTTTATAATAATCTGATTGATTTAATTCGTCAAATAAACCTAAATTTAAAGAGCCCGATTTAGCAATTAAACCTTCATCATCATAAGGTAAATTTTGTTTATTGGCATAATAATTTAAAACCGTATTAACAGGAGATATGTCAAAGGCAATGCGTTTGTGATTTTTTTCGAATGAAATATTTGAAAAACCACCTAAATTTAAACAATAATCATACTGAGAAAACAACAATCGATCTCCTATTGGTACTAAAGGAGCCCCTTGACCTCCTAATTCAACATCTTGAACTCTAAAATCATAAACTATATTTTGTTTTGTTAATTCAGACAAAATTGGCAAATTTCCTATTTGAAGCGTATACCCTAAATTTGGTTTATGAAGTATCGTATGACCGTGTGAACAGATGGCATCTATTGCTTTTAGATTATTAGCATCAATAAATTCATTGATAATTTGAGCTAACAAAAAAGTATAATTTATATTTAATTCATCCAATTCTGTTTTAGAAAAATCTATTGCTTTTTTAAGCCTGTTTACCCATTCATTTGAATAGGGTACTGTTTTTGACTTCAAAATTTTAAAAGTCCATTTGTCATTAAAACTGAAGTTTACAAAAGCTAAATCTACTCCATCTAATGAAGTTCCTGACATTACTCCGATAACGTTGTAGTTATTCTTATACATGGGGTTAAAATTACAAATTGTTATTGAAAATCTACTAATAAATAAGTACATTTGGGCTATAATACAAAACTACATACTAAATTAATCTATGGATTTTAAATTAAACGAAGAACAAATAATGATTCAGCAAGCAGCTAGAGATTTTGCGCAAACTGAATTGTTACCTGGTGTTATTGAAAGAGATGAGTTTTCTCAATTTCCAACCGAGCAGGTAAAAAAAATGGCTGAGTTGGGCTTTATGGGAATGATGGTAGATCCAAAATACGGTGGTGCTGGTTTAGATTCAATTTCTTATGTTATAGCAATTGAAGAAATTGCAAAAATAGACGCATCAACTGCTGTAGTTATGTCAGTTAATAACTCTTTAGTTTGTGCTGGAATTGAAAAATATGCTAACGAAGATCAAAAACAAAAATATTTAATCCCGTTAGCAAAAGGAGAAGTTATAGGGGCTTTTTGTTTATCAGAACCCGAAGCCGGTTCAGATGCTACCTCACAAAAAACTACTGCAATAGACAAAGGTGATCATTATGTATTAAACGGAACTAAAAATTGGATTACCAATGGAAATTCAGCTTCAACTTATATTGTTATTGCACAAACATATGTTGAAAAAGGACATAAAGGAATTAATGCGTTTATCGTTGAAAAAGGTTGGGATGGATTTACAATTGGCCCAAAAGAAAAAAAAATGGGCATAAGAGGCTCTGACACACACTCTTTAATGTTTTCAGATGTAAAAGTTCCCAAAGAAAATAGAATTGGAGAAGATGGTTTTGGTTTTACTTTTGCTATGAAAGTTTTAAATGGAGGCCGTATCGGAATTGCTTCACAAGCTTTAGGAATCGCTCAAGGAGCCTATGAATTAGCTTTAAAATACGCTCAAGAGCGTGTTACCTTTAAAAAACCTATAATACAACATCAAGCAATTGCGTTTAAATTAGCAGATATGTATGTACAAATTATGGCATCTAGATTACTCTGTTATAAAGCTGCTTTTGAAAAAGATAATGGGGAAGATATTTCACATTCGGGTGCAATGGCAAAACTACATGCTTCAGAAACCGCTATGAACACAACAATTGAAGCGGTACAAATTCATGGCGGAAATGGTTATGTATCTGAATACCATGTAGAAAGAATGATGCGTGATGCAAAAATTACTCAAATATATGAGGGTACTTCTGAAATTCAACGAATTGTAATTTCAAGAGGATTAACGCAATAAAATAAACCGTTTAATTATAAATAATAAATCCGATTCGATTACGATTCGGGTTTTTTTTTATTTATTTTACAAGATTTCCTTTTTAATTTTTACTATTAAAAAAAGCATAACAAAAGAGATAAGGCATTTCTTTTAGCCCTTGTTTATTTAAGATTTACGCAGCTACAGTTTAAATATTCGATTAATTATTATATTCATATAGTTTTTTTTTAAGCCGCTA
>NZ_CAWUTS010000029.1:0-12504 GCF_963925415.1 uncultured Flavobacterium sp. | reverse complement strand
AAAATAAACTTTAAAAGAAAATATAAATTAAATATAATGTTAGAAAAAATAAACCTTTTTGACTCTACTCTAGAAAACGGAACATTTATAAAACAGATTTCTTTATACTATCAAGTATTTGGTCAAGAAATAGGTTCTGCTCCAGTAGTTGTAGTAAATCATGCTTTAACAGGAAATTCTAATGTAACGGGTAAAAATGGTTGGTGGAATGATTTAATTGGTAAAAACAAAACAATTGACACCAATTATTACACACTTATTGCTTTTAATATTCCAGGAAATGGTTTTGATGAAGATCCTGAGAATTTAATAAATAATTATCAAGATTTTACAGCAAAAGATATCTCATTGTTTTTTTGGAAAGGCCTTTTTCATCTTCATATATATGAAATTTTCGCTTTAATTGGAGGAAGTCTTGGTGGTGGCATAGCTTGGGAAATGGCAAATTTAGAACCAAATAAAATTCAAAATTTAATTCCAATTGCAACCGATTGGAAAGCAACTGACTCGGTAATAGCAAATGTTTTAGTACAGGATAGATTATTAAGCTGTTCAGAAAACCCGATTGAAAACGCTCGAATTCATGCTATGCTTTTATACAGAACTCCAGAATCACTAAAGGATAAATTTAAAAGAGAAAAAAAAATTGATTCAAATGTGTTTCAAATTGAAAAATGGTTAATCAATCACGGTGAAAAATTAAAAAACAGGTTTCACCTTTCATCTTATAAGTTGATGAATCATTTGCTAAAAACAATAGATATAGCCAAAGATTCTAAAGATGCTGTGGAAACTATTAGTAAAATAACGGCTTCAATTCATATCGTATCTGTAGATACTGACTTATTTTTTATAGCAAAGGAAAATATAGATACTTACGAACAATTAAAAGAAATTAAAAATAATATTTTTTACCATGAAATCAAATCTATTCACGGTCATGATGCTTTTTTAATTGAGTTTGAACAGTTAAATACTATTTTAACACCCATTTTTAATAAACAAAAACAAAACAAATATGTCAACGCTTAAAATAAATATAGTGCTTTTCGGAATAGGAAATGTTGGTAGTGTTTTGATAGAGCAAGTTTTAGCAAATAAAAAATTTTCTCTTGAAAAACAAAACATAGAATTAAACTTCCCAATTGTAACAAATTCAACCTTAGCTCTTTTTGAAAAAGACGGTTTAAGTATTGATTGGAAAGATGATTTTGCTAATTCAGCAATTCCATATAAACTTGAAGATATTATTGAGTATGTTAAATTGCACCAATTGGAAAATTTAATAGCTATTGATGCTTCAACAAGTTCAGATTTTGTTGCTAGTTATATTCCATTAGTAGAAAATGGTTTTCATATTGTAGCGGCAAATAAAAAAGCGAATACATTAGACTATGTTTTTTATAAAGATTTAAGAAAAACGTTTAAAAAATACGATAAGACTTTTATGTATGAAACTAATGTAGGCGCAAGTTTACCAGTTGTTCAAACCATAAGTGATTTACATCTTTCTGGCGAAAAAATCACCAAAATTAGAGGCGTTTTTTCAGGTTCGTTGAGTTATATTTTTAATAGGTTTTCAGAGGAACAAATAAGCTTTTCAGAAGTGTTGATTGAAGCTGAAAATAGAGGTTATACTGAACCTGATTCTCGAGAAGATCTCTCTGGATCTGATGTAGCTAGAAAATTATTAATTTTAGCGAGAGAATTAGATCAAGTTTTTGAGTTTTCTGATGTTCAAGTAACTTCTTTATTGTTGCCTAATTTAAATGAAACACATTCAAAAAGCGAATATGCAATAAATAAATTATTATTTGATAAGCCTTTTGAAATTGCAAAAATTACTCAAAATAAAAATCATGTGCTTCGTTATGTTGGTGAATTTGATGTTGAAGCTAAAAAACTAGAAGTAAAATTAGTTTCTGTTCCAAAAAGCACAGCTTTAGGGCAGTTAAAAGGAGCAGATAACTTAATAGAAATTTATGCAAAATCATATGGTGAAATACCAATAGTTATTCAAGGAGCAGGCGCAGGTAAACAAGTTACAGCTCGAGGAATTTTAATAGATATATTAAAAATTACAGATAAAATAAAAAATAAACAACCTGTCTTTTTATAGATAATATTTTTCATTAATTTAAGTAATTGGTTTCATAAATTCTACTAATTATATAAATTTTAGATTTTAATTCTATAATTAATAAAATTTTAATCTAAATTTAGAAAATATTTCATAATCTAAAAATAAATTATACCTTTGTAAGGTTCTTAAAAATAATGATTGTTATCACGAAAGCTGGAGAGATTAGACTCGATGAAAGCTTAGCAACCCTACTCTTGTAGAAGGTGCTACATTCTCTTCTTAAATCTGAACTTGTTCAGGCTTTAGAAAAAGATAACTCAACGAAACTCTTTCGAATTTCTTGATGACATGATTAACATATAAAATAATGTCATTAATTCAAGAAGCAATAAAAGAAAGAATCCTTGTACTCGATGGAGCAATGGGTACCATGTTACAGCGCTATAACTTTTCGGAACATGATTTTCGTGGTGAACGATTTAAAGATTTTCCGCATCCTTTAAAGGGCAATAATGATTTATTATCCATCACACAACCTGAAGCCGTTAAACAAGTCCACCGTTTGTATTTTCAATCGGGTGCTGATATTGTCGAAACCAATACTTTTTCGGGAACAACAATCGGAATGGCCGATTATCATTTAGAAGATTTTGTTTACGAATTAAACTTTGAATCTGCAAAAATTGCTCGCCAAGTAGCTGATGAATTTAATGATAGACCCAGATTTGTAGCAGGTTCAATAGGGCCAACAAACAGAACGGCTAGTATGAGTCCAGATGTAAATGATCCTGGATTTAGAGCTGTATCTTTTGATGATTTGAAAATTGCCTACAAGCAACAAGTTGAAGCTTTAATTGATGGCGGTTGTGATGTGTTGTTGGTAGAAACTATTTTTGATACTTTAAATGCAAAAGCAGCACTTTTTGCCATAGTAGAAGTCAAAGAAGAACGCAATATTGACATTCCTGTTATGGTGTCAGGTACTATTACAGACGCTTCTGGACGAACACTTTCAGGTCAAACTGTGGAAGCATTTTTGATTTCAATTTCACATATCCCATTATTAAGCATCGGTTTTAATTGCGCACTTGGTGCTGATCAACTGAAACCTTACTTAAAAAGATTAGCTCTAAATACACAATTAAATATTTCAGCTCATCCAAATGCGGGTCTGCCAAACGCTTTTGGTCAATACGATCAAACGCCTCAAGAAATGCAAGCCTTAATCAAAGAATATTTAGAAGATAATTTGGTAAATATAATTGGTGGATGTTGTGGAACGACTCCCGAACATATTAAGCTTATTGCTGAGGTAGCTACTCAATTTAAGCCAAGAAATATAGAAAAAGTAACCTATTAAATTAGTAAAAACCTTTATTATAAGCATTGCTTATATGAGTCTTTGTTACAAAAAAACACAATATGTTAGAAACAAAATATTTAAAATTATCAGGTCTTGAACCCTTAATTATAACGCCAGAAACAAACTTTGTTAACGTTGGTGAACGCACCAATGTTACAGGGTCACGTAAATTTCTTCGTCTTATTAAAGAAGAAAATTACAATGCAGCCCTTTCTATAGCACGAGAACAAGTAGAAGGTGGGGCCCAAATCATTGATGTCAATATGGATGAGGGAATGCTAGACGGTGTATATGCCATGACAAAGTTTTTAAACTTAATTGCTGCTGAACCCGATATTGCACGAGTTCCTGTCATGATAGACAGTTCTAAATGGGAAATCATAGAGGCAGGGCTAAAAGTTGTTCAAGGAAAAGGAATTGTGAATTCTATTTCTCTTAAAGAAGGGGAAAAAATTTTCATCCAACATGCCAAACTAATTAAAAAATATGGAGCTGCAGTTGTTGTAATGGCTTTTGATGAAAATGGTCAAGCAGATAATTACGAAAGAAGAATAGAAATTTGTAAAAGAAGTTATGATATTTTAGTTGATAAAGTTAAATTTTCTGCCGAAGACATTATTTTTGATCCCAATATTTTTCCCGTAGCAACGGGCATGGACGAGCATAAACTAAATGCGCTTGATTTTTTTAGAGCGACTAAATGGATTCGTCAAAACCTTCCTTATGTAAATGTTTCAGGTGGTATAAGTAATGTGTCTTTTTCATTTAGAGGAAATGATAAAGTGCGAGAAGCAATGCATTCGGCTTTCTTATATCATGCAATTAAAAACGGAATGACTATGGGAATAGTAAACCCAGAAATGTTAGAAATCTACAATCAAATTGACCCAATATTACTGGAACATGTAGAAGATGTACTATTAAACAGAAAGGACGATGCAACAGAGCGTTTACTAGATTTAGCAGAAAGTTATAAAGGTGATTATAAAGTAAACGAAAAGGCTATACAAGAATGGAGAAATGGGCCTGTTGAAGATCGATTAATACACTCTTTAGTAAAAGGAATCGATGAATTTATAGAATTAGATGTTGAAGAGGCCCGACAAAAATCCAAAAAAGCAATTGAAGTTATAGAAGTAAATTTAATGGAAGGAATGAATGTTGTAGGAGATTTATTTGGAAGTGGAAAAATGTTTTTGCCCCAAGTTGTAAAATCTGCCCGAGTGATGAAAAAAGCGGTGGCATACCTTTTACCCTATATAGAAGCGCAAAAAGGAGATGCCATTTCGTCGAGTAACGGTAAGATACTAATGGCTACTGTAAAAGGGGACGTTCACGATATTGGTAAAAATATTGTTGCAGTTGTACTAGGATGTAATAATTTCGAAATAATTGATTTAGGAGTTATGGTTCCGCCAGAAAAAATTATTGAAGTAGCAATACGAGAAAATGTTGACATTATTGGGCTAAGCGGATTAATTACACCTTCATTGGACGAAATGGTATACTTAACCAAAGAGATGGATAAGTTAAATATTAAAATTCCAATAATGATTGGTGGAGCAACCACATCTCGAGCTCATACTGCTGTAAAAATATCACCCGAATATAAGGCAACTGTTGTTCATGTAAATGATGCTTCCAGAGCTGTAACTGTTGCCAGTAATTTGCTAAAAAAAGAAAGTAAAGATGCTTATGCACATGATATTAAGAAAGAATATGACACACTTAGAGAAGGGTATTTAAGTAGAAGTCGCGATAAAAATTTTTTGACCATTGAGCGTGCTCGAAAAAATAAATTACAGATTGATTGGAAACACTATCAACCAACAAAGCCAAATTTTATAGGAGTTAAAACGATCGATGTCGAATTGTCTGAATTAATCCCTTTTATTGATTGGACTCCGTTTTTTCAATCTTGGCAATTGTTTGGAAAGTTTCCAAAAATTCTTACAGACGAGGTTGTAGGGTCTGAAGCAACTAATTTATATAGCGATGCTTTACGTATGTTAGCTATACTAGTTGATGAAAAATGGTTTACTGCCAAAGGGATTGTAGGTATTTTTCCAGCAAATCAAATTAATGATGATGACATAGAGTTGATACAGACTAATAATCAACCAGTATCTTTTTTAACCTTAAGACAACAGTCTCAAAAAAAAGCTGGAGTTCCCAATATAGCTTTAGCCGATTTTATTGCGCCAAAAGACTCAAAAGTTCAAGATTACATGGGCTGTTTTTGCGTGACTACTGGCTTTGGTGTAGAAGAAAAAGCTAAAGAATACGAAAAACAATTAGACGATTATAATTCTATTATGACAAAAGCATTAGCAGACCGATTGGCTGAGGCTTTTGCAGAATATTTACATTTAAAAGTGCGAAAAGAAATTTGGGGATACGCTACAGACGAACGGTTAAATAATTTAGAGCTAATTAAAGAACAATATCAAGGCATTCGACCAGCGCCAGGTTATCCTGCCTGTCCAGACCATTTAGAAAAACCTACCATATGGAAGTTACTTAGCGTAGCAGAAAACATAGGAGTTACCCTTACCGAAAACATGGCTATGTGGCCCGCTTCTTCTGTTTCAGGATATTATTTTGCAAATTCAGCGAGTACGTATTTTGGACTCGGAAAAATAAAAGAAGACCAGGTAATTGATTATGCCAAAAGAAGAGGTATTTCTACTGAAATAGCAACAAAATGGCTTGCACCTAATATAGCAGACTAATAACAATCCATTAAAAATTAAGGCTAAAAACCTGCAATCAAAATATGAAAGTAACTAAACATATAGAAAAAGCCGAAGGAAAATCTTTGTTCTCATTTGAAATATTACCGCCACTAAAAGGACAAAATATTCAATCTATTTTTGATAGTATAGATCCGTTGATGGAATTTAACCCTCCATTTATAGATGTAACCTATCATCGGGAAGAATATGAATTTAAAGAATTACCGAATGGTCTATTGGAAAAAAAAATTGTAAAAAAACGACCTGGTACTGTTGGAATTTGTGCTGCTATTCAAAACAAATACGATGTTGATGCTATTCCTCATATTTTATGTGGTGGATTTAATAAAGAGGATACAGAAAATTTGTTGATTGATTTAGATTTCCTTGGAATAGATAATGTAGTTGCACTTCGAGGTGATGCTGTTAAAAGTGAAATATATTTTAAACCCGAGAAAGATGGCAATCAATTTGCAAGCCAATTGGTAACCCAAATATCAAACCTAAATAAGGGAATTTATTTAGATCAAGATCTGCAAAACTCTACCAGTACTAATTTTTGTATAGGTGTTGGTGCTTATCCCGAAAAGCATATGGAAGCTCCTAGTTTAGACAGCGACATTCATTTTTTGAAACAAAAAATAAAAAACGGGGCCGACTATATAATTACTCAAATGTTTTTTGACAATAAAAAATTCTTTGATTTTGTAGAAAAATGCAGAAAATCAGGAATTACCGTACCTATTATTCCAGGATTGAAGCCTATTGCAACAAAAAAACAACTGAATTTGATTCCGCATCGATTTAGTATTGAACTACCCGATGATTTAATTATGGCAGTAGTTAAAGCAAAGGACAATGATGCTGTAACACAAATAGGAATTGAATGGTGTACACAACAAAGCAAAGAATTGATTGAGGCAGGAATTCCGGTTTTACATTATTATTCCATGGGAAAAGCAGCGAATATAAAAGCAATAGCACAAGAAATTTTTTAACAATCAATACAATATATTTAGCACTTTATTGAGAGTACAGATTCTTTATTTGCAATAAAAAAAGTTGTAATAAACCTCAGAAAAGAGAACCACACATAAATGCAAAACCATTTGCTTTAATAAATCAATTATATTTGCCATATATATGAAGCAAATTATATTTTTTTTATTTATTTTTTCTGTTGCAAATGCTCAATATACGCTTGATGCAGATTATTTTTATGGAAAAATATTGCCTCACAGTTCTGCTATAAAACATTTGATACTTAAGCATCCTGAGGGAATTTTGCTGAGTTTTAATAAAAAAACTTTTGGAGAAAAAGAATGGCAATCTAATTTTAACTTTCCAGATTATGGTTTTTCAATGCAATTTCAATCAAATAAAAACCCAATCTTAGGAGATTTATATGGTGCATATGCTCATTACAATTTTTACTTCTTTAAACGAAATTTGGTTTTTCGAGCAGCCCAAGGAATTGCTTACAGCACCAATCCTTTTGATGATATCAATAATTTTAGAAATGTTGCATATAGCACAAAATTAATGCCCTCTGCCTATTTTTTATTAAATTACAGAAAAGAAAAAGTCATTGGTAATATAGGTTTTCAAACAGGTATGTCTTTTTTTCATCACTCTAATGGAAGCATAAAATCACCCAATACGAGTACCAATGCCTTCACTTTTCAGTTGGGCTTAAATTATGCTATTACAGATGACTCTAAAGCCTATAAATTAACGTCAATTGACTCGTTAAAGATCAAGTACCTTATTTCATACAACATAGCTTTTAGAACAGGTATTAATGAGGGTGATGTAATTGGAAGTGGCCAAAGACCTTTTTATGAATTGTGTTTTTTTGCAGATAAACAATACAGTAAAAAGAGCAAAATTCAATTAGGTATTGATTTGTTTGCGATGTATTATTTAAAAGAATACATCAAATATAAGGCAGTCGCTTATCCAAATGAAAACATAAAAGAGAATACTGATTTTAAAAGGATAGGACTTTTTATAGGTTATGAACTGCTTATAAATAAACTTTCATTTGAAGCTCAAGTTGGCTATTATGTATATGAACCTTTTGATTATTTAGGGCCTTTTTATCAGCGTATTTCAGGAAAATACCATTGGAATAATTTTTTTTTTAGCAGTGTTTCATTAAAAACGCATGCAGCAAAAGCAGAAGCATTAGAATTTGGAATAGGCCTAAAGTTATGAGAAAAACAATTTTATTATTTAGTTTTTTTTTATTAATAAGTTGCGATGAAAATCAGTTTTTGGATTTGTCGGGTGAACTTATTTCTAAAAAAATCACAGTTCCTTTTTTTGATAAAATCAACATTTCCGAAGGCATAGAATTGCATATTAGAGATGAAGCTGAAACAAAAGTGGAAATTGTTGCAGGAACAAATGTGATTGATAAAGTAACTTTTTTAGTGCTTAAAAACCAACTTTTTATTGACGCTAGCACTGCTACTCAATTATTTCAAAGTTATGAACCTGTAAAAATTTATTTGTCTATCGATCAATTGGTTTCGCTTTATTCTTCTTCGCAATTTAACATCTATTCAGAAAATATATTGAATTTTAGTCATCTTAATTTGCAATCTGGTTTGTTTGATGATACCGCTTCTGGAGAATTTCATTTGCAGGTAAATTGCACTAGTTTAGTTGTAGAAGATAACAGAGCTGGTTTTTATAAAATAGAAGGTAATGTGAACAATTTAACGGTCGCTTTTTATAATGGTAATGAACGTTTTGACGGATCAAACCTTATCGCTCAAAACGTATTTATTTTTCAAAGAAGCAGCAATGATATTAGTGTAAATCCACAGCAACAAATTACGGGAACTATTTACAGTACCGGAAATGTAATTTTATTTAACAATCCTCCTGTTATTGATGTACAAGTTTTATATCAGGGGCAATTGATATATCATTAAATTTATTTTGAAAAATTAATCATAGATCTTACTTTTTCATACAATTCAGGAAATTGCTGTTTGAATTGTGCTGGCGTTTCAAAAAAATGTTCTAAAATAACAGCAATAAATTCAAATTCATTTGTAAATGCATAAACTCTAAAGTAATCAGAATCTATTAATCTTTTTAAGTTTGCGGGTTGTTTAACTTGTATCATAATTTCGCTATAATTTATAGCAAAAATAGAAGCAGAAGTCCCTGAGTTTTTTAAGCCTTGATAGTGTAAAACATGCGAAAATTCATGTAAGCCTAAATTGAGATTATCAGTATTAATTTCATAGCCATCTAAAAAATGTTTCCAAGAAAATGCTATAGCTTTCATTCTGGGATTAAATTCGCCTTTGTGGTATGTATTATTTAGCTTTGAATAATATATATCAGGATAAATGATGATTTTATCAATTATAGTAAAAACAAAGTTACGCATTCCAAAGGTGAGCATTACCGCTGTCGATGCAATTAAAACTTTCATTTGTTCTGTTACTATTAATCCGTCTTTTCCATAAAAAGGAAAAGATTTTATAAAGACAGCGACTCTATGTTCAAAATATTTTTTTAATCGTGGAGAAAGTTTTTTATAAAATTCAAATTCGTTTTGTAGAATTTGTATTTGTGTTTTTGTGGCCTTTTTAGGTATTGGATAAAAATGTACATAAATAGGTTTTCTAAAAAAGAAAATATAAAGAGGCTCTATAATTAAATTGTATAGAAAAAAACACAGTATGCAAACGGTTAATAAGCCTATTAAATATGTCAAAAAATAAGGATTTAAATTAATTAAAACTCTTTGTTTGTTTTACTAGATATGGCATATACCTTATGCTATTTTATATTGAACTTAGCTCTATTTTTAAAATAAATTAGAGTCCTATACTTTTAAATTAAAAAAATCTTGATGAATACCATCAAGATTTTTTTAACGTAAATTTTGTGCCGTTTTACATCATTCCAGGCATACCACCTTGGTTTTGTCCGGCTTCGTCTTTTTCTTTGATGTCAATTAAAGCACACTCTGTAGTTAAAATCATACCTGCAACTGAGGCAGCATTTTCTAGTGCTACACGTGTTACTTTTTTAGGATCAATAATTCCTGCTTTAAGCATTTGAACATATTCACCTGTTTTAGCATTAAATCCAAAATCACCTTTACCTTCTAAAACTTTTGCAATTACTACAGAACCTTCTCCTCCTGCATTTTCTACAATTGTTCTTAAAGGTGATTCAATTGCTTTATTTACAATTTGAATCCCTGTTGCCTCATCAGCGTTTTCAGGTTTTAAACTTGATAATGCTGCTTTTGCTCGTACAAGCGCTACACCACCTCCAGCAACTATTCCTTCTTCAACAGCAGCTCTAGTTGCGTGCAATGCATCATCAACACGATCTTTTTTCTCTTTCATTTCTACTTCAGATGCTGCACCTACATATAAAACAGCTACACCGCCTGCTAATTTAGCTAAACGTTCTTGCAATTTTTCTTTGTCATAGTCAGATGTAGAAGTTTCAACTTGAGCTTTTATTTGGTTAACTCTTGACTTAATGTTTTCTGCAGAACCAGCGCCGTTTACAATTGTAGTATTGTCTTTATCTATGGTTATGTTTTCTGCCGTTCCTAGCATGTCTAAAGTTGCATTTTCTAATGAATAGCCACTTTCTTCAGCAATAACGGTTCCTCCTGTTAAAATTGCAATATCTTCTAGCATTGCTTTTCTTCGGTCACCAAAGCCTGGAGCTTTAACTGCTGCAATTTTTAAACCACCTCTTAATTTGTTTACTACTAATGTTGCTAATGCTTGTCCGTCAACATCTTCTGCAATAATTAATAAAGGTTTTCCAGATTGAGCAACAGGTTCAAGAATGGGTAATATTTCTTGTAGATTTGATATTTTTTTATCGAATAATAAAACGTAAGGATTATTTAATTCAGCAATCATTTTATCAGCATCTGTTACAAAATAAGGAGATAAATAGCCTCGGTCAAATTGCATACCTTCGACAACATCAACATACGTTTCAGTTCCTTTTGCTTCTTCAACGGTGATTACACCTTCTTTACCAACTTTGTTAAATGCTACGGCTATTAATTCGCCAATAGTATCATCATTATTAGCAGAAATAGATGCAATTTGTTTTATTTTTTCTGATGAATTACCTACAGTTTGTGATTGTTTTGTTAAATCTGCAACAATTGCTTCAACAGCTTTATCAATTCCTCTCTTTAAATCCATTGGGTTTGCACCTGCAGCCACGTTTTTAAGACCTTCTTTAACAATTGCTTGTGCTAACACAGTTGCTGTTGTTGTTCCGTCTCCAGCTAAGTCGTTTGTTTTTGAGGCAACTTCTTTTACCATTTGAGCACCCATGTTTTCTAAAGGGTCTGCTAGTTCAATTTCTTTTGCAACAGTTACACCATCTTTAGTTACAGATGGACCTCCAAATGATTTGCTGATGATAACATTTCTACCTTTAGGGCCAAGAGTTACTTTTACAGCATTTGCTAATGCATCAACACCTCTTTTTAATCCATCACGTGCTTCAATATCAAATTTTATATCTTTTGCCATTTTTTTTGTTTTTAAATGTAATTAAATAATTGCATAAATTTCTTCTTCTTTCATAATCAGGTAATCTATACCTTCATATTTTATCTCTGTTCCAGCATATTTACCATACAATACAGTATCACCTACATTGACCGTCATGGTGTAATCTTTTTTACCATTTCCAACGGCTACAACAGTTCCTTTTTGTGGTTTTTCTTTAGCTGTATCAGGTATGATTAATCCTGAAGCAGTAGTAGTTTCTGCAGCCATTGGCTCAATAACTACTCGGTCTAAAAGCGGTTTAATATTTAGTGACATAGTTTTATTTTTATTATTTTTATTATTTTTATTAAGTGTTGATTTCTTATTTTCAGAAATTATGCCAATACATTTTTTATGACAGATTTTCCAATAAAAAATGCCAGCACTGACAGGCTGGCATTTTATTTATTTTTGACTAAAAATTATTTAGTTGAGTCATTTGCAGTTGTTGGTGCAGCAGTATTGGTTGAAGGTACTGTAGCTGAAGGAATGTTAATTTCGCTTTCATCTATAATTTTTGAACCGTTAACACCACCATTGTCAAAGCTAAGTGTCGATAAGAATATTAAAACGATTAGTGCTATCCCTAAATACCAAGTACTTTTGTCTAAAAAGTCTGTTGTTTTTTGAACACCACCTATTTGTTGTGTACCGCCAAAAGAAGAAGATAAACCCCCACCTTTAGGGTTTTGTACCATAATTGCTAATATTAATAGAAAACATACTATGTAATTGCTATTAAAAATCCTGTAAATC
>NZ_CAWUTS010000028.1:0-5617 GCF_963925415.1 uncultured Flavobacterium sp. | reverse complement strand
TACGTTTGTTAATAATGGTAATTTATGCATAGGGCAAATTTATAATTATTCTATTACTGTAAATCCAACATTTTATTCAACAGGTATTTTGTCTGATTACAACAGTTATAATGTTAGTTTCTTTGGTGGATCTGATGGGTTTATTGATTTGTCAACTGATGGTGGTTCAGGTGCCTTTATTTTTAGTTGGATTGGTCCTAATGGTTTTACAGCAGATACAGAGGATATTAATAATTTAGTTGCAGGTATATATACTGTAACGATATCAGACGGTTATTGTACACCAATTATTTTAACTTTTACTCTAACACAACCTCCCGAGTTATTAGCTCAACCCGATTTAAGTTTAACCATCAATATTGATTGTTTTGGTAATTCAAACGGGGCTGTAGGTGTTTTAATTACACAAGAGTCAGTCGCCCCATATGATTATGACTTATATGACAGTAGTGGAAACTTAGTATCGTCTATAATTAATTCTTTTAATTTAAACCCTCAGTTTACAGGATTGATTGCAGGTATATATTCTTTAATAGTAACAGATGATAATGGCGGAACTAAAACCGTTCAAGGTTTTGAAATTATACAGCCAGATGATATTGAAATTACAGCAACAACAACACCTATTACATGCTATGGTGCAAATGATGCATCTATTACTATAGTAGTTACAGGTGGAGTAGCAAGTTATACCGCACAATGGAATACATTAGCTACAGGACTATATCAGAATAATTTAGCTGCTGGAGATTATAGTATAATAATTACGGATACTAACGGTTGTTTTAAGTCAATAATAGTTAATATACCTGAAGCTCCAATTTTTAGTGTTAACACTATTTCAACTAACATTTCTTGTGAAGGAGCAAATGATGGAAGTATAAATGTAAATTTAACAGGTGGAGTTCAACCGATAAATTTAACATGGAGTGATGGAAGTACAGCAGGTTTAATTAGAAATAATCTATCAGCGGGAACTTATACTGTAACAATAGTAGATGGTACACCATGTACTATTGTTAGAACCTTTACAATTATTGAGCCTCAGACTTTAGTTTTATCAGCAAATATTCAAGATGCCCTAGACTGTTCAAATGCAAATTCAGGTGCTATTAATTTAATGGTATCAGGAGGTACAGCTCCTTTTAGCTGTGTATGGTCTAACGGAGCGATTACGGAAGATTTAACATCATTATCAGCAGGAAATTATTCAGTAACAGTAACCGATTTTAATGGTTGCTTCATAAGTAATGTTTATTCAATATTTAGGCCACAGCCCATAAGTTTAAGTGTTCAAAACACAACCACAGTGAATTGTGATACGAATATTATATATGAAAACTTTCAAGCTACTGGATCAGGGGGTGTTCCACCATTAACATATAGTTGGACAAGTGGAGTTACCAGTGGTTCAAACAATCAAAATATGACAACAAATCAAAATGGATTAGTTGTTATAACGGCAACGGATGCATTAGGATGTAGCACTAATTATAGTATTGATGTTGATGTTCCTTTGTTTGCAGATTTTCCTTTTGAACAAAGTTCATTTGGATATGAAAATTATGGTCTTTATTCAATCAATGATCCCATTCAATTTACAAATAATTCAACTGGAGAATATGAATCCATGATTTGGAATTTTGGAGATGGTGTTTATTCTAATGAAGAAAATCCTAGCCATACGTATGTAACACCTGGTACTTATTTGGTAACTCAAACAGTTACGTATTCATTTGGGTGTGTTTACGTATTTACAATATCGTTATTAGTTGAAAAAGGTTATTTTATGGTAGTTCCTACTGCTTTTACACCAAATAATGATTCTATAAATGATAATTTCAGACCTGTAACAAAAGGGTTAAAACAAATAAGAATGGATATTTATGATACTTCAGGATCTTTAATTTATTCAGAATCTGGAGATGTACTTTCTGGATGGGATGGAACTATACAAAGTAAATTAGCAGAAAATGGCAACTATAATTGTATGGTAAGTGCAGTAACTTTTTACGGTACCGTTATTTACGAAAGTCAAACATTTATTTTAATACAGTAATCAATAAATAAAAATGAAAATAAAAATTTATATAAATATAACATTTCTATTGATTTCATTAATAGTTAATGCACAAGACCCAGTATTTACACATTTTATTAATATTCCAGAAGTAATTAACCCTGCTTTTGTAGGTAGTGGAAATGCATTGAATGCAGGTTTAATACACAGAAGACAATGGCCAGAAGCAAATAGGCGTATAGACACACAATATGCATTTGCAAACAATTTGATTACTGAAAACGTTGGTTTAGGAATAAATATATTGAATCAAAACGAATCATTTACCAATTATAACTATCTTCAAATAAATGGTGTTTTTTCTTATACTGCAGAAATAAGTTATGATTGGAAATTCCGTTTTGGCCTGGAGGGCGGTTATGGAAGAAAAGATTTTAATTTTCAAAATTTATTACTAGAAGATCAAATTGATATTAATAATGAAACCATTAACCCAGTTAGTATTGATCCAAATTATTTAATAAATAATAACAACATTAATTTTTTTGATTTTAACAGTGGGTTTTTATTTGAAAATGACATTTCATGGTTTGGTGCTACAATAAAACATATGAATCGACCCGATATTTCATTTATTGATTCTAAAAACATTCCTTTAGACTTGTTTTTATCATTACATGGTGGGGGTTTTATTGAATTAAATAATTCTCCTTCCTTCATTTTACCGACTGACTCAAGCATTTTGGTTACTTTTAACTATATGAAGCAATCTTTTTATAACAGATTAGATATTGGAGCCTGTTTAAATATGGATAATATTGCTTTAGGAATGACTTTAGTTACAAACCCAGAAGGAAAAGCGAAGAACAGCCATATATTAACCTCTGTTAATCCATTTTTATTATATAAAGCGAATGAATTTACTTTTGGATATTCGTATGATATAAATACTTCAAAATTTGGACAAAGTCAAGGAATACATGAATTTTCATTAACATGGAAATCTAATACTCCTTGTAGAGATTGTGATAAATTTGTGATGAAATTAAAAAACATGTTAAATAAATAACAGCTGAATTAAATTGTTTTAAGAAATTTAAAATTTAACGTTAAAACAATCATTAGTCTAAACAATCATTAGATTATTCATTTAAATTAGTTAAAACAAAAAAAGAATTAAAAGAACTATCACATTAATTAAATTATAAAAAATATGTCAAATAATATAACTAAATTAATAATATTGATTGTTTTAATAAGTATTTTTTCTTGTAAAAAAGAGAATATCGACCTTCCTAAGGTTGATTTTGATTTTAAGGAAATACCTAAAGATAAAAAGTATAAAGAAAATGTTTATTTAATTGATTTAGAAAAATTATTTAATAGCAAAGAGAAAATTGATTTAGAAAAATATTTAAAAGACATAGATAATAAGAATAGAATAAAAATTAGGGTATTGACTATCCCTTCAAAAAATACATCTGATAAAGAATGGGAAATTTCATCTTTTGTTTCATTAAATGGAATTATAATAAACATGAGTAAATCAATGAAAAAGATTGATATTGCTTGTGACACAAATATAAACACGATATTAACCGAAAAAATTAAAGAATCCATAATAACTGAAAATATTATTCCTGAAGTTAGTAAGGGTAATTATTATATAGGTCTAAAAAAGGGTTTATCAGAAATTGTATCTTTATTAAAAAAAAAAGATTAATACACAAAAAACACCAATTAAGATTAATTGGTTTAAACCATAAAAAAACCGACCTCTCGGATATGTACCAAGCTCGATAGCGCATAATTACATTCCGTGCCCACAACGTAAATAACAACAAAGCCACATTGTAACGATGTGGCTTTGTTGTTAAATTTTAAAAATCTTAACCATATCAACAAAATATAAAGCTACAACAAAAGAGGATACTTACTTTATAAACCATAACAAGAGTTGGTTTGATAGATCTTTTACCACGCCCGCTTGACTATGTGCCCTCAACGATAATGACTCGTCCTAAAATAAGTTTACATATTTATACTTAATCCTAAAATAGATTTATACCCAAATATCAATAGCTATTTTTTTATAAATTATTAAACAAATACGTTTAATATATTGCACACATTGATTTATTTATATACATTTGTTTAATATTTAGTCATAAAAATAATATTTTTAAAATTTAATCTAATACACACAAATAAAATAGATGTATTACTGTTACAAAAAAACAGTGTCAATTTAGATCTCTATATATAATAAAATTTAAAAAAGTTGAAAGAATATCACTTACACAAACAGGCGTTTTCTAAATTACAGTTTGAATTAAATGACGGAAAAGAATACTGCAACAATAATAAAGAACATTCTACCATACCTCATAAACACTCCTTTTATCAATTAATTTGGTTTAAGCAATCCGGAAGACATTATGTGGACTATGAAGTGATTAATCATGAAGAAAGCACGATTTTTTTTATCAGTAAAAATCAAATTCATCATTTTTGTTCAGATGCTGTAAATGAAGGTATTATGATTCATTTTAATGGTTTTTTTATAGACCAATTTGATCATGATTTACTGGAAAGAATATCACTCTCCATTTTTAATGAAATCGAAGATCCTTTTGTAAAACTGGATGCTTACGATCAAAAGAGGTTTGTTAATCTTGCAACTCTTATTTCAGAAGAATTAACCTTAGATGATACATATCTAAAAGAACAAGTTTTTTCATTATTTAGAAGTCTACTTTTTACCATAGAAAGAGCAAAAAGGCGAACATTAGAAACCGATATATCCATAAATAATGATTTTCAATTAGCTTATGCGTTTAAAAAAATGGCTTATGAAAACATATCAAAATTTTTGTCAATGGAAGCATACTATGATTTATTAAGAACTAACAAAAGAGACCTTGCAAAAATTTCAAGAGAATATTTAAAATCAACTCCGGCTAAAGTAATTCAGGATATTAAAATTTTAGAAGCTAAGCGTAGTTTAGTCAATAAAAAACTTTCTATACAAGAAATTGCTTATGATTTAGGTTTTGATCAGGCTACTTATTTTACAAAGTACTTTAAAAAAGTAGTAGGCATAACTCCCAAAGAATTTCGTCTTGAAATATAAATAAAGTTACCATTAACAGTTCTTTTATTACCATTAAAAAAAATGTACAAAACGTAAATTTGTCCTGTAAATAACACTTAACAATAAAAATTATTATGAAAAAAAAAATTGAAATAGCACAAATTTATTTTGAATCATTAGCAATTGGCGATATTCCAACATTATTTGGATTGTTTTCAGAAAAAGTTGTTTGGCATCAACCTGGAAATAATAAGTTTTCAGGAGTTAAAAAAGGAGTCGAAGCAATTGGCCAAATGATTGTTGGCATGATGGAATTAAGTAACGGAACTTTAAATGTTGAAAAAGCTGCAAATTTCATGGAAAACGAAAACTTAATTATTACACCAATTATTTTTAGCGCAACAAAAGGAGATTCAAGTATTAAAATGTCAGGTGTTGATATTTTTAAGATTGAAAAAGATAAGATTGTTGAAGTTTGGTTGTTCTCAGATGACCAAATTGAA
>NZ_CAWUTS010000027.1:0-14244 GCF_963925415.1 uncultured Flavobacterium sp. | reverse complement strand
TAGGGTTTTGTACCATAATTGCTAATATTAATAGAAAACATACTATTGTAATTGCTATTAAAAATCCTGTAAATCCCATAATTATTTATTTTATTGTATATCCTTTATATCCTTTATTCGTTTTGCAAAGAAAATACTTTTTTCTGGATATTTCAAAATTAATATTTCATAAGCTTGAATTGCTTTCTTATATTTTTTTTGTTCCAAGTAAATTCTTGCCAAAGTTTCGGTCATTAAATGTGACGGTTCTTCTTTGCTTTTTGCAGTAATACCAGCGTTTATAGTGTTTTCCTTAATTGGTCCAATCTTAGGATTGGTTTCAATAAAACGGTCAATAATTTCTATTTTTTTCTTTTTATAATCAATAATTTCTTTATTTGAATCGGCTAAATCTCTTTCAATTGGCTCAAATTTGTTTAATTGCAACCATTCAGAAAAAGAATGTTTCTCCTCAAAATCAAATTGTAAGGGTTTATTTATTTCTAATTTTTCTTCAATTTCTGATAATAGTCCAGTATTTAGATCATTAGTTTTTTTAAATTTTTCAATGGTTTCGTTTTCTGAAATTTCAAAATTTGGAACAATAAAAAAATTGTCAACTTCGACCTCTTTTGTTTCTTTTACAGAATTATTAGGTTGAATTACAACAAACTTTTCGGATGTTATAAAATCAAATAAAATAGCTCGATCTGATGTGTAGGCAGCAGTCTTTTTTAATTCAAAATTATACCTATAACTTTTTAAATCATATAAGCCTTTTAAATACAAAGCTCTTATTCCTTGAAAATATGGGTATTGATTTAAAATAGTTTCTAAAGCCATCGTTTGATTTTCATCAATGGCTTGAGGTGTGTTTAAAAGATATGTAATATTTTTTATATTCAATTGTTCTAATTTATTACCATTTGGCTAATGACTCATTAAAAATATCTTGGGTAATTCTTTCAAAAATAATATCCAATGAAGTTGTTAATTGTGCACCAGTTAACTGTGCATTTCCATCAAAATCATGGTAAAATGAAAATCTTTTTTCAAAATCATCTTCTTCTTTGTTTTTATTGGTAAATCTCACATTTACACCTATTGTAAGTCTATTTTGAGCTGCGGTTAGATCAGCTGTAGCGGTCATGGGTGTTATTCTATATTGTGTAATTTCTCCTTCATATAGCAATTCTCCACCCGAATTTGTTAAGTTTAAATTCGTTTGATTTTGAATTAAATCTTGCAAGGCTCTAGTAAATATTAGTTCAATTCCGGGTTCAATTAAATCGGCATTATTGGCAAAATAATTAACTTGAAATGTTTTTGCATTAACCGGCTTGGCGCCTGTAAAATTATAAGGACCACATCCGTTTAATAATAACGCAAATGTTGTAAAAAGAATTATATAATATGTTTTTTTCATTTTATATCTTAATAAATTAAAGATCATACTGCTTAATTTTTCGGTACAAAGTTCGTTCTGAAATACCTAATTCATCTGCTGCCGCTTTTCTTTTTCCTTTGTTTTTTTCTAATGACTTTATAATTAATTCTATTTCTCTAGCTTCTAAGCTCAAGGTTTCTTCTTCTTCAATTGCTTCGGTAAATAAATAATTGCCTTCTTCCTCATCATCCTCATCAAATTGTTCTTGAACTTCACGTGTTTTGGACGGAATCATTTCTAATCTAGGTTCTTCATCAAAAATAGTATTTTCTTCTTCATTTTTGCCATAAATTTTTTGAATTAATCCTTTATTGGTTTCCTGAATATTGGAATTGCTATTTTTTATTAAATCCATAGTCAGTTTTTTCAAATCAGATAAATCACTTTTCATATCAAAAAGCACTTTGTACAAAATTTCTCTTTCATTACTAAAATCACTTGATGCTTTTTTATCTTTAATTAAAGCGGGTAAGTTTGATCCTTCCTGAGGTAAATAGGATTGAAGAGTTTGTAAAGTTATTTCTCTATTGGTTTCTAGAACCGAAATTTGTTCTGCAATATTTCGCAATTGGCGTATGTTTCCATTCCATCTGTATTTTATCAAATATTGAACAGTATTTTCCTCTAACTTTATAGGTGGCATGTTGTATTTATGTGCAAAATCTGAAGCAAATTTTCGAAATAATAAATGAATATCGTCTCTTCGTTCCCGTAAAGGGGGTAGTAAAATTTCAACGGTACTTAGTCTGTAGTATAAATCTTCTCTAAATTTTCCTTTTTCTATAGCATTAAACATATTAACATTTGTAGCAGCTACAATTCGAACATTGGTTTTTTGAACTTTTGATGATCCTACTTTAATAAATTCGCCATTTTCTAAAACACGTAGCAATCGCACCTGTGTAGTTAGAGGCAATTCGCCCACTTCATCTAAAAAAATTGTTCCTCCATCAGCTACTTCAAAATAGCCGTCACGCGTTCCTGTTGCTCCTGTAAAAGAGCCTTTTTCGTGCCCAAATAATTCGCTGTCAATAGTTCCTTCAGGTATAGCACCACAGTTTACAGCTATGTACTTGTTGTGTTTTCTATGAGACAGAGAATGTATGATTTTAGGTAAACTTTCTTTACCAACACCACTTTCTCCTGTAACCAATACAGAAATATCTGTAGGAGCTACTTGAATTGTTTTTTCAATAGCACGATTGAGTTTTGGATCATTTCCAATAATTTCAAAACGTTGTTTTATGTTTTGTATGCTTTCCATTTTTGCTGAATTTATTTCAGTATTTTTTTATTAACGGTGGTCTTTTTTTATTTACTAATGGTTATCAAATACGTATAAATTAATTCATAGAATCACTATATCCTGTGGCTTTCCCTTTTAGAGTAGCGCCTGTGCAATCATGAATTTTTACATTTACAAAATCTCCTACTTTATACTTTTCTTTTGGAAAAACAGTAACTATGTTTTCTGAGTTTTTACCGCTCCACTCTTGATCTGATTTTTTGGATTCTTTTTCAATTAATACTTCAACCAGTTCTCCAACAAATCTTTTAGTCCTTTTTTCACTTATCTTTTGTTGCAAATCAACTATTTCTTGCAAACGTCTTTTTTTGGTTTCTTCGGGTATATCATCTGCCATTTTTCGTGCAGCTAGGGTTCCAGGTCTTTCTGAGTAAGAGAACATGTACCCAAAATCATATTGTACATATTCCATCAAACTCAAGGTTTGTTGGTGATCTTCTTCTGTTTCTGTCGGGAAGCCCGCAATTAAATCTTGAGAAATCGTTACGTTTGGAATAATAGCTTTTATTTTATCAATTAATGCCATGTATTCTTCACGAGTATGTTGACGATTCATTTCTTTTAATATTCTAGTGCTTCCACTTTGAACAGGTAGGTGAACATAATTGCAAACATTGTGATATTTTGCAATAACATGGAGCACTTCTTCATGCATGTCTTGTGGATTTGAAGTAGAAAAGCGAAAACGCATTTTAGGAAACTGTAAAGCACTCATTTCTAACAATTGCGCAAATTCTACTGCAGTAGCTTTTTGCATGTCAGTAGCTTTTTCAAAATCTTTTTTTAAACCACCACCATACCATAAATAACTGTCCACATTTTGTCCTAAAAGGCAAACTTCTTTAAAACCTTTATCCCATAAATCTTGAATTTCTTTAATAATGCTTTGAGGTTCTCGGCTTCGCTCTCTTCCTCTTGTAAAAGGAACAACACAAAAGGTGCACATATTATCACAACCACGAGTAATTGATACAAATGCAGTTACGCCATTGCTGTTTAATCTTACAGGTGATATGTCGCCATAGGTTTCATCTTTCGAAAGAATGACATTGATTGCATTTCTGCCGTCTTCAACTTCACTTAATAAATGGGGTAAATCTTTATAGGCATCTGGCCCTACAACTAAATCTACAATTTTTTCTTGTTCTAAAAATTGTTCTTTTAATCGTTCCGCCATACAGCCTAATACTCCAACCTTCATTTTTGGATTAATGTCTCTTTTAACGGCATTGTATTTCTCTAAACGTTTGCGAATTGTTTGTTCTGCTTTGTCTCTGATGGAACAGGTGTTTACCAAAACCAAATCAGCTTCTTCAAGTATTTGAGTGGTATTGTAACCTTGTTCATTTAAAATTGAAGCAACAATTTCACTATCCGAAAAGTTCATGGCACAGCCATAGCTTTCTATAAATAGTTTTTTTGAATTTCCTTCTTTTGTATCAATTGTTAAGCTAGTGCCTTGTTTATTTTCGTCTATAACTTTTTCCATAAAAACGGTTGCGTGATTAAAATAGAATTGCAAAGATAATATTAAAAAATAAAATATGACAAGTTGGCAGTGTTAGTTTAACAATTTTTAATACAATAAAATAAAAAGCACGAAATACAGCTGTTTATTTTGATGTAATTTTTATAAATTAATTTACATTTCTATAAAATTTAAAAAAAACCCATACTTTTGCTTCAAATTAAAAATCATAATGGCAAAGAATTTAGTTATCGTTGAGTCACCTGCAAAGGCAAAAACAATCGAAAAATTTTTAGGAAAAGATTTTCAGGTGGAATCAAGCTACGGCCATATAGCCGACTTGCCTTCAAAGGAAATAGGAGTGGATGTTGCTAATGGTTTTAAACCAAAATATGAAGTTTCAGCAGATAAGAAAGCTCTTGTAAGCAAGCTTAAAACACTTTCAAAAAATGCCGAAATGGTATGGCTGGCTTCCGATGAAGATCGAGAAGGAGAAGCAATTTCTTGGCATTTATCCGAAGAATTAAAATTAGATAAAACCAAAACTAAGCGTATTGTTTTTCATGAAATTACAAAAACAGCTATACTAAAAGCTATAGAAAATCCAAGGGACATTAATTATAACTTAGTAAATGCACAACAAGCCCGTAGAGTTTTAGACCGATTAGTAGGGTATGAATTGTCTCCTGTTCTTTGGAAAAAAGTTAAAGGAGGTTTGTCAGCGGGTCGTGTTCAATCTGTTTCAGTACGTTTAATTGTAGAGCGTGAAAGAGAAATTCAAGAATTTAATTCGGTTGGGACTTATAGTATTACGGCAGAATTTAATACCGAAGCTGGAAAAAGTTTTAAAGCAAAATTACCAAAAAACTTCAGTACCAAAGAAGAAGCTGAAGACTTTTTAAAGAAAAATATAGGCTCCACATATAAAGTAGGAGATTTAGAAACTAAGCCTACTAAAAAATCACCTGCACCACCTTTTACTACTTCTACCTTACAACAAGAAGCTGCGCGTAAATTATATTTGCCCGTTGGAATTACAATGCAAATTGCCCAGCGCTTATATGAAGCTGGATTGATAACTTATATGAGAACAGATAGTGTAAATCTTTCTCAAGATGCTATGGGTGCAGCCCAAGCTGAAATTACACGTTCTTATGGAGCTGAATTTAGCAAGCCCAGAAGTTTTAATAATAAAAGTAAAGGAGCTCAAGAAGCTCACGAAGCCATTCGACCTACCGACATGTCTCAGCATACAGTTAATGTTGAAAGAGATCAGGCCCGACTGTATGATTTAATTTGGAAACGAACTTTAGCCTCTCAAATGAGTGATGCAGAGTTAGAACGGACCAATGTAAAAATTCAAGCCAATAATCTTAACGAAACTTTTACGGCAAGTGGTGAAGTAATTAAGTTTGAAGGGTTCTTGAAAGTCTACCTAGAAGGCCATGATGATGATGACGAGGAACAAGAGGGTTTGTTGCCAAAAATGAAAGTGAATGAAAAATTAACCAATACATTTATTCAGGCAACCGAACGATTCTCTAGACCACCATCACGATATACGGAAGCTTCATTAGTAAAAAAATTAGAAGAATTAGGCATAGGTAGACCTTCTACATATGCTCCAACAATTTCGACAATTATCAACAGAAAATATGTTGAAAAAGGTGCCTCTGAAGGTTTAGAAAGAAAATACACCCAATTTACTTTACTGGCAAGTGAAATTAAATCAAAAATTCTTGTTGAAAATACAGGATCTGATAAAGGAAAACTTGTGCCTACAGATATTGGAACAATTGTCAATGATTTTTTAGTTAAAAACTTTGCTGCAATTTTAGATTATAATTTTACTGCAAAAGTGGAGCAAGATTTTGATGAAATTGCAGAAGGAAATATGGATTGGACGAATATGATGAATGAATTTTATTCAAAATTTCATCCTAATGTAGTTGATGTTGAAGAAAATGCAGATAGAGAAAGTGGCGAAAGAATTTTAGGTGTAGATCCTAAATCTGGAAAACCTATATCGGTTCGTTTAGGTAAATTTGGACCAATGGCACAAATTGGTGACGCACTAGATGAAGAAAAGAAATTTGCTAGTTTAGCTCAAGATCAAAATATTGGAACAATAACTTTAGAAGAGGCTTTAAATTTATTTTTACTACCTAAAAATTTAGGCGTGTATAAAGACGAAGATGTTGAAGTAAACAACGGTCGTTTTGGCCCTTATGTTCGCTTTGGAAAAATGTTTGTTTCACTGCCTAAAGGCGAAGATCCATTGGATGTGACTTTAGAAAGAGCCAAAGGATTAATTGCCGAAAAAGAAGCTGCTGACGCACCAATAGGAATGTTTGAATCATTACCCATTCAAAAAGGTGTGGGTCGTTTTGGCCCTTTTATTAAGTGGAATAGCATTTTTATTAATGTAAATAAAAAATACAATTTTGATAATTTATCAGAATCTGATTTAAAAGAATTAATTGAAGAAAAAATTCAAAAAGACAAAGATAAAGTGCTTCATGATTGGACAGAAGAAGGTATTAGAGTTGAAAAAGCACGATGGGGTAGAAGTGTCATCTTAAAAGGCAAAATTAAAATTGAATTAAGTAAAGAGGTCGATGCTGCTGCAATGACTTTAGAACAAGTACAAGATTTAATTGAAAAAAAGTCCCCAGCAAAAAAGAAAGCCCCAGCCAAAAAGAAAACTACAGCTAAAAAGAAATAATTGATATGTTTGATTTTTTAACACCTTTATCAGATGATTTAATTATTGAAATTCATAAAGTTTCAAATCAAGCTTTAGGAAAAAAAATTGTGATGCATACGTCTCATGAAGCACCCATTTTAGCGAAAAACTCCGTAGCAATAATAGGTGTTTTAGATAATAGAGGCTCAGAAGCAATAGCTGATTTTGAAAATTTAAATGCAATACGACTTAATTTTTATAATTTGTTTCCAGGAAATTGGAATAATACAATATATGATTTAGGTGATATTTTAGCAGGAAACACAATTGAAGACACTTATTTTGTGGTAAAAAAAATTTGTGCCCAATTGATAAAACAAAGAATCACACCTATACTAATTGGAGGGAGTCAAGACATAACGTATGCTATGTATAGAGCTTACGATACGTTAGAGCAAATGGTAAATTTAGTAACTGTAGATAGTAAGTTTGATATTGACAACAGGCAAAACGCTCCTCTAGCATGTTCATATTTGTCGAAAATTATTATTGAAGAGCCTAATAATCTGTTCAATTACAGTAATGTTGGATATCAAACATACCATAACTCGCAAGAAGAAATAGATTTAATAGAAAAATTACATTTTGAATCGTATAGGTTAGGTGAAGTGTCTAGTAATACTACACTTGCTGAGCCTATTTTTAGAGATGCTGATGTTGTAAGTATTGATATGACCGCCATTAAGTCAAGTGATTCAGGCAATACACAGCACTTTAATCCCAATGGTTTTAATGGAAAAGAAATTTGTATATTAGCTCGGTATTCTGGCATTAGTGATAAAGTATCTTCTTTTGGGCTATTTGGTCATAACAATACGGATCAAGAAGCTGTATTGATTTCTCAAATTATTTGGTATTTTATTGAGGGATATCACTACAGGTCTAAAGAATATCCAATAGGAACTCGAGAAAATTTTATTAAATACATAGTTCCTATTGACGATGAAGATTTGATTTTTTTTAAAAGCAATCAGTCAGAACGATGGTGGATTCAAATTCCTTATGCAAATGAGGGCAATAAATTAAAAAGAGATACGTTATTACCATGTTCATATGAAGATTATATAAATGCCACACAGCAAGAAATACCTGAAAGATGGTGGAAAGCTCAAATAAAAAATAGTTTATAGTTAAAAGAGCTAAAAAGAGAGCTAAAAAACATTTACTCAGTACAATAGATTTATATATTCAAATTTTTTATAATTACAGTTGTTTATATCAAATAAAATAAATAGGTTTACGTCCTATTAAAATTAAATATTTAACCCAAATTTAATATGAAGAAGTTCATAATATTTTCAATCTTAGTTTTAGTTTTTACAAGTTGTGGAAGTGGTGATAAAGGAGAACTTGTAGGAGTTAAAGGGAAAAAATGGCATCCCGAAAAGCCATATGGAATGACATTAATCCCCGGAGGGGCATATATAATGGGTAAATCAGATGATGATCCTGCTAATTCGCAAGATGCTCCAACAAAAACCGTAACTGTTCGTTCGTTTTATATGGATGAAGCAGAAATCACTAACTCTGAATATAGAGAATTTGTTGAATGGGTTAAAGATTCTATCATCCGAAAACGTTTAGCTGTTTTTGCAGATGAAATGGGCGAAAAGCCTGGTACAGGTGGAATAGGAGAATTTGCATTTAAAGACGATGATCCTGAGAATATGTCACCTTACGACAAATACATGTATGAAAACTACTATAGTATGGGTACAGATGAAGATCCTTACGCGGAACGAAGATTAAACAGAAAAGTAAAACTTATTACAGATACACAAAAATATCCAGATGAATATTATGTTGAAGTGATGGATAGTATGTACCTACCAGCAGCTGAATCCTATAATGGTCTAAGAACCATTGATGTTGCTAAACTAAAATTTAGATATGCTGAAGTAGATTTAAACGAAGCTGTAAAGAAAAAAGGAAGAAAATCATTTCTAAAAAAATCAGAACCTGTTGAAATTTATCCAGATACAACAGTATGGATAAAAGATTTTGCCTATTCGTATAATGAGCCTATGCACAATGATTATTTTTGGCATCAAGCTTACAGCGAATATCCTGTGGTAGGTGTAACTTGGAAACAATCCAAAGCATTTTGTGCCTGGAGAACCTTAAAGAAAAACAACTATCTTAAAAACAAAAAAGGCAGAGACCAGATTAATAAATTCAGACTGCCGATAGAAGCAGAGTGGGAATATGCAGCTCGTGGGGGTCTTCAATCATCAACTTTCCCGTGGGGAGGACCTTATGCACACAATGATAGAGGATGCTTTTTAGCAAATTTTAAACCAAGCCGTGGAGATTATGCAGCAGATGGTGCTTTGTATACGGTGGAAGCAGAATCAATGGAGCCTAATAATTACAACTTATATAACATGGCAGGAAATGTATCGGAATGGACCGACACATCTTACGACCCTAGTGCTTATGAGTTTGTGTCAACAATGAATCCAAACGTTTCAGATGCTAAAAATCAAAGAAAAGTAATTAGAGGAGGATCTTGGAAAGATGTTGCTTATAATTTACAAAATGGAACACGTGATTTTGAATATGCAGATTCTGCAAGAAGTTACATAGGTTTTAGAACAGTACAAGATTATATGGGTACTAATCTAACCGGAAAATAATTAATAGTATTATTCTATTATATTTACCCTTAATTAACAAATAACAAACAACAAACAAAAAAATTATTATTATGGCAATTAGTAAAAAAGTAATGAACATGGCTTACGGGTTAGGAGCATCTGTTGTAATCGTAGGAGCATTATTTAAAATTATACACTTTGAATTCTTTTTTTTAACAGGAAATGTAATGCTAACAATTGGTCTGGTTGTAGAAGCAGCTATTTTTGCTTTGTCAGCGTTTGAGCCTGTTGATCACGAATTGGATTGGTCATTGGTGTATCCAGAATTGGCTGGTGGAGAAACATCAGTAAAAAAATCAAAAGAAAACCCGGCTGAAGCTCAAGGTTTATTATCACAAAAATTAGACTCTATGCTTAAAGAAGCGAGAATTGATGGTGAATTAATGACAAGCTTAAGTACAAGTATTAAAAACTTTGAAGGCGCAGCAAAAAACATTGCACCTACAACAGACACTATTGCTTCACAAAAAAAATACAGTGAAGAAATGAATATGGCAGCTTCTCAATTAGAATCTTTAAATAGTTTATATAAATTGCAATTGGAAAGTGCAAACAGAAACGCTGAAGCTAATAATGAAATTGCAGAAAATGCAAGTAAATTAAAAGAGCAAATGCAAAGTATGACGTCTAATATAGCATCATTAAATTCAGTTTATGGTGGTATGTTAACAGCAATGAATAATAGAGGATAATTAGTTTTATCGTATTTAAAAATCAGTATTATAAACTAATTAAACTAACAAAATGGCAGGAGGAAAATTAACCCCTAGACAAAAGATGATTAACCTGATGTATCTGGTTTTCATCGCAATGTTGGCATTAAATATGTCAAAAGAAGTATTATCAGCTTTTGGAATTTTAAACACTAAAATTGTTGAATCTAACGCTGTTGCAGATCTTAGAAATACAACATCATTTGATCAATTGGCTCAAAAAGCAGCTGATCAACCAGGTCAATTTGGGGACAAAAAAGATAAAGTTCAAAAAATTAGAATACTTTCAAATGAATTTTCTTCTTATTTAGAAGATATCAAAACGGAGTTGACTAAAAAATATGAAAGAAAAGAAAATGGCGATTTACCTTTTGAAGAAATGGATAAAGGTGATGAATTAAATGATTTATTTTTTAAAGGAGATAAAGTATCTACTAAAGGTCAAGAGTTTCTTAACAAACTTTCAAATTATGTTTCTGAAATTAAAAAAATTGGGGGTAGCTCAATTGCGGATCCAGAAATGAAAAAGATCGAAACAAGATTTGCGACTCTGCCTGTTAAGTCAGAAAAAGCAGGTGCTACATTATCATGGTTGGATTACAATTATAAAGGATTTCCGCTTATTGCAAGTATTACTAAGTTTTCTCAGTTGCAAGCAGATGTAAAAACTACAGAAAATGATATTATGGCTGGAATGTTTCAATCAGATTTGATTGCAGCAGCATCCTTAACAGCTTATCAACCAATTGTTATATTAGACAAAACTGCGTTTTTTCAAGGAGAAGCTGTAACGGGAAGAGTTATATTAGGAAAATTTGATCCTTCTTTAAAAGCAAAATCGGTTACACTTAACGGTGCTGCCTTAAAAGCAGAAGCAGGTCAAGCAACTTTCTCATTTGGTGCAGGATCAGTAGGTGAAAAAGAAATGTCGGGTTCATTTGATTTTGATGAAAATGGAAAAGTAGTTAAATTAGCTATTAAAGGAAACTACGTTGTAGTTCCTAGACCAAATTCAGCAACTATTTCTGCCGATAAAATGAACGTTGTTTATAGAGGTGTAGACAATCCTATTTCGGTTACATTTGCAGGTATATCAGCAGACAAGGTTAAAGCACAAGGATCTGGTTTGTCTCCAGCTGGTGGTGCCGGAAAATATGTAATGAAACCGGGATCAGGTACTGAAGTTACTATTACCGCTACAGGTATACTTCCTGATGGAAAACCAGTTACCGATAAAAAAGTATTCCGTATTAAAGGTTTACCAAATCCTACTGGAAAAGTTAGAGGAGAGGTTGCAGCAAAAGGTCAAACTTCAAATTTAGAAGTATGTACTGTTACAGCAGAATTGGAAGATTTTGATTTTCCTGTTAGTGTAAATGTTACTCAATTTACTGTTAAAGTACCGGGTCAACCTACAGTTGTTGTAAACGGTAGTAAGATGGATGCAAATGCTAAATCAAAAATTAAATTAGCTAAAAGAGGTGATGTTATTGTTATTGGAAATATAAAAGCGTCTTTTACAGGGATCAATCAATTTGCTAAGGCAACTTCTATTTGTACCTACGAAATACAATAATTTTAGAATATTTAAGTTTTATTAAAAACTAATAATTTATATAATGAATTACAAAAATTTATTTTTAGCAATAGTATTCTTAAGTTCGATTGTAGTTTCGGCTCAGTCTAACTTATTAAATGCTAAAACACCAGATCAAATTGGAAAAAAATCAGAAGCTCAATTGAACTCTGATAACGATAAGCCATTGCCTTACGGTTACATTGACGATAGAGATGTTTTGTTTGGTAAAACGGTTTGGGAAATTATTGATCTTGATGAAAGAGTAAATTTTCCTTTGTATTACCCTATTGATGAAAATTTGGGTTCTGATAGAAGGTCTTTATATTCTGTATTAGTAGAGGCTATTCGTTCGGGTGAATTAACTGAGGTTTACAGTTCAAGTTATTTTAATGAAAAGAAAACTTTAAAAGAAATTGAAGCTTCGTTAGTTAAAAAAGACACTACAGATAGTGGAAGAGAAGAAATGAATACTGATTATGAAGCTTATATGAGCGGTTCGAAAGTTGTTTCTCAAGAATATATAAATATTACAGAGCTTAAAGCTATCGATGTAGATGGATATAGAGTAGTAGGAAGATGGTATTTTGACAAAAGACAAGGCGAGTTAAAATATCGCATGTTAGGTATTTGTCCTGTTATTCCGGATGTATATACAATGGGTCAAGAAGAAAAAGATTATATCGATTTATTTTGGGTATTTTTTCCTTCAGCCAGAGATATCTTGCATGATAATTATGCCTTTAATGACAAAAACTCATCTGCACCTATTTCATTTGATCATTTGTTAAATGCTCGTAGATTTAATGCAGTAATTTATCAAGAGGAAAATATTTCAGGAGATAGAAAAATTGAAGAGTATATGAAAGAAAACGCTCAAATGCAGTTGTTAGAATCTGAACGTATTAAAGATAAAATCAGAAACTTTGAACAAGATATGTGGAGTTATTAAACTTCTTTAATTAAAATTATTAAAAACTCTTACCATTTGTTTGGTAAGAGTTTTTTACTTTTACATCATGATAGATTTTATAATTGTTGGTAATGGATTAGCTGGTATTTGTTTTGCTGAAACAGCATTGCAAAACAACAAATCTATTTTAGTTTTTGACGATGATTCGCACTCTTCATCAAAAATTGCAGCAGGTTTATACAACCCTGTAGTTTTAAAAAGATTTAGCGAAGTTTGGAAAGCTAAAGAACAATTGCAAATAGCTTTTCCATTATATGAAGCTATAGCAGAAAAATTAAATTTTACTTTTGACCATAAAATGCCAATTTATAGAAAATTAGCTTCAATTGAAGAACAAAACAATTGGTTTCAAGCTTCAGACAACATCAATTTAGCTTCTTTTTTATCACCAAATTTAATTGAAGGTAAGCTACCAAATGTTAAATCATCTTTTGGTTTTGGTGAAGTGTTAAAAACAGGTTTTTTAGATATCGCCTCATTAATTGATAATTACTCTAAGTACTTAAAAAGTAATAATATATACACCACCGGTAGATTTGAATACGATAAAATTGAGTTTAATGATTCCTTCATGGAATATAAAAATGTGCAAGCGAAGCACATCATCTTTGCAGAAGGCTATGGGCTTCATTTGAACCCCTTTTTTAACGATTTACCACTAGATGGAACAAAAGGCGAATTACTAATCATAAAAGCGCCTAATCTAAACGTAAAGGTAGTTTTAAAGTCGAACATATTCCTTTTGCCTTTAGGTAATTGTTTGTATAAAGTAGGTGCAACATACAATTGGAAAGACAAAACAAATATACCAACAGAAGAAGGTAAAAATGAATTGCTAAATAATTTAAACGATTTAATAGATTGTGATTATGAGGTAGTAAAACACTTTGCAGGCGTTCGTCCAACAGTAAAAGACAGAAGGCCATTGGTAGGGTCTCATTACAAGTATAAAAACGCATATGTTTTAAATGGTTTAGGGACCAGAGGCGTTATGTTGGGTCCCTTTTTAGCACTTCAATTATACAATAATATTATACATGGCACTCCGCTTGATAAAGAAATTGATATAAATAGAATCTATAAAAAAAGAAACATCAACTAGCATTTTTATGTGTTTTCCAATCTTTATCGTAAGATATAAAGATGTTTATCCATATGTTTCTAGATAATCGCATAATGACAGCCATTAACACAACTAACGAAACTACAATGGCTATAAATGAAGTAATTATTGAACTTCCAAAAAACACAAAAGATACAATAAAAGCCGCAACAGAAATGGCTACACCTAATCCATAACTTACATACATAGCACCATAAAAAAAAGAAGGTTCAATTTGATACTTGGTTCCACAATGACTGCATTTTTCATGCATTTT
>NZ_CAWUTS010000026.1:0-70189 GCF_963925415.1 uncultured Flavobacterium sp. | reverse complement strand
ACTTTTTTTATATTTTCAATTATTGGAATTTTAATATCTGTATTGTTTAATATATTACTTTTTAATGTTATAGACCCTTCATTAAAGGATTCTGTAAAAGAATTATCTATTGAAGCTACAGTTTCTATGTTGAAGAATTTTGGAACTCCTTCGTCTGCAATAAAAGAAGCTGTTGAAAAAATTTCAGAATCAAATCAATTTGGAATTGTTGAACAATTAAAAGGATCCTTATTTAGCATCATCTTTAGTGCTATTTTTGGATTAATATTAGCTGCTATTTTTAAAAGCAAACCAAAAGACCAATTCTAAATGAACATAACCCTAATTATTCCTTTATTAAACGAGCAAGAATCCTTGCCCGAGTTACATCAATGGATTGTACGGGTTATGCATGCCAACAGCTATTCATACGAGATTATATTTATTGATGATGGCAGTACAGACGACTCTTGGAAAAGCATTCAAGCATTAGCTGTTACAGACCCAAACACAAAAGGGATTCGTTTTTTAAGCAATTATGGCAAAAGCCAAGCCTTACATGCAGGTTTTAATGAAGCCCTAGGTGATGTGATTATTACTATGGATGCTGATTTACAAGATAGTCCCGATGAAATTCCTGAGTTATTTAAAATGATTACTACTGGTAATTATGATATGATTTCGGGATGGAAAAAAAAGCGATACGATTCGATACTGTTTAAAAATATTCCGTCTAAATTATTCAATTGGGCCGCTCGAAAAACTTCAGGTGTTCAATTACATGACTTTAATTGTGGTTTAAAAGCCTATAAAAATTGTGTTATTAAAAACATTGAAGTTTCTGGCGAAATGCATCGATACATTCCTGTTTTAGCAAAAAATGCGGGCTTTAGTAACATTGGTGAAAAAGTAGTCATTCATCAGGCTCGAAAATATGGAAACTCAAAATTTGGAATGAGTCGCTTTGTTAATGGCTTTTTAGATTTAATAACGATTTGGTTTATATCCAAATTTGGCAAAAGACCCATGCATCTTTTTGGATTATTAGGAACAATTATGTTTGTTATTGGGTTAGGTTTGGCGTTATATCTTGGAATAGATAAATTGTTTTTAAACAAAACGGGGCGATTGATTACAGAGAGGCCCCAATTTTACATCGCATTAGCAACCATGATTATTGGAACACAATTCTTTTTGGCCGGTTTTTTAGGCGAAATAATTTTAAGAACCAAAAACAACGAAAAACGATATACCATTTCAGAAAAAATATAACCACAAGATTTCATAATTTAAAAAAAACGTTAAAAGAAAAACAAGAGCATGCACATTGAACAAGCTATTTTAGACAAAGTTGACATTTGGTTAACCCCTACATTTGACAATCAAACCCAAGAAGAAATTAAAAAAATGATGATTTCTTCTCCTGCTCAATTAGAAGATAGTTTTTATAAAAATCTAGAGTTTGGAACAGGCGGAATGCGAGGCATAATGGGTGTGGGAACTAATAGAATCAACAAATACACACTTGGAAAAAACACACAAGGATTATCAGACTATTTAAAAAAATATTTTCCTAATGAAGATCTAAAAGTGGCTATCGCTTATGACTGCCGTCACAATAGTGATACCCTTGCAAAAGTTGTAGCAGATGTGTTTTCGGCAAATGGTATTCAGGTGTATTTATTTTCAGACATGCGTACTACACCCGAATTATCTTTTGCGGTTCGTTATTTGAATTGTCATGCCGGTATTGTTTTAACCGCTTCTCATAATCCACCCGAATATAATGGATACAAAGTATATTGGCAAGATGGTGGCCAATTGGTTCCACCACAAGATGGAGAGATTATTAATTTAATTGAAAACCTACAATACAGCGCCATTAAATTTGAAGCTAACGAAAGTTTAATTGAATATATTGATGCCGAAGTTGACGAAGCATTTATAAAATCAACTGTTGAAAATGCGAGTTTTAATACGCCTCAAACTGCTAAAGACAATTTAAAAATAGTTTTTACTTCGTTACATGGAACATCCATAAAATCGGTGCCCGATGTTTTAGCAAAAGCGGGCTATAATGATGTTAATATTGTTGCCGAACAAGCTATACCAGACGGAAATTTTCCAACAGTTAAATCACCAAATCCAGAAGAACCAGAAGCTTTGGCTATGGCAACTGCCTTGGCAGAAAAAACAAATGCTGATATTGTTGTAGGAACAGATCCTGATAGTGACCGAGTTGGTGTTGCCGTTAGAAATTTAGAAGGAGAAATGGTTTTACTAAACGGAAACCAAACAATGGTTGTAATGACTGCCTTTTTGCTAGAAAAATGGAAACAAGCAGGCAAGATTACAGGAAATCAATTTATTGGCTCAACTATTGTTTCTACTCCAATGATGCTAGAATTGGGCTCGGCATATGGTGTAGAATGCAAAATTGGATTGACTGGTTTTAAGTGGATTGCAAAATTTATTATAGATTTTCCTAACCAAGAGTTTATAAGTGGTGGTGAAGAAAGTTTTGGGTACATGGTTGGCGATGCCGTACGAGATAAAGATGCAGTCTCTGCTATTTTACTGGTTTGTGAAATTGCTGCTATTGCTAAAGCCAATGGAAGCAGTTTATATCAAGAACTGTTAAATTTATATGTAGATTACGGTTTTTATAAAGAACACTTAATATCGTTAACTAAAAAAGGAATTTCAGGCTTACAAGAAATTAACCAAATGATGATTGATTTGCGTGACAATCCTATGAAAGAAATTAATGACCAACGAGTAGTAATGATTGAAGATTATCAAAACAGCACCGCAAAAAACATGCTTTCTGGTGAAGTTGAAGCTTTGAACTTTCCCCAATCAAACGTATTGATATATTATTTGGAAGATGGCAGTAAAATTTGTGCAAGACCTAGTGGTACCGAACCAAAAATAAAATTTTATTTTAGTGTAAATGATACTTTAGATAGTATTGAAAATGCTAAAAATGTAGAAAAAGAATTAGATGACAAAATAAAAAACATCATTGCTGCAATGCAACTTAAATAATGAACGAAAATTTTAAAAAAATAATTCCTTATCTTAAACCATACAAGACCAATGTAGTCTTAAATGTTATATTTAATGTACTTTATGCTTTTTTTGGTACCCTGTCATTTATAGCATTAATTCCAATGCTACAGGTTTTATTTAAGAATGCTGAAAAAGTTACTCAAATACCTGTTTGGAAATCCATCTTTGATATTATCGATTATGGAACGCAATTTTTATATTTTTATTTAACAAAATTATCTGATGAAAAAGGAAAGCAATATGCTTTGCTCTTAGTTATATCAATAGTGATTTCAACATTTCTTCTTAAAAATATGTTTAATTATTTAGGTCTAAATCAACAAACTTATGTAAAAAATAAAGTTTTAAAAGATTTAAGAAAAAATATGTTTACCAAAATAATACACCTACCCATTTCGTATTATTCTGAAAAAAGAAAAGGCGATGTTATGGCTCGAATGTTAGGAGATATTAATGAAATAAAAAACTCCTTTTTTTCAGTATTAGAATTAATTGTTAAAGAACCAATGACAATTCTTTTTACTATAGGCGCAATGGTTGCTATTAGTTTTGAGCTAACCTTATTTGTCTTTATTTTTATTCCTATTTCAGGCATTATAATTTCTAAAATAGGTAAAAGTTTAAAGTCTAAGTCTAAAAGAGCTCAAGAAGAAAATGGCTATTTAATTTCTATAGTTGAAGAAACCTTAAGTGGTTTAAAGGTTGTAAAAAGCTATAACGCCGAAGAAAGTTTTTCAAATAAGTTTTTCAATTCAATAAATAGATTATTAAAACTTTCCATAAGTATCGAAAAGAAAAACAACCTCGCTTCACCTATGAGTGAGTTTATGGGCATTGTAGTTATCGCAATGCTATTGTGGTATGGTGGAAATATGGTTATAGTAGAAACTTTTGCCAGTGGAGAACAACTATTAAGTGGTGAAAAATTCTTAGCTTATATGGGATTAGCTTATAATATATTAACACCCGCAAAAGCAATTTCAAAAGCATCTTATGCCGTTAAAAATGGATTAGCTGCTGCAGATCGTGTATTTGAAATTTTAGAACAAGAAAACACTGTTGATACTAAAGAAAATGCTGTAATTAAGGATTCTTTTGATGATAAGGTAACAATTGAAAATATTACCTTTAGATATGGTGATGAAAATGTGTTAAAAAACTTTTCAATAACTGTTCCTAAAGGAAAAACTGTTGCATTAGTTGGTCAATCTGGTTCTGGAAAAAGTACGATTGCCAATTTACTAACCCGTTTCTACGATGTTCAAGAAGGTGCAATAAAAATTGACGGTGTCGATATTAAAGACATGAACATTCATTCTCTAAGAGGATTAATAGGATTGGTTACACAAGATTCTATTTTGTTTAATGATACTATAAAAAACAACATACTTATTGGAAAACCTGACGCAACTGATGAAGAAATATTAGAAGCTCTAAAAGTTGCTAATGCTTATGAATTTGTAACAGATTTACCCTTAGGAATAGAAACAAATATTGGTGATGCAGGTGGAAAATTATCTGGTGGACAAAAACAACGCTTATCTATTGCTAGAGCCGTTTTGAAAAACCCTCCAATTATGATTTTAGATGAAGCAACTTCTGCATTAGATACAGAAAGTGAAAAATTTGTTCAAGTTGCTCTAGAAAACATGATGCAAAATAGAACATCAATAGTTATTGCACATAGATTATCTACGATTCAAAAAGCAGATAACATCATTGTAATGCAAAAAGGTGAAATTGTTGAGCAAGGAACTCACGCAGAATTAATGACTAAAGAAGGAATGTATTCTAAATTAGTAATGATGCAGAGTTTTGAATAAAAAAATTAGCCGTTTATAATCTTGCCGATAATTTTATATTAAAAACTCTTGTGGTCATGTAATTTGGTATGCCATATTGACTTTTTGTATACACATCTCTAACCCAAGTATTGGTAATAGCATTTTGATTGTTAAACATGTTATAAATCTCAAAACCAAGAGCAAATTCACTAAACGATTTTAACCAACTGCGTTGCGATAAAATCGATTCATCTTTAAATACATACGAAAATCCGGTATCTATTCTTCTGTAGTCATTTAAACGCAGTTGATAGTCGTAAGGGTCAGCATAAGAAGGTGAACCACCAGGCAATCCTGTATTATAAACCAAATTTAAATAAATTTTTAAATTGGGAATATTGGGCATATAGTCTTGAAATAAAATTCCGAATTTTAACCGTTGATCTGTTGGACGAGCAATAAAACCTCTACCGTCTTGATTTTCTTCTGTTTTTAAATAACCAAACGTAAACCACGACTCTGTTCCAGGTACAAATTCTCCATTTATTCGTGTATCAAATCCATATGCATAAGCAGTGGCATTATTATTGGCTCTGTATCGAATTCGTACATTATCAATCGTATAGGTATTAACATTTTTAAGATCTTTATAATACAATTCAGAGATCAATTTAAAACCCCTACCCCACATTTTAAAACTATAATCGTTACTCAGAACAAAATGAATAGATTGCTGCGCTTTTACATTGGTTTGCACCATACCTTTATAATCTCTTAACTCTCTGTAAAAAGGAGGTTGATTATAAACACCAACCGAAGCTCTAAACAACATATCTTTTTTCCAATAGGGTTTATAAGCAAACTGAACTCGGGGTGCAAAAACAACTTGAGCTGTTCCATTATTGACATCATCTTGAACGTGCCATTGATGAAAACGAATACCTGTATTTAACCAATATTCACCTGACGATAATTTGCCCCGATAATTCCATTGACCATAACCCGATACTCTATTTATTGTGGTATTATTTGTAGCCCTTACGTATTGATAAGGTGTCAGTGGGTACTCGTTTGGACTATACGGCTGGTTGTTGGTATATCCTAAAAGCGGATTAGGTAACGAAAAACCGGCAGAGTCAATAACTTCCCATTCCACTACTCTATCTTTGATGTCTTCTCTGGTGTATTTAAAACCCCACTCTATTTCGCTTTTTTCATCTAATTTGTGAAATCCTTTAACTTCAGAGTTGATGATAAGGGCGTCTAAATTATTTCGAGCATGAGTTAACTGTGAGCCTATACCACGAGTAAATTGAACATCACCAAAGGTTTCTGACCCAATATTGGTATCTACTTCTCCTAAACGATATTGAGCTAAAATATCAAAATATTCTTGTTCTTGAGTGTTATAGGTTGAAAAAATAAACTTTAATTTATTGTTATCATTGTATTGATACACAGCCTTAGCAGCTCCAAAAACAGTAGTATATTCATCTTTTTCTTGACCCTCATAAAACACCTGAATACCAATAGGCTCACTTATGGTTCCAAAATTAGTTTGCCTAAATAGAGGTTGATAATTGTATTTGTTTTGTGCAATATTACCTAAAAAGCTCCATTGCCATTTTGTTGAAGCGTTATAGCTTAATAAAGTTTGAATATCTGTAAACGATGGTTTGTAATTGGTTTCTGTATCTTGACTGTTAACTAAAAGACTGTTGTTTCTATAACGAATACCTGTAATATTTGACCATTTTTGATTTTTAGAAATCCCTGCTATGGATGCGTTTATTCCTAAAAAACTAGCGTCTACACTTGCTCCAAATTGTGTTGGGTTTTTGTAAGTAATATCTAAAACCGAAGCCATTTTATCTCCATATTTAGCTTGAAACCCTCCTGCTGAAAAATCAACATTTTCAACTAAGTCTGTATTGGTAAAGCTCAAGCCTTCTTGCTGACCTGAACGAATTAAAAACGGACGATACACTTCAATTTCATTAACATAAACCAAGTTTTCATCATAATTTCCTCCACGAACTGCATAAGAAGTACTTAATTCATTATTAGAATAAACACCTGGTAAAGTTTTAATGATGTTTTCAATTCCTGGATTTGCACCTACAATTCTTCTAATTAGTAAAGGCTCTATAGCTGTTAAACCTTCAATCCTTTTTTTATTTACGCCCACAAGGGTTACTTCACCAATTTGCTCAACATTTATATTCATTACGGGATTAAACTCGTAATCTTCATTTGGCTTTAATTCCAAATTATTTAATGTGGCATTTTTGTATGAAATATGAGAAAAAGAAACTGTTACTTTTTTATTAGCAGGAAATTGAAGTATATAAAAACCCGTTGCATCTGTTGTTGTACCTAGTTCGCCTACTTTGACCGTTACATTTTCTACAGGTTCTTCAAACTCATTTAAAATTACCCCTTTTATTTGGGCTAATTGAGCAAAAATTATATTGCAAAATAATAGAAAAAAAAGGATGTATTTCAAAGGGATTATTATTTAATTGTTCTTATAAAAACGGCTTTCAAAGATAGTAGAATTATTCATTTCATCGGTTACAACTAATTTAAAATCATTTTTACCTATAACGTAAATTTGATCAGATAAATTGTGTGTGAGTTTTTTAGTTTTATAATCATACTCCATTAAAATCCATTTATCATTTAAATAAGCTGTGTACGAATCAATTCCAGAACCATCATCTGATATTTTAACAGATAGGTTTTTATAGGAATCAATGATTTTGTCTGTGGTAAAGTTTGCTGCGTAAATTTTAGGAGCAATAGTATCTTGAACTACTTTATAAACACCTAGTTTCTTAACTTTAGAATAAATTTTATTTTTATTCAAATAAGATTTACAATAGCTGATGTATTTGCCATTTACATTAGCAATGAAACTTTTATTTTTTATTTTTTCATCTAAATTAGACACATCAAACGATACGGTAAAACTATTTTTTACAGGTATTTCATCTTCATGCAAATACAAAACACCATCTTTTACATTCATTTTAATATTAAAATCTTCATAAAATGTATTTGACGGAAAAGTAACAGTACAAAAGTCTTCTTCAAAAATATATTCGTTTTTTGCTTTTATTTTTTTGCCTGTAATTGCAACATCATTTTGCACTATGTTCTGTTTTTTATGAACCACCGGAATTTCAACAACAGTTTTATTTTGTGAAAAATCTTCGACCACAATTTTATAAATATACGATGCTGCAGGCTGTACGTGCAATACCCCATCTTTTTGATTTTGATTAACTATCGACAAAGGATATGCTGCATCCATAAACATTTTTTGAAAACGTTGTTTTAAATTTTTATATCTAAAATAATCAATAAAAAAATTAATATGTTTAGACTCATCAAATGAAAAGGTATCAAATTTATATGAAAAATAAGGCACGCCATTTACAAAAGTTGAAACCTTATAAATGCCATTTTTATTATATGAATTTGTCATGTTATCATAAGTATTTAAACTAAAGCCAATGGCACCATTAGTTGTAATTTTATTGGCTACATAATTACCCTGAGCATTAATTGTCAATTGAATATTTTGAGGTTTGTATGCATTGTTAATGGCAATGCTATCGTTCATTGGATAGACCAAAACACTATTAATTTTGGGTCTAAATGTGTCTACAACAAATTTATCAAAGCCAAAAAGTAGCGGATTAATAATATTTTCGGTACGGGTATCACGTATTTCAAAATGTAAATGTGGTCCACCACTACCTCCGCTATTTCCTGAAAAAGCAATTATTTCTCCTTTTTTTACAGGCAATTCTTTTGGCTTAAAAAACAATTCAATTTCAAAAGCCTTTTCTACATAATGCTTTTGGTGTATCGTTTGTTCAATTGTACCATTTGCAGATTCTAAATGCCCATAAACAGATGTAAATCCGTTAGGATGATTTACATATATCGCTTTTCCATAACCCCAGGTAGAAATTTTGATTCGAGACACATAACCATCTGCCACTGCCAAAACAGGCAGACCTGTTTTGTTTTTTGTTTTTAGGTCTAAACCCGAATGAAAATGATTGCTTCGAAGTTCTCCAAACGAACCCGATAGATCTAAAGGAATATTTAATGGAGCATTAAAATAATCTTTAGGATAATCTTGTCCAAAACTATAAAACCCAATAAAAAATAGTAGAAAAGCATATTTCATTTGTGCTATTTTGCATTTAAAAATTAAAAATAAATAAATAACTCCTTATAAAACAAGTAAATCAAAAAAATAAAGAAAAAAATATGAAAAAAAATAAAAAAATGTTGCTAATTCAAATTCAAATCATAACTTTGTAAATATTGTACTGAAAAAACCGTTTTATGAGTGGATTAACTGAATTGATTGATTCTCTTGAAGTTAAGTTTTCAAAAATGCATAACAGGTTGAATGCACTGGAAAAAAAAAATCAAGAATTGACTGAAGAATTATTACAATTTAAAGAAATCAATAAAAATCAGTTAGAAAATAAAATTGATCTAGAACATCAAATAAAAAGCTTAAAAACAGTCAATGCAATATTAGGCAGTGATGAAAACAAAAGAGAAACAAAACTCAAAATAAATTCTTTAATTAGAGAAATCGATTATTGTATAGCACAACTTTCTGAATAGAAAGAAATGGAAAATAAACTTAAAATTAAAATATCAATAGCAGACAGAGTGTACCCCCTAACAGTGGAACATTCTCAAGAAGAAGGCCTTAGAAGTGCTTCTAAAAAAATTGATGTAATGATCAAACAGTTTGAACAAAACTATGCCGTAAGAGACAAACAAGATGTAATAGCCATGTGTGCTTTGCAATTTGCCTCTCAGGTTGAACAAAAGCAACTCGACAAATCGAAAGATTATACAGATGCATTTGAAAGACTTCAAAAATTAGATAATAAAATGAGTCGAATTCTTGCAAAATAACACGTTCTTACATTAACAATACTGCCTACATTAGTATCTATTTGGTAAACTCAACAGACACAAATTAAAATGAGTGAATTATTGCAACTAAAGAATGCCATGCTTTTTAGCAAGGAATCTTGAATGGCAAACTAGCTCAAAACTTGTATATTATTAGAGTTTATGCAATTCCCTAATGTAGGCTTTTTTTTATAATTTTTTTTAAACACAACATGGACAACATATTAACAATAGTAATAGGAGGAGTAGTTGGAATAGCATTAGGTTTCATCATAGCTAAGATAATGGAAAAAAATAATGTTTCCAATCTTGTAAAAAATGCAAAAAAGGAAGCTTTTTCTATATTAAAAGAAGCTAAATCTGAGGGGGAATCTCTTAAGAAAGACAAATTACTTCAAGCAAAAGAAAAGTTTTTAGAGCTAAAATCTGAACATGAAAAAGACATTTTAACTAAAGATAAAAAGATGGCTGAAGCTGAAAAAAGAACTAGAGATAAAGAATCTCAAGTATCTAGTGAGTTAGCTAAGACCAAAAAAATAAACGATGAGGCAGAAGCAAAAATAACGGATTACACCTCTCGTCTTGATTTGTTAGAAAAAAAACAAATTGATGTAGATAAAATGCATAAGTCTCAAATTGTTCAACTTGAGGTTATTTCAGGCTTATCTGCTGAAGAAGCTACAAACCAATTGGTGGAAAGTTTAAAAGCTGAAGCTAAAACAAATGCTATGGCTCACATTCAAGAAACTATTGAAGAAGCTAAATTAACTGCACAACAAGAAGCTAAGAAAATAATAATAAGCACCATTCTAAGAGTTGGAACAGAGGAGGCAGTAGAAAATTGCATATCTGTATTCAATATAGAATCTGATGACGTTAAAGGAAGAATTATTGGTCGAGAAGGAAGAAATATTAGAGCTATAGAAGCCGCAACGGGGGTAGAAATTATTGTAGATGATACGCCAGAAGCTATTATACTATCTTGTTTTGATCCTGTAAGAAGAGAAATTGCTCGATTAGCCCTTCACAAATTAGTAACGGATGGTAGAATACACCCTGCAAGAATTGAAGAGGTCGTTGCTAAAACTCAGAAACAAATAGAAGAAGAAATAATAGACATCGGTAAACGTACTGTAATTGACTTAGGAATTCATGGATTACATCCTGAACTAATAAAAATTGTAGGTAGAATGAAATATCGTTCTTCGTATGGTCAAAACTTACTACAACACTCGAGAGAAGTGGCCAACCTTTGTGGAATTATGGCTGCAGAATTAGGCCTAAACGTAAAATTAGCTAAAAGAGCTGGTTTACTTCATGATATTGGAAAAGTGCCCGATACAGAAAGCGAATTACCCCACGCAATTTTAGGTATGCAATGGGCTGAAAAATATGGTGAAAAAGAAGAAGTTTGTAATGCAATAGGGGCTCACCATGATGAAATAGAAATGAAATATTTAATTTCTCCTATAATTCAAGTTTGTGATGCAATTTCAGGTGCAAGACCAGGTGCAAGAAGACAAGTATTAGATTCTTACATACAACGTTTAAAAGACTTAGAAGATATAGCTTATGGATTTACAGGAGTAAAAAGTGCATATGCCATTCAAGCGGGTAGAGAATTACGTGTAATTGTTGAAAGTGAAAAAGTGTCAGATGATTTAGCTGCAACACTTTCATTTGAAATTTCACACAAAATTCAAACAGAAATGACATACCCAGGTCAAGTTAAAATTACAGTTATTAGGGAAACTAGAGCTGTAAATATAGCCAAGTAGACCTGTACACTTTGTTTTAAAAAAACGCATTAAATTAATGCGTTTTTTTTATTTAAAGATTTAGTTAACTAAAAAGAAACCTGTTTTCTTGGATGAAATTGAGTTAAAATTTGAGCTAAATGTTTTCTGTCCAAATGCATATAAACTTCCGTTGTAGTTATTGATTCATGACCTAACATCAGTTGAATAGAACGCAGGTCTGCTCCATTTTCTAATAAATGCGTAGCAAACGAATGACGAAACGTGTGTGGACTTATAACTTTATTCAAATTAATTTTGACAGCTAAATTTTTAACTATAGTGAAAATCATAGCTCTGGTAAGTTTTTTTCCTCTCCTGTTTAAAAATAATGTGTCTTCATAACCTTTTTGAATGTTTAGATGAGAACGGATGTGATTTTTATAAATTTCAATGTATTTTTCAGTAGTACTTCCAACAGGCACAAACCTTTGTTTATTACCTTTTCCCGTAACTTTAATAAATCCCTCTTCAAAAAATAAATCCGAAATTTTTAAATCCGTTAACTCAGACACGCGCAAGCCACAACTGTACAACGTTTCTACTATAGCTCTATTTCGTTCACCTTCGTTTGAATACAAGTCTATAGCACCTATTAATTGATCAATCTCTTCAGTAGATAATGTATCGGGTAATTTACGTCCTGTTTTTGGAACTTCAATTAATTCTAATGGGTTATCTTTTCTATAATCTTCAAATAAAATGTAAGTAAAAAAATTTTTTAAGCCCGAAATAACTCGTGCCTGACTTCTAGCGTTTACTAAAGATGATATATGATATATAAATTGCTGAATGGTTTCTTCTGTAATGGTTACAGGGTTTTGTACAATTGCATTGGTTTCTATAAACAAAACTAATTTTTTAATATCAAATGTGTAATTCTGAATGGTATTTAAAGACAAACCTCGTTCAAGCTTTAAGTAGTTTTGATATTCTTTGATATAAGGCTGCCAATTATTCATATATCAAATTTACAAAAAAAAATAATTTAAACGCTTTACAAATATAATTTTAAAATATTACTTTATATTTGTTAAAATATATTTCAATGAAAAAAAATACCCTCTTAATTGTTGCAATATTATCATTAAGCACAACTATACATGCTCAATCTAATTTTAATTTTGGCGTAAAAGCTGGATTAAATTATGCAAATTTCATCAATACTGAAATACAAACAGATGCCATTACAAGTTATCATGTAGGTATTTTATATGAAATGCAATTGTTTGATAATCTTGCCATACAACCCGAATTGTTTTACTCTACTGTTGGTGCAACTTACACAAATACTATAGAAAACATTAAAAGTGAATTGGGTTATATTTCTATTCCACTTATCGCAAAATTTAATTTATCGGAATTATTTTATATAGAACTTGGACCACAAGCCTCTTTTTTGTTGATCAATAAAGACGACGTTTATAATGACTATAACAAATCAGATTTTTCTGTAAATGCTGGTTTAGGAATTAATTTATCAAAAAACATATTTGCATCAGCGCGTTATAATTTAGGCGTTACTGAAATTAGAAGAGATACTGAAATTAAAAATGCTGCAGTACAGTTTTCTGTTGGCTTTATATTTTAATAGAAATAATTTCATAAATTAATATTAAAACATATATATCCTAAGCAGGTTTTTATATTTTTACACAAAGAAAAAATATGAACATACTTATTATTAACGGGCCTAATCTAAATTTATTAGGTAAAAGAGAACCAGAAGTTTATGGGAATATCACTTTTGAAACTTATTTAACTCAACTTAAAACAAAATATCCGAATATTAATTTTACTTATTATCAAAGTAATATTGAAGGAGAGTTGATCGATAAAATTCAAGAATTTGGTTTTACTTCAAATGGAATAATTATTAATGCAGGTGCCTATACGCATACTTCCGTTGGAATTGGTGATGCTGTAAAAGCAATTACAACTCCAGTAATTGAAGTACATATATCTAATACTTTTTCAAGAGAATCTTTTCGCCATCAATCTTTTATTTCTCCAAATGCAAACGGAATAATCATTGGCTTTGGGCTTAAAAGTTATGATTTAGCCGTTGAGTCTTTTTTGTAGTTTATTTTTAATCTTTAGTTCCCTTTTTAAATCCATTTTTTCAAACACCTTTTATGAACAACAACTTATATACACTAATATTATGTTTTTTTTCAATTTCTTTTTTTGCCCAAATTAAAGGTAGTATAACCGACAACAAAGGCCAACCTTTAGCATTTGTAAGTGTTTATATTGAAAATACCTATACAGGAACCACTTCAAACGAAAACGGAAATTACGAACTTAACTATTCCGACAAAAAAAACATTACACTTATTTATCAATATTTAGGCTACAAAACGCAAAAAAAAACAATATCAACTGATACATTCCCAGTTATCAGTAATGTTACACTGTTGGAAGAAAGTTATAATTTAACCGAAATAGTGTTGACAAATGGAGAAAATCCTGCAAATCAAATCATCCGAAATGTCTTAAAATTTAAAAAAATTAACAGCTCAAAAACCGACAAATTTGAAGCCGATTTTTATTCTAGAGGTATTTTTAGGGTAAAAAATCTTCCAAAAAAAATTATGGGTCAACAAATTGGCGACATGGACGGCGATATAGATTCATTAACCAGAAGTGGCGTTATTTACTTATCAGAAACCGTTTCAAAAATAAAAGTTCAAAAACCAGATAAATTAAAAGAAATTATTGTTGCTAGCAAAACTGCTGGTGACAGCAAGGGATTTAGTTATAACACCGCATTAAACACCAATTATGATTTTTATGAAAACTATGTTGATTTTGATTTTAACATGGTTTCTCCAATTGCAGATAATGCTTTCAATTATTACAAATTTAAGTTAGAAAGCACTTTTTATGATGACAATAATAATTTGATTAATAAAATTTTAGTAACACCTAAACGCGATAAAGAACCTGTTTTTGAAGGCTATATCTTTATTGTAGAAGATTCTTGGGCTATATATGGTGTTGATTTAGACATAAAAGGATATCGTATGCAAGAACCCATTTTAGAAAACATGAAATTACAACAAAATTTTAGTTTCAATAAAGTAACTAATTTATGGGTTAAAAATGTGCAATCTTTAGATTTTAGTGCCGGAATTTTTGGAATAGGCTTTACAGGAAAGTTTACACACGTATTTTCAAATTATGTATTTAAAGAAGAATTTGCTTCTAAAACCTTTGGAAAAGAGGTTATCTCATTTGAAGAAAAGGCTAATAAAAAAGAAGATTCATATTGGACATCAAACAGACAAGTACCTTTATCTAATGAAGAAACAGTAACGTATGTTAGAAAAGACAGCATTTCAAAATTGCGAAATTCTAAACCCTTTTTAGATTCATTAGACACTAAGAATAACAAATTCAAACTTTTTGACCTCATCAATGGATATACATTTAAAAACAGTTTTAAAAATTGGTCTTTAAGCTATAAAGGAATTTCCGACATTATGTCAACTAGTTTTAATACGGTTCAGGGTTATAATTTTAATACAGGTTTTTCTTTTTCGCGATCTAATGATGACAACGGAAAAAAAACTTTCATAAACTCAAACTTCAATTATGGCTTATCTGACGATAAATTACGCGTTTCGGGAAGCTTTAATCATAGGTTTAACCTTCAAAATTTTGCTTCGTTTTCAATTTCAGGGGGTGTAGATGTCGCTCAATTTAATAATGAGGAGCCCATTAGTAAATTTTTAAACAGCATTAGCACCTTATTTTTCAAAAATAATTTCATTAAAATTTATGAGAAAAAATTTGCGCAGGTATCTTATGGTCAAGAAGTTACAAATGGATTATATATGAGTACTGGATTAATTTATGAAAAAAGAAAATCTGTATTCAATACAACAAATTATACTTTAATTAAAAAGGATGATGTATACACCTCAAATGATCCACTGCAGCCGTTAAACAATACTTCTGCACCATTTAACGAACACCACATTATTAAAGGGCAAGTATCAGCAAGGGTTAGATTTGGACAAAAATACATATCAAGACCTGATAGAAAAATTACGTTGCAAGATGCAGATTTTCCAACATTGTATTTTAATTATCAAAAAGCATTTTCAGCTAGTAACGAAAATTATAAATACGATTTTATTTCGGCAAGCATAACATACAACAAAACACTAAGCAATAAAGGGAGTTTTCGTTCTATGATACATGCTGGGATGTTTTTTAATGCAGACCAAATTTCTTTTGTAGATTACAAACACTTTAATGGAAATCAAACCCACATAAACATAGACCGAAAAATTAACTCGTTTAGCATATTGCCTTATTATACAAGTTCTACAAATGATGGCTTTATTGAAACCCACTTGGATCATAATTTTAAAGGCTTTATAATGAATAAAATTCCGTTATTAAATAAGTTACAATGGAATTTAGTTAGCGGTTTTCATCAATTAAATGTTCCCAACTACAAACCCTACCAAGAGTTTAATGTAGGCTTTGATAATATTGGTTTTGGTAAGTTTCGCATATTGCGCATTGATTATGTAAGAAGCTATCAAAATGGATATCAAGGAGATGGTTTTATGTTTGGTTTAAAATTTTAAAATTAGCAGAAAAGTAGCTGTTTTTTTTATTTTATAAACACATCATATCCAAAACGAAGCAATGCAATTCCAACAATAAGTAAAAAGAAAATACGTATAAAACCATTGCCTTTTGAAATGGCTAATTTTGCCCCAAGCCAAGCGCCTGTTGAGTTACAAATTGCCATAGGAATTGCTACTGACCAAATTATTTTTCCTTTCATAGCAAACAAGGTTATAGAACCAATGTTGGTAGCCAAGTTAACTAATTTAGCATAAATATTAGCTTGAAGAAAGTCAAATCCTAAAACAGCAATAAATGCCATTATTAATAAACTTCCTGTTCCTGGACCAATAAATCCATCATAAAAACCAAGAAAAACACAAATAATAATTGCATAAGTGTAAATTTGCTTTTGCGATAATTTATTCACTTGAAATTGTCCAAAATCTTTTTTGAAATAGGTATATAGAAGTAATAAAACCAATATTACAAACAACAAAGGTTTCATAAAATCATTTTGCATCACATTCAATAAACTGGAACCTAAATAAGCAAAAACGAATGACACAATTGCCATTAATCCAAACAACTTCCAGTTAACCGTTGCTTTTTTTAGGTAATGGTATGAAGCGATACTTGTGCCACTAAAACCAGGAATTTTTAAAGTTCCAATAATAGATGCAACACTTTGATTAGGCATTAATATTAAAGCTGCTGGCGTTTGAATTAATCCACCACCACCAACAATAGCATCAATAAATCCTGCAACGAATGAAGCGATACAAAGTAAAATTATGATATAGGTTTCCATTAGTACTTATAAAAAAATCCCAATTTATTTCTTAATTAGGATTTTGATTATTATTTATAGGGCATCTAATTTTTCAAGAAATTAACAACACCAATAATAAAGTTGATATAACCCTCTATTAACTAACCCTTACAATATGAGCACCTATAGCTCTTAATCGTTCATCAATTCGCTCATAACCTCTGTCTATCTGTTCAATGTTTTGAATGGTTGAAGTGCCTTTTGCAGAAAGTGCTGCAATTAATAACGAAATTCCGGCTCTTATATCGGGTGAAGACATAGTTGTAGCTTTTAATTGCGATTCAAAATTGTGTCCCATAACCGTTGCTCGGTGTGGATCACAAAGAATAATTTTAGCACCCATATCTATTAATTTATCAACGAAAAACAATCTGCTTTCAAACATTTTTTGATGAATTAAAACATCTCCTTTTGCTTGTGTTGCAACCACAAGAATAATACTCAATAAATCGGGTGTAAACCCAGGCCAAGGAGCATCGGAAATGTTTAAAATAGAACCGTCAATATCTGTTTTTACTTCGTAACCGTCTTTATGTTCTGGTATATAAATATCATCACCTCTTTTTTCTAAAGTAATTCCTAGTTTTCTAAATACGTTTGGAATTTGACCTAAATTATCCCAACTCACATTTTTAATAGTGATTTCGCTTTTTGTCATGGCAGCAAGACCAATCCACGAACCTATTTCAATCATATCAGGCAAAATTTTATGCGAACAAGCACCTAGTTTTTCAACACCTTCAATGCTGATTAAATTAGAACCAACACCTTTAATATTTGCCCCCATTGAATTTAACATTTTACACAATTGTTGTAAATACGGTTCGCAAGCAGCATTATAAATTGTAGTTGTTCCTTCTGCTAAAACGGCAGCCATAACTATATTTGCTGTTCCTGTTACTGATGCTTCATCAAGCAACATATAGGCTCCTTTTAATCTTCCAGTATTTTCTACACCATAAAAGTGATCTTCGTTGTTGTATCTAAATTTAGCTCCCAAATTTATAAACCCTTCAAAATGAGTATCTAATCTTCTGCGTCCTATTTTATCACCACCTGGCTTTGGAATATATCCTTTTCCAAATCGAGCTAACAAAGGCCCAACTATCATAATAGAACCCCTTAGCGAGCCACCTTCTTTTTTAAAGGCTTCTGTTTCTAAATAATTTACATTTACCTCATCGGCTTGAAAAGTGATATTTCCTTGGCTATTTTTAGTTATTTTTACTCCTAAATTTTCTAAAAGTTTAATTAGTTTATTAACATCAATAATATCAGGAATATTTGAAATTGTTACTTTTTCTGAAGTTAATAAAACAGCACATAAAATTTGCAATGCTTCATTTTTTGCTCCTTGTGGTGTAATTTCGCCTTTTAATGATATACCTCCCTCAATTTTAAATGTTCCCATAGAATTATGCTTTTCTATTTTTTTGATTCGTTTTTTTTACAATTTTAATTTTAGGACTTGTAGAAGATTTTCCGTTTGAAGCAAATTGAGTTTTGTTAGATTGTTTCTTGTTAACTTTTAATAAATCAAAAGAAGTAGAAAGTTCTTCATTGGTTTTAGATAAATCAATTTTACCATCAGAGAGCTCAAATAAATGATGAAATACAGCCGAATCTTCGACCGTGTCCTTATTCCAGCTCAGATAACTCTTTTTCATGTGATTTGCTATCACGATAATGAGTGCGTTTTTTAATTCCCCTTCTTCCCATTTGTTGGCAACGTCTATCATATATTTGATATTGTTTCCATAAAAACGATATTTCGGGTAATTTTGAGGATATTTTAAACGATCTGGTTTTTGATTTAAAACTTCTCTTGAAGGTATGGGGTATGGGGAATCAACTTCTAATCTAAAATCAGACATGATGAACAATTGATCCCAAAGTTTATGTTGAAAGTCAGGAACATCCCGTAAATGAGGATTTAATGTTCCCATTACGTCTATGATATATTTAGCCGCTTTATTTCGTTCGTCTTTGTCTTTAACTTCTGTGGCTAAATCTATTAATTTTTGTAAATGTCTGCCATATTCCGGAATAATTAAATGCGAACGCTCGGCATTATATTCTAGATTAAAAACAGCATCTTGTGTATCTAGTTTCATGTATTGATATTGATTTATATTTTATAAAGAAATTATTCCTTCAATAACAGTCAATTCTTTGTATTTATCTATTATAGATTGAGCATTTTTCATGGTTACATTGACAGAAATACTGGTATATTTTCCGTTTTTAGAAGTGTTTGTTTTAATAACAGCTCCTAAATTATCAAAAGATTTTTCGATTGTAAGAATTTTATTTTTGTCGGTTGGTACAATAAACTTAAATAAATATTCTGAAGGCCAAATTGTAGAGTTTGTTAATTCATTTTTAAGCCTAATATAAAAATCTTCAGTTTTGTTATCCATTTATCACATAATTTCTTGAAGCAAATATACTTTTTTATGTTCATACTTAAAAGTAAGTAACTTATAATTTTTTAATCGTGTATGTTTTTTAAAAAATAAACTATTTTTGTAACTTATTTCAAAGCAATGAATAAGCAAATCATACTTCTTATTGGAGGTCCTAGCTCTGGCAAAAGCACATTAATAGAACAATTAAAACAAACTGGCTATGTTTGTTATCCCGAGATATCGAGACAAGTTATCATAGAAGCACAACAACAAGGAATTGACCAATTGTTTTTAGAACAACCCTTACTTTTTAGTGAATTATTATTAAAAAGCAGAATAAAGCAATATAATTTGGCCCAAGGAGAAAATGCAAATTTAATTTTTATTGATAGAGGCATACCTGATGTTATTGCCTACATGGACTATATTGGCAACCCTGTTCCAGCCTTTTTTGATGATGCCTGCAAAACACATATATATTCTAAAATATTTATTTTACCCATTTGGAAAAAAATTTACGTTAGTGATAGTGAACGTTATGAATCCTATGAGCAGGCAATCTTAATTCAAAAACATTTAATAAAAACTTATAAAAAATATGGCTATGAGCTAATTGATGTTCCAAAAGATACTGTTGAAAACAGATTGCAATTTATAATAGAAAATTTAAATTTTTAAATAACATTTGTATTTTTATACTTTTTTATAACTAAATCTAAATGTCTAAAGCCTTACAAATTCTTCAAAAATATTGGAAACACGATGCCTTTAGAGATCCTCAAGAGCAAATTATAAATGCTGTTTTGGAAGGTAAAGACACATTTGTTTTATTACCAACTGGTGGAGGAAAATCGATTTGTTATCAAATTCCAGGAATACTTTTAGATGGTATTTGTTTGGTTATTTCTCCCTTGATTGCATTGATGAAAGATCAGGTAGAAAATCTTCAAAAAAAAGACATAAAAGCCATTGCATTAGTTGGTGGTATATCACAAAACGAAATCATTGATGTTTTAGACAATTGCCAATTTGGAAATTATAAATTTTTATACCTTTCACCAGAAAGACTACAACAAGATTGGATTGTGGATAGACTTAAAGAATTAAAAATATCTTTAATTGCAATTGACGAAGCTCATTGTGTGAGCCAATGGGGTCACGATTTTAGACCAGCATACTTAAAAATATCAAAGCTTAAAGAAGATTTTCCTGCGATACCATTTTTAGCTTTAACCGCCTCGGCTACAGCAAAAGTTCAAGATGACCTAATTAAACAATTGGCTTTACAAGATCCTAAGATATTTAAAAAATCGTTTGAACGTAAAAACATAGCTTATCATGTAATTAAAACAGAAAATAAACTCTCCAAAATTAAACAAACGCTTAGTCGCAATTCAGAGTCTTCTATAATTTATGTAAGCAATAGAAAAGCATGTATAGATATGTCGAGTCAATTGAACCATTTGGGATTTGGCTCAACTTATTATCACGGAGGATTATCACATAAAGAAAAAGAAAAAAACAGATTGCTTTGGATGGAAAACAAAGTTCAAGTTATTGTGGCTACCAACGCTTTTGGAATGGGTATTGACAAACCAGATGTTAAAACGATTATTCATGTTCATTTGCCTCAAAATTTAGAAAATTATTATCAAGAAGTAGGTCGATCTGGTCGAAACGGTAAAAAAGCATTTGGTATTTTATTAACCAGTTCTTCCGATATTATTTCAGCGAAATCTCAATTTATTTCGATTTTACCAGACACTTCTTTTCTCAAAAATGTTTATATTAAACTCAACAATTACTTTCAAATTGCTTATGGCGATGGCTATAACGATAATTTTTCTTTTAACCTTAATCATTTTTGTTCGCAATATCAGTTTCCAATTTTAAAAACATACAACAGTATTCGGTTTTTAGACAGACAAGGGATTATTACTTTGCAAAATTTATTTTCAGAAAAAATTTATTTGCAATTTATTATCCCAAGCAAAGAAGTGATTCGATATATGAGTTTAAACACACACGATGAAGAAATAATTGCAAGTATATTAAGAACGTATACTGGGGTTTTTGAAATGGAAACTGCAATAAATCCTATTTTAATAGCAAAAAAATCAAACACCACAGAAAAAAATGTTTTAGAAGCAATTTACAAAATGCATCAAAGCAATGTGATTCATTTAAAAATTCACACTAATGATAGTAATATTACATTTAATGAAGCTCGAGAAGATGAATTAACGATTAATAGAGTTCGGAAATTTTTAGAAACACAAAATCAACAAAAAGAAGAAAAATTTAAAAAAATAGTAGACTATATTGAAAATGTTAGCATTTGCAAAAACAAGTTACTTCTCACCTACTTCAATCAAGAAACTATATTAGATTGTGGCATTTGCTCTACATGTATTTTGAAAAACAAAAAAAACAACATAAATTTAGTACACCAAGTAGCAGCATTACTTCAATTAGAACCTTATTCATCTTTGGAAATTGAAAATAAACTTTCTATAACTACCGAAGAAACTATCTTTGCATTGCAGGAACTATTAGAGCAAAATAAAATTTTAATCCACTCAAATAATAAATATTTTTTTAAACAATGAAAAAACTAAAAATAGTATTCATGGGAACACCTGACTTTGCAGTTGGAATTCTAGATACCATTAATAAAAATAAATATGAAATTGCAGCTGTAATTACAGCTCCAGACAAACCTTCTGGACGTGGACAAAAAGTTAGCATCAGCGCTGTAAAAGCTTATGCTTTGGCAAACAACTTGCACATATTACAACCCATTAATTTAAAAAACGAAGATTTTTTATCTGAATTAAAAAGCTTAAACGCAAATTTACAAATAGTTGTTGCATTTAGAATGCTTCCTGATGCCGTTTGGAAGATGCCTAAATTAGGAACTTTTAATTTACATGCATCCTTGTTGCCTGAATATCGAGGTGCAGCACCTATTAATTGGGCGATAATAAATGGAGAACTAAAAACAGGAGTAACTACATTTTTTATAGATGATAAAATTGATACCGGTGCCATTATATTAAAAAAGACTACAGAAATTGGTACTACAGAAATAGTTGGACAGCTTCACGATAGATTAATGCTACTAGGTAGTACAGCAGTTTTAGAAACCTTATCGTTAATTGAAAATGAAAAAGCTACGCCAAGCATACAAACTGAATCAAAGGTCTTAAAAACGGCCTACAAACTCAATAAAGACAATTGCAAAATTGATTGGTCAAAAACTGGAGCTGAAATATATAATTTAATTAGAGGTTTAAATCCATATCCGGCAGCTTGGACCTATTTTATTGATGGAGAAAACAAAATGAATGTTAAATTATTTGACGTTGCTTTCACAGAACAAAAACACCTATTTGAAGCAGGCAAAATAGTGGTTACAAAAAAAGAAATTTGGATTTATACTTTAGATGGTTATATGGATGTAAAAGCCCTACAAATGCCAGGAAAAAGAAAAATGGATGCTAAGGAATTGTTAAATGGCTGGAATTTTTCTGATGAAATTAAAGTAAATTGAAGTCAAAAAACCAATAAACACACTAAATCAGGCTTGGTTTATTAACATTTACTAGAATTTATTAACATTATTGCACAAAACGTAAGCAAATACTTGCGCCGTTGGGAGATACTGCTAAATTTGTAAGAAGTAAAATTAAGTATAACCAAATATTAAAAACAGAATTATGAACAAATCAGAATTAATTGATGCAATGGCAGCAAGTGCTGGTATCACAAAAGCAGCAGCTAAATTAGCATTGGAGTCATTTTTAGAAAATGTTGAAGGAACTTTAGCTAAAGGCGGAAGAGTTTCATTAGTAGGTTTTGGATCATGGTCAGTATCTAACAGAGCTGCAAGAGATGGGAGAAATCCTCAAACTGGAAAAACTATAAAAATTGCTGCTAAAAATGTAGTGAAATTTAAAGCAGGGTCAGATTTAGAAGGATCTGTAAACAAATAATAATGTTTCAGACTTAAAACTTAACCTCTCCCTAGTGAGAGGTTTTTTTTTACATGTATTTTAATCATTTATAAAATTATTTTTTTTAACTTTAATTAATAATACAAGCTTATGAATAAAATAAAAAAAGGACAACTATTAGTTTCAGAGCCTGCTTTAATTGGCGAAAACACTTTTAACAGATCTGTTGTTTTATTAGCAGCATATTCAAATGATGGTGTCGTGGGTTTTATACTCAACAAACCTCTTTTGTATTCAATACATGATTTACTTCCAGAAATAAATTCAAATTTTACTATTTATGATGGAGGGCCTGTTGAACAAGATAATTTATATTTTGTCCATACTGTTCCTTTAAAAATAAAAAACAGTTTAGAAATTTCAAATGGTCTTTTTTGGGGTGGAGATTTTGAATTATTAAAAGTTTTACTAAACGAAAATCAAATATCAAAAACCGAAATACGCTTTTTTCTTGGATACAGCGGTTGGAGTAAGGGCCAACTAGAAATGGAATGTGACCAAAAAAACTGGCTTATAATAGACAATAAAGAACATACAACTCTTTTTTCAAAACCTGCAAAGAAATTTTGGAAAGAAAAAATTGAAGCACAAGGCGGAGACTATATTTTATTTTCTAATGCACCCGAAAATCCAATATTGAATTAAAATAAATTTAATTTAAACTTTTTTTAGACTTTAAAAGTTAGATTTAACTTGTCTATTAATTGCTTTGAAACGTTAGTTTCAAAAATCTTTTTTCTATATTTTGTAATCGGCTGAATGCCTTTTATTACATTAGAAATAAACAACTCATCTGATTTTTGCAAATCAAAAGGAGAAATTGGTTTTTCTAAACATTCAAAACCATCTGTTTTATTTATTAACCCTATTATTTGTTTTCTCATAACACCATTTAAACAACCTTCAGAAATTGGTGGTGTAATGATTGTGTTATTCATTTTCATAAAAACGTTTCCGTTGAGAGCTTCAACTACATTTTTATCATCATTTATTAAAAAACAATTGTCATAATCGTTTTCTTTTGCAAAAATACTACCTGTAATATGGATCATTTTATTAGTAGTCTTTAATGTAGAAAGCAAATGCTTAGAAACATAAAAATCTTTATACAATTCAACTTCATAGGCAGCGTTTGAATACAAATAGGACTTTAATTTTAAAGATTGCGCTTGTATTATAAAGTGAATATCATTTGTGTTTGGCAAATATAAACCGCCAGAATTTCTATAAACACTCAAACGTACTCTAGCAGAATTACTAATTTGCAATGAATTGGTTAAAGATAGTATTTGATCTTCAAAATATTCAAAAGTAAAATTCATAGGAATCTCCATTCGACAAATACGCATTGATGCCATAAGTCTAAAATAATGGTCTTCAGCAAATAATACATTTCCATCTACCATTTTTATGGTTTCAAAAATAGCATCTCCAAAAAGAAATCCTCTGTTATTTTCGATTAAATGATTGCTTGAATCTAATATAGTTCCGTTAAAATTTATCATAAAAAAATCCCGATTAAAATCGGGACAAATATACCTTTTATATTTATTATTATACTGATCCTAATACATGTTTAAGATCAGAAATTTGATTTTCCCACAATAATTTAGATTCTTCAACTTCATCCTCGTCAGCAAAATCAACAATTACTATAGATACATCTTTAGTAATTTCGTCAACCATTAATTTTATTTCAAAATAGTACTCGGTTTCTGAATTATCGTAATTTAACCACTTAAATTTTATTCTTTCATCTGCCTTTTTAGACATCAATTTTGCTTTTTCTTCACTATCTTCCCATATAAAAGTAAAAAACTCACCTCTTGAGTTTACATTGTCTGCAAACCATTCAGACAAACCTGACGGAGTTGATATATAAGGATATAACAATTGTGGTGAAGACTTTATTGGAAACTCTATTTCATATTTTACTTTAACTTCCATCTATATAATTTAATTTTTTTCGAATATATAATAATTCTATTGAAATAAAAACTAAAAACAGAAAATAATTTTTAATAAAACATTTGAATTCGAAGCAAATAATTATATATTTGCACCCGCATTGAGAAAATGCTAAACCTTTTGGCGAGGTAGCTCAGTCGGTTAGAGCGCAGGATTCATAACCCTGAGGTCACGGGTTCAATTCCCGTCTTCGCTACAAAAAAAAACCTTAAACAACAACTGTTTAGGGTTTTTTTTTATTGTTTAAAACTCTATAAAAATCAAAAACCTCTTTAGCATGGAGCGAGAAAACAAAGTAATGAATTTGTTAAATACTAAAACTGATACTTCAGCAAAGTAGCTACAACTTCATAATATTCTTTTTCAATTTTAAGAAAAGAATTATAAGAGTCATTATAATAGTTCAATTCCACAAAGTATTCCAAAACGGATATTTGACCAGCTGCTAAAGCTTTATCCAAAAGCGGCATAGGTGCAACAGATTGATATATATATTGATACTCATCCAAAATACTTTTCAAACTTTCATAGCGACCATACAATTGCTTAATTTCATAATAATGTTCGTTAGTATGGTCTGTTAAAACACTTTCAGCAAAAGTCATTTTAGCCTTTTGAAGCTTTACGGTGTTTCTACTTTCCCAAAGGGGTAACGAAATACCAGTATGAATTCCGTTATAGGTTTGTCCCAAAATACCTTGATAATGATACCCAACTTCCATTTTTGGCAAAGCCATAGCCTTACTTACATCCATTTGTTTTTGAGCAATTACTTTTTCTAGCTCTAACTTTTTTTTGAGATAATCATGTGCATCAATTTCCTTTTCTAATGTTTCAAAATCAGGAATCACAGGAATATCAAAATAAGCAACATCAGTAATAACAAGAGCATTACCACCATTCAAACTTGTCAATTGTTCATTAAGTTTAGCAACAGCAGAAGCATTGTCTTGAAACTGTTTTTTAATTTCAAGCAACTGTATTTCGGCTTTGTTTATATCTAAAATAGTACCATCACCAACTTCCAATTTCTTTTTAAAATGAGCTAACCATTTTGCAGTAGCTTCTTTCCTTTTAGTTAAGGGAAGTTGTAATTTGTTTCGATAAACCAATTCAATACAAACTTTTTTAGCTTCAAACAACAAGGTTTGATTAGCCGCTTTTAATTCAAAATCAGCTTGATTAGTCAATTCTTTTGCTAATTGATTTTTCTTTCCATAAACGGTTGGAAAATCAAAAGATTGTGTAATAACAATATCCGTTTGATTTCCTGCATTTGCAGGAGTACCTTGCAAATAGTCATACTCTACCGTTGGGTTATACAAAGAATTTCCAGTTTTATACTGTACTTTCTGTGCATTCCAATAGTTAGTATTCGCTTGTATGGTCTTGTTGTTTTTGGCAATCTCGGTTAATGCTTTATCAATAGTTGATTGAGCAGTAATAGTACCAAACGACAAAAGGACAAAACCAAGTAGTATGTTATATTTCATTTGTTGCTTTTTTACGATTAGACAAATAATACACTACAGGAACAATAAAAATGTTCAATAATGTAGAAGTAAATAAACCACCTAAAATAACTTTTGCCATCGGACTCTGAATTTCATTTCCTGGCATATCACTAGCTATAGCTAAGGGTATCAAAGCTAATCCTGCCGTTAGTGCAGTCATTAAAATAGGACTTAATCTATCTTTTGAACCTTGAATTACGGTTTCATAAAGTGCTAATCCTTCTTTTTCCAATGTTTCATAATGCGATACCAATAGAATTCCGTTTCGTGTAGCCACTCCAAAAAGTGTAATAAAACCTATAATAGCAGGAATACTCAAAATACCACTGGTAAAATAAATACTAAACACACCACCAATTAAGGCTAAAGGAAGATTTAACAAAATGATAGAAGCAGTTTTTACTTTTTTAAATTCTTGGTACAGAATTAAGAATATAGCCAATAAGGATATAAACGAGGTTAAAACCAATGTTTTTGAAGCTTCAGCTTCGGCTTCAAATTGTCCACCATATTCAATATGATATTCTTCTGGTAATTGTACTTCGTTATTTATGATTTTCTGAATATCAGCCACAACGCTTTTTTGGTCACGACCAGAAACATTAGCAGAAACCACTGTTTTACGTTGCACGTTTTCACGATTGATTGTGTTTGGTCCAGATGTGCTAACAATATCTGCAACATAGTATAAAGGAATTTTTTTACCAACATGCGTATCAATCATCGCATTTTTAATGTGCTCCATTTTACCTCTATTAGCATCGTCAAATCGAAGAATTAAATCAAACGTTTTGTTACCTTCATAAATTTCAGATACTTTTTCTCCTGCAAAAGCAACATCGACAAACTCATTAAATTGACCAATGGTAATACCATAATGATTTAAAATATCTCGTTTTGCCTTAATCTGAATTTGTGGAATTTCTACTTGCTGCTCTACGCTCAAATCTACCAATCCTTCTACATTCTGAATTTTAGTTTTAATTTCGTTTGAAAGCGTAAACAATTTATTCAAATCAGAACCAAAAATTTTAATAGCAATATTCGCTCTCGTACCAGATAACATGTGGTCAATTCTATGCCCAATAGGTTGTCCAATAGTAATATTAGCACCAGTAACTCCTGCCAATTTTTTACGAACATCAGCCATAAATTTCACTCGGTCTCTTTCTTCTAAAACAAAAGGTGCTTCTACCTCTGATGAATTTACACCTTGTGCATGTTCATCCAGTTCTGCTCTTCCTGTTCTTCGAGTAGTAATTTTTATTTCAGGAACAGATAGCAATGCTCTTTCCACTTGCGTGCCTATTTTATTACTTTCCTCTAAAGAAATTCCAGGTAAACTGACCGCACTAACGACTAACGAACCTTCATTAAATTCAGGCAAAAAACTTCTACCTAACTGACTCATTACTAATAAAGCAACTAAAAATAATACACCAGCACTAATAAGTACTGCTTTTTTCATTTTCATTACTCTTTGCAAAGCATTGGAATAACCTTTTTGCAAATGTTCAACCAGCCAACTTTCCTTGTGCTGTTTTAAAAGCATTTTGTCACTAGTTAATAAGTAACTTGCTAAAACGGGGGTAAGTGTAATAGAGACAATCAATGAAGCAAACAAGGCAACTATAAAAGCTATTCCAAGTGGTGCTAACAATTTGCCTTCCATTCCAGATAAAAAGAATAAAGGCAAAAAGGCAACAATGATAATAAAGGTTGCATTAATAACCGAACTTCTAATTTCAAACGAACCGTCAAAAATAACGGTGATTTTATCTTTCTGTTCTGTTTTAGGTTTTAACGCATTTTCTTTGAGTCGTTTAAATACGTTTTCTACATCTATTATGGCATCATCTACCAAATCACCAATAGCAATAGCCATACCTCCTAAACTCATTGTATTGATAGTGAAACCAAGCCATTTTAAAGTTAATATGGCAACAATTAACGAAATAGGAATAGCTAATAAGGATATAAAAGTCGCTCTCCAATTCATTAAAAATAAAAACAGAATAATAATAACAAATGCTGTTCCTTCCAACAATGTTTTCTTAATATTGCTGATAGATGCATTGATAAAATCTGCCTGACGAAAAATTTTTGTATTAACCTTAACATCGCTTGGGATATTTTTTTGAATATCAGCAATGGATGCGTCTATTTTTTCGGTTAATTCTAATGTATTAATACCTGGTTGTTTTGCAATTGCCAATACTATAGCTGGTTTTCCATTGTTTGAAGCATCTCCAATTTTAGGAGCTGCACCAATTTTAATTTCGGCTACATCTTCAATTTTAATTGGGTTTCCATTTTGGATTTTTATAATTGACTTTCCAATTTCTTTTATATCATTAGTTCTACCAATACCTTTAACAATATATTCATTATGGTATTCATTCAAAAAACCACCAGACGAATTACCATTAGAATCTTCACTTGCTTTCAATAATTCATTTAAAGAAACATTGTAGTAACTCATTTTTTGAGAAGAAGCCAATATTTGATATTGTTTATATTCTCCACCAATAACTGTTACTTGTGCAACTCCACCAATTGCAAGAAGTCTTGGTCTAATAGTCCAATCTGCAATGGTTCGTAACTCTATTTGACTAGTTGAATCCGCAGACAAACTAACGTACATGATTTCCCCCATAATACTTGATTGGGGCGCCATTGTAGGATTACCAACACCTTGTGGTAATTTTTCAGATACTGCTATTATTTTTTCATTTACAATTTGTCTTGCCCTAAAAATATCAGTATCCCATTCAAACTCTACCCACACAATAGAAATTCCTGCGGAAGAGGAAGAACGAACTCGTCTTACATTCGTTGCACCATTTACTGAAGTTTCTAACGGAAATGTAACTAGTTTTTCTACTTCTTCTGGAGCCATACCATGTGCTTCTGTAAGTATTACAACCGTTGGAGCGGTTAAATCAGGAAATACATCCACTTCCATTTTAGAAGCGACAACACTACCAAAAATTAACAGTAAAATGGATGCTATCACTACAAAAAATCGATTGTGTAATGAAAATTTAATTATTTTATTTAGCATAAGTTATAGATTAATGTTCGTGTCCGTGAGCAGGCAAAGTGCCTGATGCACTAGATAATTTTATTTGATAACCACCTTTTGTAACTACTCTTTCACCTTGTGTTATCCCTGACAAAACTTGCACATTTACACCATCGCTAGCACCTAATTTTACTTCTCTTTTTTGAAAGCTTTCACCGCCTGTTTGCACATAAACATAAAACAATCCTTGTTCTTCAATTAAGGAAGTTGTAGGGATTATCAAGGCATCTGGTATAGCAGTAGATTTTAGATAAACTTCCACAATTGAACCAGCTATAAAATTTCTCGTATTATTAATTTCAAAAGTTACAGGAATATAAGGAGTTGAGGCAGAAGTACTCTTTCCATAAGAAACAATTTTACCATTTAATTCTACAGTATTGTAAACTACATCATTTTGTGGTGTTTTAAAATTAGCAGAACGAATACTAGATAAACTACTAAAATTATTTTGAGATACATTAGCTTGTAATAGTAAATTCTTGTTTTTTGAAATAGTGGCTAATGGTGTTCCAAAAGATACATATTGTCCTTCCGTTACCAATACATTTTTAACAAAACCAGATATTGGAGAAAGTACATTCTGACCTTTAGTAGTATAGTTTTTTGATACTGTATTATAAGCAGTTTGAGCATTATCAAATTGTAATTTCACATGTTGATGGTCTCTTTCCGAAACAATTTTATCTGCTACCAATAATTTCGAACGCTCATAATCGGCTTTGGCTTTTAAATAATTGGTTTTAGCTTCTTTAACTGAAGCATCAATATTACTTTCTGTCATATCAGCACCAGTAATAGTAAAGAGTAAACTCCCTGAAGTTACAGAAGAACCAACAATAGTATTTTTACCAGAGAAAACAACCACACCACTTGCTTTTGCGGTGACTATCCTTTCATCTCCAGGTGCAGAAAGAAGTTGACCGCTTGTTTTGATAACAGCATTAAAATTTTGTTTTGTTACTGCCGTATTGGCAAATTCAACTTTCCATGCTTGTTCTTTTAAATAGGAAATATCCCCACTTTCTAAATGTTCAGGTTGCTTGGCTAAAGCTGTTTTTTCATCAGGATTAACCACTACATTTTGTATGGTAATTTTTTCCGTATATTCTTTAGTTACAATATCAAAAACTAAAGTTCCTGTTCCAGCAGTTTCGGGTGCTAGAACCAATCGGAATATACCAGGAGAACTTGGAGCAGCAACTGAATTTTTAATACCATTACTTCCAACAATCAAACTTACTGTAATTTTTGCATCGGTTAAAGCTTTAAAATTTTCACCCAAAATAGTAAAATGAGCAGCAAAATTTGATGTGCTACCAACAACCAAAGGTTTAAACTCTACAAACAATTCAGTATGTGCTGTATAAAGTGTATAGGCTAATGGTTCAAGGGAAGAAGCATTACTAGCTTGCTCCTTATTATTGCAACTTGTAAATCCTATCATAAAGAAAACAAGAAGCGTTATGTTTTTTATTATTTTCATATATATAAAAGTAAAATTAGATGTCTGTAAAAAAATAAATATATAAGCATCTAATAAGATTAATGTTCGTGTTTTTCTCCATTTTTATGTTCATGATCGTATGCTTCTTTTGCAGCAACACTATCATTCGAAACTGTAAATTTTTCTTGATTTACCGTTTGGTCTGCATGACTCACATGTACTTGCCCATCTTCATGTTGATGAGTTCCATTCATATAGTTATGCCCGTGTTTGATTCTTTTTTTTTCATTACATGCAGTAAAAAGCATAGCGATAACTGTTATTGAAAGTAATAATTTTTTCATTTTTTTGTTTTTAAAAATTAAGATATATGAAAATAACTTATAGCTTAGAAATGGCAATAAGAGTCTTGTAATTCAAATATTGAATAATTTAGATAAAAAGTGTGGGTGGCCCTCGAAATTGTAAGGAATGTAAGTGGGGAGAAATAAAGACATGCGAATCTTTATTTTGAATCACCTCTTTTTTAAAATAAAACCCAATTGAATTGGTAAAAGATAAAATTCCTTGAACTAAAACAATTGAATCAGGAACTTTTTTATTGGTTTTTACAGTATCTTCTATATGATTATTCGAAAAAAAATCACAAGAATGATTAAGATGACAAAAGAAATGTGACAACGTGTTATCTTCAGAACCTTCATTATGATGATGGTGCTCCTCTACATGAGTATGAAGAAACAAGCTATGTCCTAAATAAAGAGAACTAGCCAAAACAAGAAATAATATAGATACTGATTTCTTAAACATCTTTACAAATGTAGGGAAAAAAATATTGAAAATAGTTTTTACTATTATATAAATACAGCGTGAGGTAAGGAAACTAAAAGCTTTAAAATTGATTTTTAAACATTCATGTATCCTAAAAATAAAGGATTACTGTGTTTATAATTGATTTTTACAACCCTGGTTCCCGTCTTCGCTACAAATGTTAAAATCATAATATCTAGATTTATAAAGGATTAATTTTTAATCCTTTATTTATGGCTTATTTTTTCGAAAAAATATTTTTATACTTTATCGCATTTTTAAATATTAGACGTAAAAAACAAAATTTATCCAATTTTGATTAAATTAATTAACAAAAAAAGAGTTTTAAGCCACGTTAACGATAAAAAATTGCATTTTAACGATTTTTTAAATAAATTTAAGTACATTTCTTCAACAAATGTGTAAATATTAAAAAACATTTAGTTATATTTGTACTATAATTACAATAAGGAGTTAGGGGACTTTATTGTTTAATTTATAATAAAAAATTGAAATTTTAATTTTGATTTTTATTAGGAGTTTGTATGTTTATTATAAATCCAACCTAACGGTTGGATTTATTTTTTAGTACACCTCAAAATTATTTATTTAATTCTTCAGCAAGTTTTTCTAAGCTTAATTTTATTTGTTCTCCTGACTTTAAGTTTTTTAGTATAAACTCTTGTGTATTCATTTCATGATCACCAACTAAAACAGCGAAAGGAATGCCTCTTTTATCTGCATATTGAAATTGCTTAGCAATCTTTGCATTATCAGGATACAATTCAACTTTTATATTATTAGACCTTAGTTTAGTTATAGCCTTCATGCTGTATAAAGCTTCTTTATTTCCAAAATTTATAAACATAGCTTTTGAAGTTGACAAAACAGTTTTAGGAAATAAGTTTAATTCTTCGATTACTAATGCAATTCGGTCTAAACCAAAAGAAATACCCACACCGCTCATGTTTTTTAATCCAAAAATCCCTGTCAAATCGTCATATCTTCCACCTCCACCAATTGAACCCATGGCAACTTCTTTTGGTGCTGTAACTTCAAAAATGGAACCTGTATAGTAATTTAGTCCACGAGCTAAAGTAACATCTAAATCTAATGACGCTGTTTGCAATCCTAAATCTTGAACAGCAGAGCAAATAAACTTCAATTCTTCTACTCCTTTCTTTCCTTCTTCAGAAGATGCTAGCAAATGAGATAGTTTTTCAATTTTTTGCTGAACTGTTCCCGTTAAATTAAATAATGGTTGAACCTTTTCTATAGCTATTTCAGAAATACCTTTTTCTAACATTTCCTTTTTAACACCATCTTCGCCAATTTTATCTAACTTATCTAAAGCAACAGTAAAATCAATTAATTTATCTGATGCACCAATCACCTCAGCAATACCTGATAATATTTTTCGGTTGTTAATCTTAATTATTGTTTTATGTAATCCTAGTTGACTAAAGACACTATCATATAATTGAATCAACTCTATTTCTTGCCATAAAGATGTTGAACCTACAACATCAGCATCACATTGAAAAAACTCTCTAAAGCGTCCTTTTTGAGGCCGGTCTGCTCTCCAAACGGGTTGTATTTGATATCTTTTAAATGGAAAGTCAATTTCGTTTTGATGTTGCACCACGTACCTAGCAAATGGAACTGTTAAATCGTAACGCAATGCTTTTTCAGAAATTTTAGCACTTAACTTTTTGTAGTTAATAGCCTCTAAATCGTCCGAAGAAACTTTATCTAAATAATCACCAGAGTTTAATATCTTAAAAATCAATCGGTCGCCTTCTTCGCCATATTTACCCATTAAGGTATCTGAATTCTCAAACGAAGGCGTTTCTATAGGTTGGAAACCAAAATTTTCAAAATTTGATTTTATAACATCAAAAATATAATTACGCTTAGCTACTTCTGTAGGTGAAAAATCTCTTGTTCCTTTTGGAATACTGGGTTTTTTTGACATATTATTGAATTCTAGAGTTATTAGGTTTTTCAGATTATTGAGCTTCAAAAACAAAATTAATCCTTATTCTTTTGCAAATATCTTACTTTTAATAGAATTTAAAGAATTGTAAACTAAATTTGTAACAAAAAAATATTTTTTAAGTCTTATAGCCATGGTAGGATTATTTAAAGAAAACACAAAAATTGCAATAGACTCTATTAGAAGTCAAGCTTTGCGAACGTCTTTAACCGTTTTTATTATCGCATTGGGAATAACGGCATTAGTTGGTATTCTTACCGTTGTTTCTGCCTTAAAAAACACAATATTAAATGATTTTGCATCAATGGGCGCAAATACATTTTCTATAAGTAGATACGATTTTTCTTCGGAAATTAATAAAAATGATGTTGATGTTCGTGTAAATCCCATATTAAATTATCCTCAAGCCAGAGATTTTCAAGAAAAATACAACTTCCCGTTTACCACTACATCATTGTCCTTTTCTGCAGCCAGCGGGATTGAAGTTAAATATAAAGACAAAAAAACAGATCCTGAAATTAATATTATAGGTGTTGATGATAATTTTTGTCCTAATAAAGGTTTAAATATTGCAAAAGGGCGAAATTTTAATTCATTTGACATTGCTAATAATAATTATGTGTGCGTTTTAGGCTCAGATTTTGAAAAAGGTTTGTTTAATGGCATTAATCCTATAGATAAAATCATCTCTATTCGTGGAGCCAAGTTTAAAGTTATTGGTGTTTTAAAAGAAAAAGGATCCACTTTTGGAAACAATCAAGATTTACGTGTTTTAATTCCAAATCAAGTGGCTCGTTCTTTATTTTCGGTACCCAATATAAATTATGACTTAAATGTTATGGTTACTAACGAAGCTTTGTTAGACGAAGCTGTTGAAAACGCTTTAATTACCATGCGACAAGTGCGCAAACTAAGTCCTGTTGAAAAAGAAAATTTTGGTATTGAACGAAGTGATGATTTAATTCAAACATTGTCATCAAATACAGAGGTTTTAAGTATTACAGCATGGGTAATAGGAATTATAACTGTTTTTGGCTCATCGATTGCCTTAATGAATATTATGCTGGTTTCTGTTAGCGAACGAACAAGAGAAATCGGAATTAGAAAATCGTTAGGAGCAAAAAGCAGTACCATTGCTTGGCAATTTTTTACGGAAACACTAGTAATAGGTCAATTAGGTGGACTTGTAGGTATTATTCTTGGAATTTTGATAGGTTATGCTATAGCTGTTGCTATTGGTTTTGTTTTTACAATACCTTGGATGGCAATGATAGCTGCCTTTATTACCACATTTGTAGTTACCATTGTTTCTGGCGTATATCCTGCTATGAAAGCGTCTAAATTAGACCCTGTTGAGGCTTTGCGTTACGAATAACAAGTTTTATCTTTGACAACTAATCATTCTGTCGTTTCCATACACATCTTGAAACAATTGAATAGTATTAAATCCTAAATTTTTAAGTAAATCAACCGTTTCCTTTGCTAAGTATTGATTGATTTCAAAATATAACTTTCCGCTTGGGGTTAAATTTTTTAGTGCTAATTGTGCAATTTTTCTATAAAATAATAAGGCATCTGTATCTTCAACAAATAGTGCTAAATGAGGCTCATAGTCTAAAACATTTTTATTGATTGCTACTTTTTCTAAATTTCGAACATATGGCGGATTAGAAACTATAAGGTCAAATTCTTGAAAAAGATCATCTGTTTTTAAAATGCTTTGTTGTAAAAACACAATTTCAACTTTGTTATCCAAAGCATTTTTTGTGGCAACCGTTAAGGCTTTTTTAGACACGTCTAAGGCATAAACTTCTGCGTTTGCTATATGTTTAGCTAAACATATAGCAATGCAGCCTGATCCTGTTCCTATGTCTAAAATTTTAGGTTTAAAAGTTGAACTGCTCCTTTTATTATTTGAAAGAATTAATTCAACAAGCTCTTCGGTTTCGGATCTTGGGATTAACGTATGCTCGTTTACAAAAAAGCGCAAACCAAAAAACTCTGTTTCTCCTAAAATATATTGAATGGGTTTTTCTTGTTTAAGTTCATCTACTATAGATTTCCATTTTTCTAATTCTGTTTCAGTTAAAACAAAATTGGGATTTAAAGCTAAATCTACTCGCTTTTTTTGATGTAAATATTCAGTTATAATGTAAAAAAAACTGTCTATTTCATGATTGTCATAAATTAGAGCTAACGACTCAATAAACTTATTTTTATATTCTTTTAATATCATGTTTTTTATTCTATTCAATTAAGCATTCAATTCCTTTATCATCCATACTGGACAACTGGTATGACCTGTTCCTCCCATTGGTTTAGTTAAGTAAACAAAACCGAGTTTGTTGTATAATTTTTGAGCAGCTAGCATTTCGGGTAGTGTTTCTAAATAACATTTTTCGTAACCCATTACTTTTGCCATAACCAAGCATTTTTGAATCATTTCAAAACCAACACCTTTGCCTCGAACTTCTTGTAAAAAATACATTTTTTGCAATTCGCAAATATTTTCACTTGAGTTTTCTAACTGACTTATACCTGCACCGCCAATAATGACATCGTCGTGTTCCACAACAAAATAAATAGCTTTTGGCCTATCATAAGCTTCATACATAAAATCCAATTGAACATCCGCAAAAGCAGTTCCTGACTTAGGGTAGTTGTCCGATATAAAAACGGCTCTAATTACTTGTGCAATTTGTTCATTATCTTTTTTTTCAATCTTTCTAATTACCATAAAATAAAAAATAAAAATTCTAAATACAAATGTACTATTTTTGCAGAGTGAACAAACATCAAAAATATATAAATCGTTGCATTGCCTTAGCTAAAAATGGTTTAGGCACAACCTATCCAAATCCTTTGGTAGGAAGTGTTGTTGTATTTAACGATGAAATTATTGGTGAAGGTTGGCATAAAAAAGCAGGTGAGCCTCATGCAGAGGTTAACGCAATTAAATCTGTAAAAGACAAAACATTACTTTTAAAATCAACTATTTATGTTAGTTTAGAACCCTGCAGTCATTTTGGAAAAACACCCCCTTGTGCCGATTTAATAATACAGTATAAAATTCCAAATGTAGTTATCGGAACTTTAGATCCAAACGAGAAAGTGGCTGGAAATGGCATTAAAAAATTAATAGAAGCAGGTACACATGTTACAATTGGAATTTTAGAAAAAGAATGTGCCAATTTAAATAAACGCTTTTTTACATATCATCAAAAAAAACGTCCATATATTATACTTAAATGGGCTGAAACAGATGATGGTTATATCGCCCCTGATAAAACACTGAGACAAGTAGATCATACCAAATTAGAACCGATTTGGATTACCAATAACCATTCCAGACAAATGGTTCATAAATGGAGAACAGAAGAACAAGCTATTTTGGTAGGCACAAATACAGTTTTAAATGATAATCCTAGTTTAAATGCACGCAGTTTTTATGGATCAAGTCCAATACGAATTGTGTTAGACAAGTCTGGCAAAATTAACGAATCATTTCATGTAAAAAACAACAGCTTAAAAACCATATTTTTAACCGAAAACAAAGATTTTAAATCAACTAAAAATTGCATTTATGAGTATTGTGCTTTTGATTCTCATTTGATTCAAAACATAATAGAAATTTTAGTAAAACACAACATTCAGTCACTTATTGTTGAAGGAGGAAGTCAAACCATTCAAACTTTTATTGATGAAAATACATGGGATGAAGCACGTATTTTTAAAGGGAAAAATATGTTTAAAAAGGGATTAAAAGCTCCTATAATAAAAGGTTTAACAGTTAAAAAAATAAACCTACTAGATGACCAACTCATACTTTTAAAAAATCATGATTAATACTATTATTTTTGACTTTGGTGATGTTTTTATCAATTTAAATAAAACTAAAGTTGAGCAAGAATTACAAAAATTGGGTTTAACCCAATGGAATGATAATTTAAATCATTTAAATTATCAATATGAAATAGGAGCAATAAATGAAATGGAATTTTTGAGTGGATTTCAAAAAGAAATTCCACATATTGATCCTATAAGCATTAAAAAGGCATGGAATAGTATTTTGGTCAATTTCCCTTTATATCGATTGGAGTTTTTAGAGCAACTTGCTTCAAAATATAAATTATTTTTATTAAGTAACACTGATTATACCCATATAGAAGAATTTAAGCGAAAAGTGGGATCTGCATTTTATAATCGTTTCATCAATTGTTTTGAACATGTATATTATTCATTTGAAATGGGCCTGCGCAAACCCGATAAAAACATATATAAATTTATCATTGAAAAACACCAACTAATTGCAAAAAACACTTTATTTGTAGACGACAAAAAAGAAAACACAGATGCTGCAAAAAAAACCGGGCTTAGTGTGTGGAATTTACAAGTCGGAAAAGAAGATGTAACCAACTTATTTGATAATTTCATTCCTTAAACAGTGATATATTTAATTTTAAGCATTTTTTTTAATGCTATTCTTTTTGTTATTGTAAAATTATTTGCAAAATATAAAATTGAAGCTCTTCAGGCCCTGGTAGTCAATTATTTTGTAGCTTTTTTGGTTGGTGTATCCTTTTTGCCAAATTCCTATCATTCTATTAAATTTAATGAATTTAGTAATGAAAGCTGGTTTATAGGCAGTGTACTTTTGGGCCTAATTTTTATAGGTACCTTTTATGTAACGGCTTTAACATCTCAACAAAATGGTCTTTCTGTAGCTTCGGTAGCTTCAAAAATGTCAGTAATTATTCCTATTATTTGCGGCATCGTATTGTATAATGAAATCCTTAATTTTATTAAAATAGCAGGAATTATATTAGCGTTAATAGCAGTCTACTTTAGTTCTAAAAAAGAAATAGGAGAAATTCAAAAAAAGAAGGACTTAATTTTTCCGGCTTTAGTCTTTATAGGAGCAGGAACAATTGACTCCAGTTTAAAATTTTTACAAACATATCATGTAAGTTCAGAAAAAGTAACTTTATTTTCTTGTATTACTTTTTTATGTGCTTTTATTGTAGGTATTATACTCATTACAATTCAATTTCTAAGAAAAAAGATTAAATTAGAAGCACGAAATATCATTGCAGGCATAATATTAGGGTTGCCTAATTATTTTTCTCTATATTATTTAGTAAAGATGTTAGAAGCGAAAGCATTTCAAAGTGCTACTTTGTTTACAATTCACAACATATCAATTGTAATTATTACTACACTTGTAGGATTATTGTTTTTTAAAGAACAATTTTCAAAACGAAATGCTTTTGGAATTACTTTAGCTATAGTTGCAATAGTACTAGTGACGATTTAAAATGAATAAAACGGAACATGGAAAGCTACAAAACCATATCACAACCTTCTGAAGAAGTACTTTTTAAAGAAAAAAATAGTAAATTTTTTAGCTATGCCTTTCCAGTTTCTAACGAGGATGAAGTCAAAGAAATCATTTTGTCATTAAAAAAAAAACATCATACCGCACGACACTTTTGTTACGCCTACCAAATTGGAACAGAAAATCCATCGTACAGAGTAAATGATGATGGAGAACCTAACAATAGCGCTGGTATGCCAATATATGGTCAAATTCAGTCATTTGAGTTAACAAACACCCTTATAGTTGTCGTTCGTTATTTTGGCGGAATAAAGTTAGGCGTCGGTGGCTTAATGTCTGCTTACAAAACCGCTGCTCAATTAGCGCTTGAAAATTCACTAATTACCAATAAGACAATAGACATTAATTTTATAATTTCATTTGATTATAAAAACCTTAATAATGTAATGCGTGTTACAAAAGAAAAAAATATACAAATTACTTCACAAAAAATGGAACTAAATTGCGAAATTGAAATAAGCGTACCAAAAAAAAATGCCCAAAATATATTCACCATTTTTAGTTCTTTTTATGAAGTTATTATTAAAAAAAAATGTTAAATACAATTTAATTTATCCTTAATATAATTCGGTGGAATTATTGGTTTACTAGTTTTCATATCAACAAAAACCAACATGGAATATGCAGTTGTTAACAATTCTTGCTTTTCATTATATATTTCATAGTCAAATTCTATCTTTACAGACGTCTGCTTTTTAAAAATAGTCTTAACGGTTATAAGGTCATCGTATCGAGCTGGCTTTTTATAATTTATAGTTAAAGAGACAACAGGAAGCATTACACCACTGCTTTCCATCCATTTATAAGAAATACCAATGTTTCTGAGCCACTCAACTCTGCCCATTTCAAAATATTGAGCATAATTACCGTGATAAACAACACCCATTTGGTCTGTTTCAGCATATCTAACACGTACAGAAAATTGATATTCTTTCATATATATATATATTTTTTTTTTATACATTATACTATACAATTTTAATTTTTAATAATCAACCCCTATTTCATTTTTTTTATTAAAAAAATGTTCACATATTTGTGTCCCCGATTTATTGGAGCCACAATTGTTAATTTTAACAATTAAAAACATACAAAACCTTATAGAATTTCATTTATGACAAAAACTGCGCAATCAGTATGGAAAAACTGTTTAGAGTTTATCAAAGATAATATTCAAGACCAAGCTTTTAAAACTTGGTTTGAACCTATCAAATCAGTTGAACTAACCGATAACGCGTTGTATATTCAAGTGCCAAGTAAATTTTTTTATGAATGGCTTGAAGAGCATTATGTTAAATTATTAAAGGTGGCTCTTACCAAAGAGCTAGGTCCAACGGCTAAGTTACTATATAAAATTAAAATGGAAAACACTTATGGTAATAATGTTCCGTATACGGAACAATTACCAAGTTCGCAACGATCAAGTGTAAAGCCTCAAGAAGTAGATTTTCCTGTTGTAAATAAAAATACTGAATTAAGAAATCCGTTTGTAATTCCTGGAATTCGTAATTTAAAAATTGAATCTCAATTAAATCCCAATTACAGCTTTGATAATTTTCTTGAAGGTGATTCGAACAGACTGGCTCGTAGTGCTGGAATGGCCGTTGCAAATAAGCCTGGAGGAACATCATTTAATCCCTTACTAATTTTTGGCGGAGTTGGTTTAGGAAAAACCCATTTATCTCATGCTATTGGTGTTGAAATAAAAGACAAATATCCTGAGAAAACAGTTTTGTATATCTCTGCTGAAATTTTTACGCAGCAATATATTGACTCTGTAAAGAAAAATACAAGAAATGATTTTATTCATTTTTATCAATTAATTGATGTTTTAATTATTGATGATGTTCAATTTTTATCAGGAAAATCAGGAACTCAAGATGTATTTTTTCATATTTTTAATTATTTACATCAAAATGGAAAGCAAGTAATTCTTACTTCTGACAAAGCTCCTATTGACATGCAGGATATTGAGCAACGCTTACTTTCTCGCTTTAAATGGGGATTATCAGCAGAATTACATCAACCTGATTATGAAACAAGAATTTCTATATTAAAAAATATTTTATATAGAGACGGTGTTGAAATGTCTGATGATATCATTGAATATGTGGCAAAAAACATCAAATCTAACGTAAGAGAATTAGAAGGAGCTATTATTTCTTTAATTGCACAATCTTCTTTTAACAAAAGAGAAATAACCGTTGAACTGGCTAAACAAATCGTAGAAAAATTTGTTAAAAATGTAAAAAGAGAAATTTCAATTGATTACATACAAAAAGTAGTGTCAGAATATTTTCAATTGGACTTAGATATTTTACAATCAAAAACAAGAAAAAGACATGTGGTTCAAGCACGTCAATTGGCTATGTTTTTTGCTAAAAAATACACTAAAAATTCGTTAGCAAATATTGGTTCACAAATAGGAGACAGAGATCACGCAACAGTTCTTCATGCCTGTAAAACAGTAGATAATTTAGTTTCAACAGACAAACAATTCAAAAAATTTGTTGAAGACATAAACAAAAAATTATCGTTATAAATCATGATTAAAGTTGTAATGGTTTGCTTAGGAAACATTTGTCGTTCTCCATTAGCAGAAGGTATTTTACAATTAAAGGTTGATTCAAAAAAAATTAGTGTTGATAGTGCTGGTACTGCTAATTACCATGTAGGCCTCCATCCCGATAAAAGATCTATTGCTGTTGCTAAAAAACACGGTATTGATCTTAGCCATCAAAAATGCAGACAGTTTACAAAAAATGATTTCAAATTGTTTGATTATATTTATGTAATGGATAAATCTAATTATGAAAACATAATAAAACTTACATCTTCAAAAAAAGAGACACAAAAAGTTAAACTTATATTAAACGAATTACCTCCTTACAAAGACATGGAAGTTCCAGATCCTTATTATGGTGGTAATGAATATTTTGAAGTAGTATATCAAATGTTAGACAAAGCTTGTAATGTAATTGCAGATAAATTAAAATAAATATTTAAGGTTAATTTTAAACTAAATCACATTACAATTTAATTTGTAAAAAATCAGATCATATGTTAGGCAAACTCTATTTAATTCCGTGTACGTTAGCTAACCCAGGAGAAATAACATGTTCGCCTGATGATGTTTTGCCTCAAAGCATTAAACGCACAATTGACTTTATAGATTATTACATTGTTGAAAACGAAAAAACAGCCCGTAGATTTATTAAAAGTATTAATCCTGAAAAAAAACAACCCTCGTTGCATATTTCATTATTAAACAAACATACCCAAGTTTCTGATCATTTTGAAATGATAAAACCTTTATTAGATGGAGAAAATATAGGATTATTGAGCGAATCGGGTTGTCCTGGAATTGCTGATCCTGGTGCTGTAATTGTAAAATTAGCACATGAAAAAGGAATTCAAGTAATTCCGTTAGTGGGGCCTAGTTCTATTTTATTAGCCTTAATGGCCAGCGGAATGAATGGGCAAAGTTTTACTTTTAATGGCTATTTACCTATTGATAAAGATGAAAAAAAAGTAGTTTTAAAAAACTTAGAACGATTGTCTTTTGAGAAAAATCAATCGCAACTATTTATTGAAACACCTTATAGAAATAATAAAATATTAGAAGATATTTTACAAACATTACAGGCAAATACGCATTTATGTATTGCTTGTGACATTACACTACCTACCGAATTTATTAAGACAAAAACCATCAAAGAATGGAAAAAACACAAGGTCGATTTACATAACCGACCTTGTATTTTTATTATGCATAAAATGTATTGATTAATCCAGTTTTACTTTTGCGTTCTTATCTGCTTTAATATGAGAGATGTCATAAGAAGCAAATTTCTCCATATAACTTCTTAATGAAGTACCAAAACCATCTTTAAAACCACTATTGCCATTACTTCTTAGATATTTTTTTACAGAACCAGCACCTCCTAAATGGGCCGCTGCTATTATACCCGATTCGGTAATTTCAATTCCATTGATTACTCTTCCTGAATAAGTTGAAATTTGTTTACGCAATTCCCACTTATTTTTAGCTACTAGAGCAGTAAATGCTTTATCTTGAATTTTTACATTGTTCAAAAAGGCATCGAAGTCATAAACACCAATTCTTCTTAAAGTGCTTTTTCCAAATTGATATTTTCCCATATAACCAAAAGGGTTTATCAAATTAGATTTTCCTCTAGACTCTCTAAAAGCTAGTGCTTGTCTAAAACCTATAAATGTTTTTCCTACATAAGGAATTTTTGTTACGGATTCCATTTTATCAGTTTCACCTTTTGTAGGAACATGATAATTAATTACTTCATCATAATTGATGTGAAATCCATCTACTTTAACAATTTTAAAGCTGCTAAAACCAAAAAAGGCTAAAGCAAGAGAACTTATAAAACTTATAAAAAATATATATTTTTTCATTTTCGTTTGATTAAATAAAAAGGTTTAACATTCTTATTAATTCAGCATGCAAATATACAAAAAATATTATTTAATTGATTTTCAGTGTGTTAAATTTCGTTAAACGAAGTAAACACAGTGTGTTAGTCCCCTTTTTTAACTCTTAATGAGATCGAAATTTAGTGTAAAACAGTTTTAAAAAAAAGGAAAAATCTTGTTTTTTATCGTTTTATTCCTATTTTATTTACCCAGATTGAATATTTTTTAGCATTAACTTGATGTGCCGCATAATTTGAAGCAAAATCATGATATCCAAAGCGTTCAACACTTGCGCAAAAGTATATGTAGTCGTGTTTTTCTGCATTTAAAACAGCATCAATAGCCGAAATATCAGGCATGGATATTGGTCCTGGAGGCAAGCCTACATATATATAGGTATTATAAGGAGATATTGCACCTTTTGTGTCTTTAGAGTACACACGTTTGATAATTTGATCAAAATTTCCTGAAATTTTTTTCATAGCAAAAATAACAGTTGGATCTGCTTGAAGCGGCATGTTCTGAGCTAATCGGTTTAGATAAACGCCTGCTATTAAGGGTCTTTCGCTTACTTTTACTGTTTCTTTATGAACAATAGATGCTAATACCGACACTTGAATAGGTGTTAAATTTTTTTCAAATGCTTTAGCTTTTCGTTCGTTGTTCCAAAAATTATGGTAGTTTTTTACCATTTTTTTTGCAATCTTTTCCGCGCTGGTATTCCAAAAAAATTCATAGGTATTTGGAATAAAAAGAGCTAAAATAGTTTCTTCATTAAATCCATTTTCTTTCATAAAAGCAGGATTTGTAAATGCTTTAATTAAACTGGGGCCATTCGGTTCAACTTGAGTAGTTAATCGCTGAACTAGTTTTTCTAAACTTTCTTGATTGTTAAATACTACTTTAACTGGAATATTATTTCGCAAAGCTTGTATAACATCAAAAGAAGTCATGTTCTTTACTAATAAAAATTTTCCCGACTTAACATTGGCTTCATAATTTCTTTTATGAGATACAAAATCAAGTTTATCCATGTCTTTTATAAAAGGATCTAAAATTTTTTTTACTTGTTCATAGGTGGAGTTTGAGGGTATAAATACAAAAACTTCGTTTTGTGTAAAAGTCGTGTTAGCCGTAAATGCCTTATTGTATAAGTAATAAGTTACAATTCCAAGAATAAAAACACTTGCAATTGTGGCTATAGAAATTAATTTTTTAAAGTTCAAAGTCTTGATATTTCGTGTTAATTAATTGGTAAAAGGCTTCATCTTTATATTGATTATTGACCTTATTCCATTGTTTTTTTATGCCTACTAATTCAAATTCAAATTTAGTAAAAAGATCAATACTACTTTTATTTTCAGTACTAATATTTGCATAAATTTGATGCAGTTGCAATTGAAAAAAACTATAATTAATTAGCAATCTTAATGCTTCTGATCCATATCCTAACTTTTTATAATTGTCGTTGTGAATTACAATTCCGATTCCTGCTCTATTATGTAACGGATCAAAGTCAAATAAATCAATTAATCCAATAGCATTATTTGAATTAATCAAACAAATAGCCAACCTCAATTGTTTCGCTTCAAAAATATCTTGATGGGCATTTTCTAAATATTGTTTCAATACAAAACGGCTATATGGAGCTTGAGTATTGCTTACACTCCATATAGACTCATCATTTTCTATGGTGTATATAAATTCCAAATCGTTTGGCTCTAATGCTCTTAAAAAAACTGAATTTCCTTTTAATGTTATCAAGTGTTATTTGTTTTTCTTGTTAAATAAAACAGCCACTGCTGTGCCTACAACAAGCATTAGTAAAATTAAAAACACAACAAAAATTGCCATCATACTACTTTATTTTAAATTAAAAAGTTAAAATTCCTTCAAAAACAAAAACGGCAGGGCCAGTTAAAAAAACATGGGTAAATATATTGTTTTCAATTTCAAATTTAACTTTTAATTCGCCTCCTTCTACTAATACGTTTATTTCTTTACAATCTGTTTTGTTTGTTTGAAACATCGCTATTGCAACTGCTGTAGCACCTGTTCCACATGACAACGTTTCATCTTCAACGCCACGCTCATAGGTGCGAATTTTAAAGGTGTTGTTTTTTATTTGATGAACAAAATTTATATTACTTCCTTCCTTTTTATACAATTCTGAAAATCTTATTTTTGAACCTCGACTTTTGACATCTATACTTATTAAATCGTCTACCAGTTCAATATGATGTGGTGAACCTGTATTTAAAAATGTATAATTTTTTTCAATTTTAATATCTTTCACATCTTTCATTTGAAGCGATACAACTTCATCAGCATCAATAGTGGCATAGTGATACCCATCAATCGCTTCAAAAGAAGCACTATTTTTAACAACGTTCATTTTTTTTGCAAAAGCAACCAAACATCTTCCGCCATTTCCACACATGGTACTTTCATTTCCGTCAGAATTATAGTAGACCATTTTAAAGTCTAAAGTAGGATGGGTTTCTAATAAAATTAAACCATCAGCGCCCACGCCAAATTTTCGATCACACAGCTGCGCAATAAGTTTGGTATTGTTTTTGGGAAATAAATTTTGTCTGTTATCAAGCATCACAAAATCGTTTCCTGTACCTTGATATTTATAAAATTGTATGTTCATATAAAATTATGTTAATACAAAAGTACAAAATATTAATAAGATGTTAAAGATTGTTAAGTGTGCGTTAAACAGATTTTTTTATCTAATAGAATTAATAATTTTACTTAATCATTTAATTTAATACAAAGTTACTTATGAAAAAATTTGGAAGTTTATTATTGTTGTCGATTATGAGTGGTGTAATTACATTGAGTGCTTATAAACTATTTTTTGATAAAGTTAAAAGCAATAGCGCAACAACTGTTTCACCCAATTATTCAAAAAATGTAAACTTAGAAGCTGAATCAATTGATTTTACGAGTGCTGCAGAAAGTGCCGTTCACAGTGTAGTTCATGTTAAAAATATATCGACTCAAAAAGTGTATCGAGATTCTTTTGAATATTTCTTCGGAAATGGTCGTGGCGGAAATCAAGAACAAACACAAGTTGGAACAGGCTCTGGTGTTATTATCAGTGAAGACGGTTTTATTGTAACAAACAATCACGTAATTCAAAACGCTAGTGAAATTGAGGTAACGATGAACGATAATAAATCATACAAAGCAAAACTCGTAGGAACCGATTCAAAAATGGATATCGCATTATTAAAAATTGATTCAGATGAAAAATTACCTTTTACTGTTTTTGGCGATTCAGATGAAATAAAAGTTGGAGAATGGGTTTTAGCTGTAGGAAACCCCTATAATCTGACTTCTACCGTTACAGCAGGTATTGTTTCGGCAAAAGCAAGAGATCTAAGCAATAGAGGCATACAATCATTTATTCAAACAGATGCTGCTGTTAATCCTGGAAATTCTGGAGGCGCTTTGGTAAACATAAAAGGAGAATTGATTGGCATTAATACCATGATTTCATCACAAACGGGGTCATATGTAGGATATTCATTTGCTGTTCCCTCTAACATTACTCGAAAAATTGTTGAAGATTTAATGCAGTTTGGTAATGTTCAAAGGGGTGCGCTGGGAATCGAAGGAATTGAATTAACTGGAGAAATATCAAAAAGTTTGGGAATAAAGCAAACTCAAGGTATTTATATAAATAAAGTATCCAAAAATTCAGGTGCTCAAAAAGCAGGTATAAAAAAAGGAGATATTATTACCCTATTAAATAATAAAAAAATTAAAAACATGTCTGATTTATCATCTACTATCCAAACTAAAAGGCCTAACGAGTCATTAAATGTAGGGGTATTGAGAGATGGAGAGTTAAAAACAATTTCTGTAAAATTGATTAAAACCGAAAATACAACATATGAATTTAATAAAATTGAATTTGAAAACATTTCTGATGCAGATAGAGAAAATTATAATTTAGATTATGGAATAAAAATTAAAACCGTAAACAATGAAAAATACAAAGAATACAAAAGCATTTTAGAAGGCAGTATTGTTTTGTCTATAGATCAAATAAAAGTCATTGATATTGAAACCGTTTCCAGCTATTTAAACCAAAAGAAAACATCAAAAGCTATTTATAAATTAATTACAAAAGATGGAGAGTTAACTCAAATAATTATCAATTAAACGTTAAAGCAACTAATTTTATCAAAGCGTCAAACAATTTATTTATATTATGTTATTTTTTTATAAATAAGTGTCAATATGTTTTACGAAAACGTTTGAAATATATACTTTTGCAAAAAAATATATAAAATTAATCTATAATTTATTTATGAGTAATATCAATTTATACGAAAAAGAACTTTCTTTTCAGGCAGATCGAAGAAAAGCAGGTGTAGAATTCATAAAAATTGTCAGCGATTTATGGTATGACAAATCAATTGAATTAGTTATATTTAGAAATCAATTGATTGATAGAAACGTAAGTGATATTATGAATTTACACGAATATGCAGGTGCATTTGTTCAAAAACCAATTCATATTTTTGATTCTGTAGAAATTGCTTTAGCTATTAACAGTCTAGATTTGCCTCCCTCAAAAATTGATATTGGAAAACTAACTTATGAATATCATTTAGAAGATTCTAAATACAACAATTCAAAAGCTTTTGTAATTGACAAGTTAAAAAACGCAAAAAACACAATTGAAATAAAGCCAAAAGATGTAGTTCTTTATGGATTTGGTAGAATTGGTCGATTATTAGCTCGTGAAATGATGAGCAAAATAGGCAAAGGACAACAATTGCGCTTGCGTGCCATTGTTACACGTGATAAAGATGATGTAACTGTTTTAGAAAAAAGGGCTTCTTTGCTACGAAATGATTCGGTACATGGCGATTTTGAAGGTTCTGTTGAAGCCGATGCAGAAAATAAAGCTTTAATCATAAACGGAACAACCGTTCATATGATTTCTGCAAATGGTCCAGAAGAAATTGATTATACCCTATATGGCATTAACGATGCTTTGGTAATTGACAACACAGGAGCATTTACAGATGAGGAAGCTTTAAAAAGACATTTAAGTTCAAAAGGAGTAAGTAAAGTTATATTAACTGCTCCAGGAAAAGGAATTCCTAATATTGTTTATGGTGTAAATCATGATGAATATGACCCTGATGAAATCGACATTTTTTCAGCAGCCTCTTGTACAACTAATGCTATTACGCCTATTTTAAAAGCAGTTGAAGACACTATGGGTGTTGTTAAAGGTCATTTAGAAACGATACATTCGTATACAAATGATCAAAACCTTGTAGATAACATGCATAAAAAATACAGAAGAGGTCGTGCTGCTGCATTAAATATGGTAATTACAGAAACTGGTGCTGGTGCTGCCGTTGCTAAAGCATTGCCAAATTTAGCAGGAAAATTAACTTCTAATGCCATTCGTGTTCCAGTACCTAATGGCTCGCTGGTGGTATTAAATTTAGAGGTTGGTAAAGAAACTTCGATTGAAGAAGTTAATAATATTATGAAAAAGTATGCCCTTGAAGGAGGTTTAGTAGAACAAATAAAATACTCTTTAAGTAACGAACTAGTGTCATCTGATATTATTGGAACTTCTGCTCCTTCTATATTTGACAGCAATGCCACAATTGTTTCTAAAGACGGCAAAAATATTGTTTTATATGTGTGGTATGATAATGAATATGGCTATAGTCATCAAGTTATTCGTTTAGCAAAATATGTTGCAAAAGTAAGACGATTTACTTATTACTAGTAGTTGATTATAATTCAAAACTAAAAAGGCCGCCCTCAATAAAAAATGAAGGCGGCCTTTTTAATATATTAAAGTACCAATTATTTTTGAACAAAAAAAAACCCTAACTATTATTAAAGAAAGGGATATTTTTTGTTATTTAGGAAAAAATTAGGCTTTCCCTGCTGCAATTAAATTTAAAGCAGAACCTGCTTTAAACCATTCTATTTGGCTGTCATTGTATGTATGATTTGAAAGAATTAAATCTTTTGAACCATCTGCATGAACAAATTCTAATGTTAAAGGTTTACCTGGAGCAAAAGAAATTAAATCTAAGAAGTTGATTGTATCATCTTCTTGTATTTTATCATAATCAGCTTCATTTTTAAAAGTTAAACCAAGCATTCCTTGCTTTTTAAGGTTAGTTTCATGAATACGAGCAAATGATTTAACCAAAACAGCTTTTACACCTAAAAATCGTGGTTCCATTGCAGCATGTTCACGAGAAGAACCCTCACCATAATTATGATCACCCACAACTATTGTAGGAACACCTGCTGCTTTATAGGCTCTTGCTGTTGCAGGAACAGTATCAAAGTTACCTGTTAATTGATTTTTAACTTTATTAGTTGCTTGACCAAAAGCATTTACTGCTCCAATCAACATATTATTTGAAATATTATCTAAATGACCACGAAAACGCAACCATGGCCCTGCCATTGAAATATGATCAGTTGTACATTTTCCAAATGCTTTGATTAACAATTTAGCACCTGTAATGTTTTTTTCGTTCCAAGCATCAAAAGGTGTTAGTAATTGTAATCTGTCTGATGTTTCAGAAACCGCTACTTGAATAGCACTTCCATCTGCAGCTGGAGCTTGAAAACCTGCATCTTCTACATCAAAACCTCTTTTTGGCAATTCATCACCATAAGGGGTTTGTAGCATTACTTCTTCCCCTTTGTCGTTAATTAAGGTATCTGTTAAAGGGTTAAAATCTAACCTTCCTGAAATTGCTAAAGCTGCAACCATTTCTGGTGAAGTTACAAAGGCGTGTGTATTAGGGTTACCATCGGCACGTTTAGAAAAATTTCTATTAAACGAATGTACAATGGTGTTTTTTTCTTGTTTGTCTGCTCCTGCTCTATCCCATTGACCTATACAAGGTCCACAAGCATTTGTGAAAACTTTAGTTCCCATTTTTTCAAAAGTAGCTATAATACCATCTCTTTCTATGGTAAATCTAATTTGTTCTGAACCTGGATTTATACCAAATTCAGCTTTTGGAGTAATTCCATTATCAACAGCTTGTTGAACTATAGATGCAGCTCTTGACATATCTTCGTAAGAAGAGTTTGTACAAGACCCTATTAATCCCCATTCAATTTTTAGTGGCCAATCGTTGGCTTTTGCTTCCTCTTTCATTTTTGAAATTGGAGTACCTCTGTCTGGCGTAAAAGGGCCGTTTATATGTGGTTCTAATTCTGATAAGTTAATTTCTATTAATTGGTCAAAATACAATTCAGGATTTGCATAAACTTCAGAATCTGCTGTAAGATAGTCAGCTACTTGATCAGCTGCATCTACAACATCTTGACGACCAGTTGCTGCTAAATACCTACGCATAGAATCATCGTAACCAAAAGTAGAGGTTGTAGCTCCTATTTCGGCACCCATATTACATATTGTTCCCTTACCGGTACAAGACATTGATGTAGCTCCTTCTCCAAAATACTCAACTATAGCACCTGTACCACCTTTTACTGTAAGAATATCAGCAACTTTAAGAATTACATCTTTAGGCGCTGTCCAACCTGATAATTTACCTGTTAACTTAACTCCAATTAATTTTGGAAATTTTAATTCCCATGACATTCCAGACATTACATCAACCGCATCTGCTCCACCAACACCAATTGCTAGCATACCTAATCCACCTGCATTAACAGTATGAGAATCAGTACCGATCATCATTCCTCCTGGAAAAGCATAATTTTCTAATACAATTTGATGTATAATTCCAGAACCTGGTTTCCAAAAACCGATTCCGTATTTATCTGAAACAGATGAAAGAAAGTCAAAAACCTCTTTAGATTGATTATTTGCCAAAGCTAAATCAGATTTAGCACCATCTTTAGCTAAAATTAGGTGATCACAGTGAACGGTAGTTGGAACTGCAACAGTTTTTTTATTGGCATGCATAAATTGCAACAAAGCCATTTGAGCTGTTGCATCTTGACACGCTACTCTATCTGGAGCAAAGTCAACATAGTCTTTACCTCTAGCAAAAGCAGTTGATGGAGATCCTTCCCAAAGATGGGAATATAATATCTTTTCCGACAAGGTTAATGGATGTGCTACTATTTCACGAGCTTTATCAACTCGTTCTGCCATAGATGCATATACTTTTTGAATCATTTTAATATCAAATACCATCGTATAATTTAGTTTAATTATTTGTTTTACAAATTTACGAAAACGTTATTCTATTTAAAAATATTTATCAAATAATCTTCAACAGGATTGATGTATTGTTAAATCGACATTTAAAACAATATAAATTACTAATATGATATTATTTTGGGTGTAAAAATGAAATTAATTAAATATGTTAAGGATTAATTTTATTACTAAACATAAATAGCACTATATTTATTTTATCTTTTAAAATTTACAGCTTAAATGTTCGAGTAGATTAATTATTTTTTAACATTTAAAACAATCTTTCTATAATCATTTCTTCTGTTATACCCTCGGCATCAGCTTTATAATTTTTTACAATTCTGTGTCTTAATATACCTTTTGCAACAGCTTTTACATCTTCAATATCTGGTGAATATTTACCCTTAAAAGCTGCATTAGCTTTTGCGGCCAATATTAAATTTTGCGAAGCTCTTGGGCCTGCTCCCCAATCAATATAAGTTTTTACAAATTCGGTCGCGAGCGGATTATCTGGTCTGGTTTTACTAACTAGCGTAACGGCATATTCAATTACATTATCGGCTACAGGAATTTTTCGAATTACGTTTTGAAAATGAATAATATCTTGAGCTGTAAACAAGGGGTTTACTTGAGGTTTATTATTTGAAGTAGTTGCTTTAACCACATCAACTTCTTCTTGAAAACTAGGGTAATCTAATTTAATGGCAAACATAAAACGATCTAATTGTGCTTCTGGTAATGGATATGTTCCTTCTTGCTCAATAGGGTTTTGTGTTGCTAAAACAAAATAAGGTAAATCTAATTTATAATGATGCCCAGCAATGGTTACTGAACGCTCTTGCATAGCTTCTAAGAGCGCTGCCTGAGTTTTTGGGGGCGTTCTGTTAATTTCATCTGCTAAAATAATATTAGAAAAAATGGGGCCTTTTATAAATTTAAACTGACGGTTTTCATCTAATATTTCACTTCCTAATATATCTGAAGGCATTAAATCTGGTGTGAACTGAATTCTTTTAAAATTTAAACCTAATGCTTGAGAAATTGTATTAACCATTAAAGTTTTAGCTAATCCTGGCACTCCAACTAAAAGAGCGTGTCCGCCAGAAAAAATACTCAAAATTATTTGATTCACAACAGCATCTTGCCCAATAATCACCTTAGCAACTTCTTTTTGAAGCTCTTGTTTTTTTTGAACCAGTAATTCTAATGTTTCAACGTCTGACATATGTGTTTTTGTAAAGTGGTTTTTAATTGCTAAAAATAATATTAGTTTACATTTTGCTTCAACCAATCACTTGCAAATTCACAGTCACGATACTCACCATTAATTTTAATATAGGTTTGACTAATTTTTTCTTTTGTCCATTTAGAAACAGTAGTAATTTGTTTATCCTTTAAAGCTATCTCTTTTATTTTAATAAAATCTTTAGAAAAATCTGCTGTATGTTCGTCAGATCTTTCATTGATGTTTATTATTTTAAAAAACTTTCCTTCGCCTGCAATTTCATCGGTGATAACTCTTGAAATTTCGTTAACTTTTAATTCCGATATTTCATTATATAATGATGGATCCATTTTGGTAAGTTCAAATTTTGGTTCAAGTGTTTTTGGATTTAATAAAATTCCACCATTATTTTTTGTTTCTTTTTGATCTGAAAAAGATTTTGCTGCTTCAGAAAAAGTAAGTTCCTTACTTATTATTTTTGCTCTAATATTCTCAATTCTAGTTTTTGCTTCATTAAAGGATGCTTCACTTACTTTTGGGGACATTAATATATGTCGTAACTCAATTTCTTGACCTAAAATACGCTCAACTTTAATTATATGATAACCGTATTCTGTTTTAAATGGATCTGAAATTTCGCCTTCTTGAAGACTAAAAGCTACATCTTTAAATTCTTTTACAAATTGAGTTTTTTTATTTATTTTATAATAACCTCCATTTGACGCAGAAGCTCTATCTTCAGTATATAAAACAGCTTTTGTAGTAAAGCTAGAGCCGTTTTCTAATATGTCTTTTTTAATATCTAAAAGTTTATTGATTACTTTTTGATTTTCTTCTTCCGAAATTATAGGTTTAGTAATGATTTGTGCAATTTCAACTTCAGCACCAATAGCAGGAAGGTCTTCCTTAGGTATTTTATTATAAAACGTTCTTACTTCTTCGGGTGTGATTTCTATATCATCGACAATTTTTGCATTCATTGCTGATACCAATTTGTTCATTTTGATGATGTCAAAGAAATAGTTTTTAAATTCATCAAGATTTTTTTTATTGTAATATTTTACAACTTTATCAACACTTCCTAATTGCTCAGTCATTACGCCCAATTGTTCATCCATTACATTTCTTACATCGTCATCCGAAACGATTAAGCTGTCTTGAATGGCATGATGAGCGTATAAACGATCTTCCAAAAGTTTACCAAGCAGTTCACATCTTGTTACATCTTTACTTGAAATACCTTGAGCTCTTAACTCTATCAACATTAAATCGATATCTGAATCTAGAACTACATAATCACCTACTACAGCAGAAACACCATCAATTTTTTGTTTTTTTGGTTGAGCATATAATGCTGTTGAAGCTATAATAACAAGGGCTAAAAGATTTTTTATTTTATTTGTATATTTCATATTTTTTGTCTTTGAGAGCATCTTTTGTAATGTCTTTTTGAAATTTATTTATTAATTCTATTTTACGTTTATTTAGGATAACATTTTTTAATGTTGGTTTTATATATTGAAAGGGTGACACTTGATTTCTTTCAATATAATTAGATGTTTTAATAAAAAAAACATCGGTTGAATCTGTGAATTTCATTATTCTATCTTTTACTATGTAATTCTCTTTGTTTTCAATATTTATAAATGAAAAATTTTCATAAATTTGGTTCATATCAATCCAAATAGAATCGTTGAAAGCATAACTTTTTAATTCAATTGCATTTTTTTTTAATACATCTTTACTTTCTTTTGAGCCTTTTGCAAAATTACTTGAAAGTAATTTAAGTTTTAAACTGTTTTTATTTACCTGAATATAACTCAATTTTACAAGTGCTGTATTTGTTTTAAATTTTTCTTTATTATGTTCATAATAGCTACTCAATTCTTGTTCTGAAACTATTGTGTCAAATGATTTGTAGACTAATTGCTCTATGTATGCTTTTAAGTATAAGTCTTTTTTATATTGATCTACAAGATTATTTAATTCCGCTTGTTTTTCATCAGATAAATTTACTTCAGCTGCATTATAAAGTAATTTTTGAGAGGCCCATCTATCTATAAAATCGTTTACAATAACAATACTGTCTTTTTTTGTTGTACCAAAAGGCACTAAATCTATAAGGTCTTCTTTTACTAATATAAAATTACTTACTCGCGCTATTATACCATTGTCTTCTTTGATTGTTTCTTTTTTACAAGAAAAAAAAACAAAAAGTATTGTTGCAACCAGAAGTTTTAATTTCATAATGCTATTTTAATAGTATTTTTACTTTTTCTAAAACCTCTTTATTCACCTTGATTGTTACGTCATTTTTTAACTCATTAACCCAATTGGAATCTAAAAATTGTTGATAATCATTAATTATTTTACCTTTTGCATCTTCGAATTTTTTAGGCTCCGAATCTGTTATTTTTGAAGTATTTAAAAAGAAATAATAATCTCCTTCTTTTACTATTTTAGATCTTTCAACTTTATATTTAATGCTTTTGGGCAAAAACTTATCCCCTTCTTCAAACAAACCTGTTTGAACCATTATGTTTACTTTACCATCTTTGTTTAATTCGTTTTTAATAAATATAACTTCTTTTCCCTTTTCAACAAGTTTTAAGGCTGCTTCTAAATCTGATCTATTGGTTGAAGAATAAATATCTGCTTGAATTCTTTTCTTCCATGTATAGTTTGCTTTATTGTTTAAATAAAATTCTTTTTGACCTATAGTATCTGATTTAGAACGATCCCATATTTCTTTTTCCATCAAATCAAATAGCAATAAACCGTCTCTATATTCTTCCATTATGTTTTTAAATTCAGAAAATTCATTTTCTAAATTGGAATCATAATATTCTTTTAAATTAACATCTATAAATAAAGCATAAAAATGATCCACAAGTGCAGCAACTGGTTTAATTTGAAGATTTTGTTTTTGCATTGTTTGTAAGTACTGTAAAAATACAGATGCTTTTATTTTTAAATCATTATTAATAACTAATAAATCTATATTGCTTTCTTTCAACACATCTTGCGAAACTTCCCAAACTTGATTATAAAAAGTATCATCTACTAAACTTTTAACTAATTTCATCACTTTATCATCAGTAGACGAAGTATATTTTTTGTTTAATTTATCGCTTAAAGAATTTGAAATTAGTTTAGATCGGTCATCTCTTCTGATTTTATTTTCCAATTCATATTTTGCCTTTTCATAGGTTTCAACAGAATGCTTTTCAATTAATTTGACAATATGCCATCCGAAATTTGATTTAAATGGTTCTGAAGTTTCATCAACTTCTTTTAAAGAAAAAGATATGTTTTCAAATTCTATTGAGCTCAATTGCCCTGCACCAAAACGATTTAAAACACCGCCTTTATCAGAAGACGATTTGTCTTCAGAAAATTGTTTTGCTAAGGCATCAAATTTTTCTCCTTGTTGCAGTTTTTGATATATTTCATCTATCGTATTTTTTGACATGTCAGAACCATCATCAGCTTTCTTGTCTAAAACCATAATATGAGCAACTGTAACCTCACCTCTGTTGTCTCTAGCATCTGTTACCTTAATTAAATGATAACCAAAACGAGTTCGTGTTGGTTTTGAAACAGATCCAACTTTAGTGTTATAAGCGGTAGACTCAAAAGGGTAAACCATTCTAAAAACAGAAAAATAACCTAGATTTCCTTTATTATCTTTTGCCGAGGGGTCTTGAGAATAAGTTTCTGCAGCCTGTTCAAAAGAAAGTCCTTCGCTTATTTTATTTTTTATTTCTAAAGCCTTATTATAAGCGATCAATGTGTCAGCAGGCAAAGCAAATTCATCCAATAAAATTAAAATATGTGATGCTTTTATTTCCTTAAGCGAACGTTGATAAGCTTCTGTTTTTAGAACTTCAGTTACCTTAGAGTCACTTGTGTAGTTTTTTGAAAGCTGTGTTCTGTATGAAGCTAATTCATTTTTGTATTTCAGGCTGTTTTGAAGTCCTATCTTATACGCTTTTTCAACTTTAAGTTTATAACCTAAAAATAAATCGAAATAAACATCAATGTTTTTTTGCGAATCATCTTTAACCAAGTCTATATTTTTGTTATAAACCCTAATAAACTCTTCTGTAAAATAAGGTTTATTATCAATTGAAAATAATTCCTCATTTTTTATTTCTTGAGAAAAAACTTGATTAAAATTTAACAGTAAAAATAATCCTAAAACAAAATAGTTTTTCATATTCTTTAATTAATTTAATAAAATGTAACAATCAACAAAAATAATAATTCAAAGTTATTAATCAAGAATAACTTAATCTATTAACAAAAAATTATACCAAAAAAAACAACTAAGATATTAATTTATATGTAAATATTAAATACCACCTGTATTTTTTATAATTTAAGCACTATAAATTCACTACGTCTGTTTTGTTGATGTTGCTCTTCGGTGCATGTAGAATAATTTGTAGGCTCACATGTACATCCATTTATTAATTGACTTTCTCCAAATCCTTTACTAGATAATCGGTGCTTTTGAATTCCATTTTTCACAAACCAATCCATGGTCGATTTTGCTCTTTTATTTGATAAAATTAGGTTGTATTTTTCTGTTTGGCGGCAATCTGTATGAGACCGAATGTCAATTTTCATAGTTGGATTTGATTTTAAAATTTCTAAAATCAATTCTAACTGAATTTCTGCATCTTTTCTGATGTATGATTTGTCCAAATCAAAGTATATGATTTTAAAAGCTAACAAAGTGGCTAAATCATCATTTTCATGGACTTTAATACTGTTTTTATTCAATGGCAATTCAACAAAAACTTCACTGTTTTTACTAGAAAGACTAATTTGCTTTTCATTTGAAGAATATCCATTTGAACCTATTGCTCTTAAAATATATATTTTATCACATGCTATATTAAAAATAAAACTTCCTAAATCGTTTGCAGTTGTTTGTTGTACTTCTAAAAAGTTTTCATCAAACAAAACAAGAGCTGTGTTTGGTAGTTTTTTATTGCTTATTGCATCTATAACAATTCCTGATAATATATATGTACAATTAAACACTAAGGGTTTAATTTCTTTTAATTTATAAATATCATCATATCCTTTACCATCTGGTCTATTTGAAGAAAAAAATCCTCTTTTTGTTTCTGTGTCAATTAAAAAGGCAAAGTCATCGTTTGAACTGTTAATAGGTTTTCCTAAATTATAAACTTCATTAAAGGATCCGTTTTTTTCAATTTTAGAAACAAAAACATCAAAACCACCTAAGCCTTGGTGGCCATCAGACGCAAAAAATATTTCGTTTTGATCGCTTATAAATGGAAATGATTCTCGTGCTTCAGTATTTATTTTTGTACCTAGGTTAATTGGCTTTCCATAATTTTGTCCATCTATTGAAACTTTATACAAATCTGATGCACCAATTGAACCCGGCATATCTGATGCAAAATATAGCGTTTTCTCATCTGGTGAAAGTGCCGGATGTGCCACATTATATTCATTATTATTAAATGGCATTTCAACTATTTTTTGCCATTTTTCGTCAATAAATGTGGCTTTAAAAATTTTTAACAATACTGCTTTTTTACTGCTTTTTTTCTTTTTGCCATCTATATAATTATTCCGGGTAAAGTACATGGTTTGCATGTCTTTTGTAAAAACGGCTGAGGACTCATTGTATTTAGATTCTACTCCTTTTAAAAATGCTGTTGCCGCAGCTACATTTCCATTTGTTTTAATATTGGATTGATATAAATTTGTAAAAGATTGATTGGTCCATTTATGCTTTCTGCTAAAAATTTTTGAGGTATCTCTTGCAGAAGCAAAAACAAGAACATCACCAAAATAAGCAGATCCATAATCTGAATATTTTGAGTTTATTGAATCTGCATTTTCAATTGTATAATGGCCCGAATTTTTATCAATTAGGTTTAAATAATCATTTTCTAACCTATACTTTTTTCCTCGACTATCTGTTAAATTTGTAGCCCTAAATTTTTCAAACATTATATTGGATTTCTCATAATCTCCAATAGATTTTAAAGCATGAGAAAATCGAAAGTAATATTCAGGGTCTAATGGTTTTTCTAAATCTATTAATTTTTGATACCAATAGGCTGCCTTGTTTAAATTTGAATTAAAATAATAGGCGTTTCCAAGTTTTTCAAAAATTTCGGCTGACACATATCCTTTATTAGCTACTTTTTCATAAATTGTAATAGCATCTATATAGGCATATGAATTAAATTTTTTATCTGCATCAATTAATTGACTTTTTTGCCCATATACTGAAACCGAGCAAATAAAAAGAATTGATAAAATTATACGTGTTTTCATGCTATGTACTTTAGAAAAATCGAGGTGAAACAATTCGATCAAAATGATTAAAAAATTCGTACCGCAAGAAAATTTCATGTGAACCTGAGTTATAGTTTCCAATATTTGTGGTATCAAAATCATAAGCATAACCTACAAACCAACTTTGGTTTACTTGAAAACCTAACAGCGCACTTAATGCAGCATTAAAACGATAGGCTAATCCTAAATTAAGCTTTTCTTGAATGAGTATGTTTGCCGAAACATCTAATTGAAGCGGAGCACCTTGAACTATTTTTGTTAAAAAAGCAGGTTTAAATTTCAGGTTTGGGTTTAGATCAAAAACATGACCTCCAATTAAATAATAATGCAAACGTTCTTTTGCTAAAAAAACTGAATTTGAATTTGAAATGCTTTCATCAAAATGTTTGGTTTCAAAAAAATTTGGAATTGACAAGCCAAGATAAGATCTGTTGGAATACAAATATAATCCTGCACCAATATTTGGTGAAAACTCATGGTCTATGTTATTTTGAATTGTTAAATCTTCGGCGTTATAAATATTGAGTTGTGTAAAATCAATATTTAATAAATTAGCTGTAGCTTTTACTCCAAAAGCTAATTTAAAATTTTTTGATGTGCGAAAAAAATAAGATATATCTGCAGAAATACTTGAATCGGTTAACGGACCAATTTTATCATTCATAAAAGACAAGCCTAAACCTATATTAGAATTATTAATAGGCCCATTAATTGAAGCAGTAGCTGTTATAGGGGCTCCATCTATTCCTAGCCATTGATTTCGATACAAACCAAAAATGCTAATTACTTCTCTAGAACCTGCATAAGCGGGGTTTACATGTATTGTATTATACATATATTGAGTAAACTGAGCATCTTGTTGGCCAAACAACGCTAAACTCATTAAAAATACAATTACTATGAACGATTTTATTTTCATTTACAAGCCATTTCTCAAATACAATTTGATGCATTTCGATATAAAAATACAGAAAAAGTATCAATTGAATCAAAATTTAGTTAAAAATAATAAAGCTCAATAAACTATACAATGTGATTTTATTGTTTTAAACAACGCTATCAATTAAAACATTATAACTTTTAATGGTTAAATTCACATTGATTTTAATAAATTTGCATCTTTATTATTATTATGAGTTTAGAAAAAGAAATTTTAAGAAGAAGAACATTTGGAATTATTTCACATCCCGATGCTGGAAAAACAACCTTAACCGAAAAGCTATTGCTATTTGGAGGTGCCATTCAGGAAGCAGGAGCCGTTAAAAACAATAAAATAAAAAAAGGAGCAACTTCTGATTTTATGGAAATTGAACGTCAGAGAGGAATTTCGGTTTCTACTTCGGTTTTAGCTTTTATATATAAAGACAAAAAAATAAATATATTAGACACTCCTGGGCATAAAGATTTTGCTGAGGACACCTTTAGAACCTTAACAGCAGTTGACAGCGTAATCGTTGTTATTGATGTTGCAAAGGGAGTTGAGGAACAAACCGAAAAATTAGTTGAAGTTTGTAGAATGCGAAAAATTCCTATCATTGTTTTTATCAATAAAATGGATAGAGAAGGAAAAGATGCTTTTGACTTATTAGACGAAGTAGAACAAAAATTAAAACTAACGGTAACACCTTTGAGTTTTCCAATTGGAATGGGTTATGATTTTAAAGGAATTTATAATATATGGGAAAAAAACATCAATTTATTTTCGGGTGATAACCGCAAAAATATTGAAGACACTATTGCAATTTCCGATTTAAGCAGTCCCTTATTAGATGAGTTAATAGGTTCAAAGCCAGCAAAAAATTTAAGAGAAGACATAGAATTAACAAGTGAAGTTTACCCTCAGTTTGATAGAGATGCATACTTGGGAGGAAATTTACAACCCGTTTTTTTTGGCTCGGCTTTAAATAATTTTGGTGTTCGAGAATTATTGGATTGTTTTGTTGATATAGCCCCGTCTCCAAGACCTAAAGAATCTGACACAAGATTGGTTGATCCAAATGAGCAAAAGCTAAGTGGTTTTGTTTTTAAAATTCATGCAAATATGGATCCTAAACACAGAGACAGATTAGCTTTTATTAAAATCGTATCGGGTACTTTTGAACGAAACAAAGCCTACCATCATATGAGGCTAAATAAAAACCTCAAATTTTCGAGTCCTAATGCATTTTTTGCCGAAAAGAAAGAAATAGTTGACATTTCGTATGCCGGTGATATTGTTGGGCTACATGATACAGGTAATTTTAAAATTGGAGATACACTCACAGAAGGTGAGTTAATGAATTTTAAAGGTATTCCTAGTTTTTCACCAGAACATTTTAGATACATCAACAATGCTGATCCTTTAAAATCTAAACAATTAGAAAAAGGAATTGACCAATTGATGGACGAGGGTGTTGCTCAATTATTTACGCTAGATTTGAACGGAAGAAAAATCATTGGAACTGTTGGAGCTTTACAATATGAGGTTATTCAATATCGATTAGAGCATGAGTATACCGCTAAATGTACCTATGAAAATTTTGCTGCGTATAAGGCATGTTGGGTTAAACCAAATGATCCAAAAAACGAAGAGTTTTCTGAATTTAAACGAATTAAACAAAAATTTTTAGCTAAAGATAAATATGGTCAATTGGTGTTTTTAGCGGATTCTGAATTCTCTATACAAATGACCAAACAAAAATTTCCAAGTGTAAACTTATTTTACACTTCAGAAATTGATTAAAAAAAATAAAAAAACCACATCGCAAATGATGTGGTTTTTTTATACTAATGTCTGTCTTGTCCTAAAATAGTGATACACAAAAAGTATCCAAATAGAAAACCTTAAAAAAATCGCTATGTAAAGCGTACACAAAAAGACTACACCATGTTTTTCAAATTAAGCCTGTCCTGCTGGACCAAAATTTAGAGGGATTTGCGGAGCATCTCCTTCTTTTATTTCACCATGAGCAGCCTCAAATCTATGAATGTTTTCGGCCAAGGCTTTTAAAAAACGTTTAGCATGCTGTGGTGTTAATACAATTCTCGATTTAACTTTTGCTTTAGGCACTCCGGGCATCATAGTTACAAAATCTACTACAAATTCTGAATTAGAATGGTTGATAATTGCTAAGTTTGAATAAATTCCTTCAGCTATTTTTTCATCTAGTTCAATATTAATTTGGTTTTGCTGTGGATTGTTCTCGTTCATGATTTTATTTTTTTTATGGTATTAAACAAAAAACCATGAGTTTATCAATTAAGATATATCCTCATGGTTTTTTAAATTATATAAGTCTATAACTTAATAGTTATACGTTTCTTTTACTGAAACCATGTCGTTATATTCTTCACTAGACCCTACAATCATATCGTCATAATCTCTCATACCTGTTCCGGCAGGAATTCTATGACCTACAATTACATTTTCTTTAAGACCCTCTAATGTATCAATTTTACCTGCAACAGCAGCTTCATTTAATACTTTAGTTGTTTCTTGGAAAGATGCAGCTGATATAAACGATTTTGTTTGTAACGATGCTCTAGTAATTCCTTGAAGGATTGGCGTAGCGGTTGCTTGAATAATATCTCTTGCGGCAACTATGTTTTTGTCATTTCGTTTTAATAACGAATTTTCATCTCTTAATTGTCTAGCAGAAATAATTTGACCTGCTTTTAAGTTTTCAGAATCACCTGAATCTTCAACAAATTTCATTCCGTATAATTTATCGTTTTCACGAATAAAATCACTCGTATGAACCAATTGATCTTCAAGCATTAATGTATCTCCTGGATCTTGAATTCTAACTTTTCGCATCATTTGACGTATTACTACTTCAAAGTGTTTATCGTTAATTTTTACACCTTGAAGACGGTACACTTCTTGAATTTCGTTTACTAAATATTGTTGAACAGCAGAAGGTCCTTTAATTCTTAAAATATCTTCTGGAGTAACAGCTCCATCCGAAAGTGATGTTCCTGCTTTAACAAAGTCATTTTCTTGAACTAAAATTTGATTCGAAAGTTTAACTAAATATTTCTTTACTTCACCAAATTTAGATTCGATAGCAATTTCTCTGTTTCCTCTTTTAATTTTACCAAATGTAACAACACCATCAATTTCTGAAACTACTGCAGGATTTGAAGGATTACGAGCTTCTAATAGTTCCGTAATTCTTGGCAAACCTCCTGTAATATCACTTGATTTAGAAGAACGACGTGGGATTTTTACAAGAATTTTTCCTGCTTTAATTTTTTCGCCATCATCTACCATAAGGTGAGCTCCAACTGGTAAGTTATAAGAACGAACTAATTCACCATCTTTAGCATAAATTAATAAAGTTGGAATTAATTTTTTACTTCTAGAGTCTGATATTACTTTTTCTTGGAAACCTGTTTGCTCATCAACTTCAACCATGAACGAATGTCCTTGCTCAATATCTTCATAAGCTACTTTACCGGTAAACTCTGAAATTATAACTCCATTATAAGGATCCCATTTACAAATAATAGTATCTTTAGTTACTACATCTCCGTCTTTAACAAAGATTGTAGATCCGTAAGGAATATTATGCGTATTTAAAAGAATACCTGTTTTAGATTCAATTAATTTTAATTCAGTAGAACGAGAAACTACAATGTCAACTGCTTTTCCTTCAGCATCTTCACCTTTAACCGTTTTTAAATCGTCTAATTCTAAACGTCCTGCAAACTTAGTTTTAATGCTTGATTCTTCTGAAAGTCCACCGGCAACTCCACCAACGTGGAATGTACGAAGAGTTAACTGTGTACCTGGTTCTCCAATAGATTGAGCAGCAATTACACCCACCGCTTCACCTCTTTGTGTCATTTTGCCTGTTGCAAGGTTTCTTCCATAACATTTAGCACAGATTCCTTTTTTAGCTTCACAAGTTAAAGGAGAGCGAACTTCTACTTTTTCTATTGGTGATTCTTCAATTCTTTTAACATGAACGGCTACAATTTCTTCACCTGCATAAACGATAATATCGGTTGTTAATGGATCAATAACATCTTGCAATGCTACACGACCTAAAATTCTATCACCTAGGCTTTCAACAATTTCTTCATTTTTCTTTAAAGGAGAAACTTCAATTCCTCTTAAAGTTCCACAGTCTACAGAGTTTACAATAACATCTTGAGATACATCATGTAATCTACGTGTTAAGTATCCTGCATCTGCAGTTTTAAGGGCAGTATCGGCAAGACCTTTACGTGCACCGTGAGTAGAAATAAAGTATTCTAAAATAGAAAGACCCTCTTTAAAGTTTGAAAGAATTGGATTTTCAATAATTTCACCACCACCAGCTGTAGATTTTTTAGGCTTAGCCATTAATCCACGCATACCAGTTAACTGACGAATTTGTTCTTTAGAACCCCTTGCTCCAGAGTCAAGCATCATATACACTGAGTTAAAACCTTGTTGGTCTTCTCTAATGTTTTTCATTGCTAATTCTGTTAATTGAGCATTTGCAGAAGTCCATATATCAATAACTTGGTTGTAACGTTCGTTATTAGTAATAAGACCCATGTTATAGTTGACAGAAATAGCGTCTACTTGAACACGTGCATCAGCAATTAACTGACCTTTTTGTTCTGGAATTCTAATATCACCTAATGAGAATGATAATCCACCTCTAAAGGCAAATTTATATCCCATGTCTTTAATATTATCTAAGAATGCAGCTGTTATAGGCACATTCGTAGCGTTAAGAATTTTATGAATAATATCTCTTAACGATTTTTTTGTTAAAACTTCATTTATAAAACCTGCAGCTTCTGGAACAACTTCATTAAATAAAACTCTTCCGGCTGTAGTTTGAATAATTTGATAAACTAATTCACCAGCTTCGTTAAAATCTTTTGCTCTTATTCTAACTTTTGCATTTAAGTCTAATTTCTCTTCATTTAATGCTATGTTTACTTCTTCTGCTGAATAGAACGTTAAACCTTCTCCTTTAATTTTTACTTCAGGAGTTGAAATACGTTCTTTAGTCATATAATATAACCCAAGTACCATGTCTTGAGAAGGTACCGTAATAGGGGCACCATTCGCAGGATTTAAGATATTATGAGAAGCCAACATTAACAATTGACATTCTAAAATAGCTTCAGGTCCAAGTGGTAAGTGAACGGCCATTTGATCCCCATCAAAATCGGCATTAAAGGCAGTACACACTAAAGGGTGTAACTGAATTGCTTTACCTTCAATTAATTTTGGTTGGAATGCTTGAATACCAAGTCTGTGCAATGTAGGAGCACGGTTAAGCATAACCGGGTGACCTTTAATTACGTTTTCTAAAATATCCCAAACAACTGGTTCTTTTTTATCTATAATTTTCTTTGCCGATTTAACCGTTTTTACGATACCTCTTTCAATCAATTTACGGATAACGAAAGGTTTGTATAATTCGGCTGCCATATCTTTTGGCAATCCACATTCAAATAATTTTAATTCTGGTCCAACAACAATTACAGAACGAGCAGAATAATCTACACGTTTTCCTAGTAAGTTTTGACGGAAACGACCTTGTTTACCTTTTAATGAATCTGATAAAGATTTTAAAGGTCTGTTTGATTCTGTTTTAACAGCAGAAGCTTTACGCGTGTTATCAAATAGTGAATCAACAGATTCTTGCAACATACGTTTTTCGTTTCTTAAGATAACTTCTGGAGCTTTGATTTCCATAAGTCTTTTTAAACGATTGTTACGAATAATTACACGTCTGTATAAATCATTTAAATCTGAAGTTGCAAAACGACCACCATCTAAAGGTACAAGAGGACGTAATTCTGGTGGAATAACCGGAATTGCTTTAAGAATCATCCACTCAGGGCGATTTTCTCTGTTTTTATTAGATTCTCTAAACGCTTCTACTATTACAAGACGTTTTAAAGCTTCTGTTTTACGTTGTTTAGATGTTTCGTTGTTAGCAGCATTTCTTAATTCATAAGATAATGTTTGTAAATCGATACGCGCTAATAAATCCATAATACATTCAGCACCCATTTTGGCGATAAATTTATTAGGATCATTATCGTCAAGATATTGATTTTCCATAGGAAGCGTATCTATTATATTTAGATATTCTTCTTCTGTTAAAAAGTCCAATCTTTTTAATTCTTCACCATCAACATTTTTTGCTATACCCGTTTGAATTACTACATATCTTTCGTAGTAAATAATCATATCTAATTTCTTAGAAGGTAAACCTAAAATATATCCTATTTTATTTGGCAAAGATCTAAAATACCAGATATGAGCTATAGGCACAACAAGGTTGATGTGTCCTACTCGATCTCTACGTACTTTTTTTCTGTTACTTCAACTCCACAACGGTCACATACGATACCCTTGTAACGAATTCTTTTATATTTTCCACAAGCACACTCATAATCTTTTACTGGACCGAATATACGCTCACAAAAAAGACCATCTCTTTCTGGTTTGTGTGTACGATAGTTAATGGTTTCCGGCTTTAAAACCTCACCTCTTGATTCTCCTAAAATTGCTTCTGGAGAAGAAAGTCCTATCGTGATTTTATTAAATCTCTTGATTGGATTACTTTTGTTGTCTCTATTTCTATTGTTCATCATAGTCTTACTATTGATTTTATTGAAACTATTTTTTAAGTATTCAGTGTTCAGTATATAGTGTTCAGTAAACTGATTACTGAACACTGATAACTTTTTTTTTACTCTTCTAATCTAATATCTAAACCAAGTCCTTTTAATTCATGCATTAATACATTGAATGATTCTGGTAATCCTGGTTCTGGCATAACTTCACCTTTTACGATTGCTTCGTAAGTTTTAGCTCTACCAATTACATCATCAGATTTAACGGTCAAGATTTCTCTTAATGTACTTGATGCACCATAAGCTTCAAGTGCCCAAACTTCCATCTCTCCAAAACGTTGACCTCCAAATTGTGCTTTACCACCAAGAGGTTGTTGTGTAATAAGTGAGTATGGACCTATAGAACGAGCGTGCATTTTATCGTCAACCATATGTCCAAGTTTTAACATGTAGATAACACCTACTGTTGCTGCTTGATGGAAACGTTCACCAGTTCCTCCGTCATATAAATAGGTATGACCAAATTGAGGTATACCAGCTTCTTCGGTTAGTTCATTAATTTGGTCTATTGTTGCACCATCAAAGATTGGTGTTGCAAATTTTCTACCTAATTTTTGACCTGCCCATCCAAGAACTGTTTCATAAATTTGACCAATGTTCATACGAGAGGGTACTCCAAGAGGGTTTAATACAATATCAACAGGTGTTCCGTCTTCTAGGAATGGCATATCTTCATGACGAACGATACGAGCAACAATACCTTTATTTCCGTGACGACCTGCCATCTTATCTCCTACTTTTAGCTTACGCTTTTTAGCGATATAAACCTTAGCTAGTTTTAAGATACCTGCTGGCAATTCATCTCCAACAGTGATCGTAAATTTTTCTCTTCTTAACCAACCTTGTAAATCGTTTAATTTGATTTTATAGTTATGAATTAAGTCGTTTACTAATGAATTTGTATGATCATCAGTTGTCCATTGACCTTTAGTTAAGTGAGCAAAATCTTCAACTGAAAATAACATTTTTTGTGTAAATTTTTTACCTTTTGGCAATACTTCTTCACCCAAATCATTCATTACACCTTGAGAGGTTTTTCCGTTAACAATAGTAAATAATTTATCGATAAGTTTTTCTTTTAACTCGTTTGATTTTACATCAAATTCGGTTTCAAGTTTGTCAATATCTTCTTTATCTTTTGTACGTTTACGCTTATCTTTTACTGCTTTTGCAAACAATTTTTTATCTAAAACTACCCCATGTAATGAAGGTGAAGCTTTTAATGAAGCATCTTTTACATCGCCTGCTTTATCTCCAAAGATTGCTCTAAGTAATTTTTCTTCAGGTGTAGGGTCAGATTCTCCTTTAGGTGTAATTTTTCCAATAAGAATGTCGCCAGGTTTAACTTCGGCACCAATTCTTATCATTCCATTTTCATCTAAATCTTTTGTTGCTTCTTCACTTACGTTTGGAATGTCATTAGTTAACTCTTCGTTACCTAATTTAGTATCTCTAACTTCTAATGTATAATCATCAATATGAATTGATGTAAAAATATCATCACGAACTACTTTTTCTGAAATAACAATTGCATCCTCAAAGTTGTAACCTTTCCATGGCATAAATGCTACTTTAAGATTTCTTCCTAATGCTAATTCTCCATTTTGTGTAGCATATCCTTCACAAAGTACTTGTCCTTTAACAACTCGATCCCCTTTTCTTACGATTGGTTTTAAGTTAATTGAACTACTTTGATTGGTTTTTCTAAATTTAATTAGGTTATACGATTTTTCATCTGAATCAAAACTTACAAGTTTTTCTTCTTCAGTTCTATCGTATTTTATAGTAATTGAATTTGCATCTACATATTGAATGATACCATTTCCTTCTGCATTGATAAGTACACGTGAATCTGAAGCCACTTGTCTTTCTAATCCAGTTCCTACAATAGGAGCTTCTGGACGTAATAAAGGTACGGCTTGACGCATCATGTTTGAACCCATCAAGGCTCTATTTGCATCATCATGTTCCAAGAATGGAATTAATGAAGCCGATATAGATGCAATTTGGTTAGGTGCAACATCTGCATAATGAATTTTAGATGGCTCAACGACTGGGAAATCTCCTTCTTCACGAGCAATAACTCTCTCTGCTAAAATTTTACCATTTTTGTCTATTTCAATATTTGCTTGAGAAATCATTTTACCTTCTTCCTCTTCAGCACTTAAGTATATAGGCTCATCGGTTAAATTAATAACTCCATTGTCTACTTTACGGTAAGGTGTTTCAATGAAACCCATTCCGTTAACTTTTGCATAAACACCAAGTGACGAAATAAGTCCGATATTTGGACCCTCTGGAGTTTCAATCGGACATAAACGACCATAATGCGTATAGTGAACATCACGAACCTCAAATCCTGCTCTTTCTCTAGATAAACCACCTGGTCCAAGGGCAGAAAGTCTACGCTTGTGCGTAATTTCTGCTAATGGATTGGTTTGATCCATAAATTGAGATAACTGATTGGTTCCAAAGAATGAGTTAATAACAGATGATAATGTTTTTGCATTGATCAAATCAATTGGAGTAAACACCTCATTATCTCTAACATTCATTCTTTCGCGAATTGTTCTTGCCATACGAGCAAGACCTACACCAAATTGTTGAGATAGTTGTTCTCCAACAGTTCGTACACGTCTGTTTGATAAGTGATCAATATCGTCAATATCTGCTTTTGCATTTATTAATTC
>NZ_CAWUTS010000025.1:0-5590 GCF_963925415.1 uncultured Flavobacterium sp. | reverse complement strand
CTTGGTCATATTGTTTTAAATTGAAATAACTTTCACCTATAATTTTAGACAATTCACTTTTTTCAATCGCTTTTGATATTGGCATTTGTGCTTCACCTAAATCGATTGCTTTTTGAAAATTGCCTAATTTAAAATTCATATCCGCTTGAAAATAGCCCATTTTTTCTTTGTAGCGATCTTGATCTGAAACTTTATCAAAATAATCATTCGCATTTTTATAATCATCGGTTTCATATGCCATGTAACCTAAATAATATTTGGATTGATTTCCGTATTCTTTAGAGTTAAGTACTTTGTTGAAATATAATGTAGCACTTTTAACATTTTTTGCAGTAAAATACGCGTATCCTTTTTGAAAATTAAACTGCTCTCTTTCATAAATGGTTAAGCCGTTTTCGTTTACTTTATCAAAATACTTTAAAGCTTTTGGAAAATTACTTTGTGCAAAATAATAATGTGCTACCTCAATAAAAGCTTGATTTTGTTTGGTACTAGTGGGGTAATTTTCTACAAAATTTTCCATCAATTGATCGGCACCATTTTGATTTAAACGAATAGCACAATTGGCGCTATAATAAACACAATCGGCTTTTACATCTGAGCTTATACCATTTTTAATTACTTTGTCAAAAATAATTTGTGCAGATTGATATTGTGAATCATTAAACAACCCAACAGCGAGGTCAAATTCTTTTAAATCGTGTGTGTAAATTGTTGTTTGCTGTGCTAAAACAAATGAGGTTTGAAAAACAATAAAAAAGAAAAATAGGTGTTTTGAAAGCTTCATTTTATTCATATTTATTGTTTCAAATATAAGATATATATAGACAACAACGATTAAACCAAGGTTTATATTGTGAACAAGGTTTTAAACAAGTTTAACTATATTGCAGAATTGATTCATACGATTTTGAATATAACGTAACTATGATTACTTTTACAAATTAAACCCCAATCAAATATGTCTGAAGTTATTTTAAGCTTACAAAATGTAGCCGTTTTTCAGGATCAAAACATTGTTTTAAACAATGTTAACTTAGAAATTAAACGTGGCGAATTTATTTACCTTATTGGGAAAACAGGTGCTGGAAAAAGCAGCTTTCTGAAAACACTTTATGGAGATTTAGCCTTAACTGAAGGAGAGGGGCATATTGTTGACTTTAATTTAAAAACTTTAAAAGAAAATGAAATTCCTTTTTTAAGAAGAAAATTAGGAGTTGTTTTTCAAGATTTTAAATTATTACCCGATCGCAGCATCAAAGAAAATTTAGTATTTGTTTTAAAAGCAACTGGCTGGAAAATAAAAGCTGACATGGATGTGCAAATAGAAGATGTTTTGGACAAAGTAGGCATGATGTCGCAAGCGCATAAAATGCCTCATCAGCTTTCAGGTGGTGAGCAACAACGTATTGCTATTGCCAGAGCATTATTGAATGATCCCGAGTTAATTTTAGCTGACGAACCTACTGGCAATCTTGACCCTCAGACCTCTGTAGAGATCATGAATGTATTAAAAAAAATAAACGAAAACGGAAAAACAATTATAATGGCAACTCATGATTATGCTTTAATTATGAAGTTTCCTTCAAAAACATTGAAATGTGAAGACAGTTCTGTTTTTGAAGTAATACAACGAACGGTTTAAATTATGGTTAATAAAACAAAAACTATAAATTTCGCCTACTTTTTTGTTTGTATAATAACTTTTTTGTTTGTTTACAAATCTGGTTACATTCTATACCCCGATTCGTATGGATACATGGAGGTTGTTTTAATCAGAAGTTTTGGATATCCACTTTTTTTGTCAATGCATAAGATTGTTTTTGGTATAAATTATTTATATTATGTAGTGTTTACACAGCTTATTTTTATTTTAATAGGTGTTTTTTTTCTGTTAAAAACCATTAAAAACTATTTATTTAGCAATTCTTTATATTTATTTTTTTTATTTTTAGTCTTAATAATGCCCGTTTTTTTTCAAAATAAGGTAGCAAATTCAATACTATCGGAAGGTTTATCTTATGCTTTTTATTTGCTTTTTTTGAGTGTTTTTTTTAATCTCATTTTAGCAAAATCGCAAACCTATAAGCAGTATTTTTGGGCAGCATTTATTTTGTTTTTGCTTATAAACATTCGAGGGCAGTTTTTGTTTTTAATTCCATTGTTACTATTCGTGGTTTTATTAAAACAATATCAAAAAAAACTTGCATTTAAAAATGTGCTTATTGCTTTATTGTTAGTAATTTCTGTGCCAATTTTAAGCATTTTATCAGACAAGACATATCATAAAATACAACACAATCATTTTACATCTACTCCTTGGACAGGTATTCAATTAGCTGCAGTGCCAATGTTTGTATCACAAGAAAAAGATTCTATTTTATTTAAAAATGATTTAGAAAAAAAATATTTTTTATACATTTATAAGCAATTAGAAAAAGAAAAAGTATTAAAATCGCAATTGCAAACAGGAACATACGATTTTACATTTTATTACGATAATTTTGGGGTAATTTGCAATGAAACTTTGAGCAATTATGGCGAAACTTTTTTTAAAAACGAGTCTATTGATCAGCGAGTTATTAAAAACGACAAAATTACATTTGCTATTACTTTTCCGTTACTAAAAGCACATTTTGTAGATTGGTTTTCATTGCTTTTTAAAAATATGTATGTTAGCTTTTTTTCGATTAGTTTTTTGGTAACCTTTATTGTTTTATTTGGTATTGCTTTATTTGGGTTTATTCAAACAAAATCAAACATAAATTTACTTTTACTAATATTTAGTTTGTTGATTTTATTAAACTTGTTGCTAGTTGCTATTGTTGAACCCATTATTGATCGCTATATTTTTTATAATCATTGGATATTTTTGGTAATAATAGTTTATTTATTAGAAAAAAAATCTGTTAAAATTTAAGTATGAAATTAGAATTATCTATAATAATGCCTTGTTTAAATGAAGCAGAAACTCTTGAAATTTGCATAAAAAAAGCAAACAATTATTTAAGACAAAACGCAATAAATGGCGAAGTAATTATTGCAGATAACGGCAGCACCGATGGTTCGCAAGAAATTGCTATTGCTAATGGTGCAAAAGTTGTTTCAGTACCCAAAAAAGGGTATGGCAACGCTTTGAAAGGCGGCTTTGAGGCAGCAAATGGCGCTTATATGATTATGGGGGATGCTGATGACAGTTACGATTTTAGTAATTTGCAATTATTTGTTGGAAAATTAAGAGACGGAAATGACTTGGTAATTGGAAACCGATTTAAAGGCGGCATAGAAAAAGGTGCCATGCCTTTTTTGCACAAATATTTAGGAAACCCTATTTTATCTTTTTTAGGAAAACTATTTTTTAAAATAAAAATAAACGATTTTCATTGTGGCTTGCGAGGAATTAGCAAAGTAGCCTATCAAAAACTAAATGTAAAAACCACAGGTATGGAATTTGCATCTGAAATGATTGTAAACGCATCAATGCAAAAATTAAAAATTGTTGAAGTTCCAACTACTTTAAAACCAGACGGAAGAACTAGAAAACCTCATTTAAAAACATGGAGCGATGGCTGGAGACATTTGCGTTTTTTGTTGCTTTTTAGTCCAAAATGGTTGTTTTTAATTCCTGGTTTTATAATGATATTTTTTGGTAGTTTAGTTTCATTGCTTTTACTGGTTCAACCTATAAAAATCGGCAATGTTGTTTTTGATATTCATACGTTATTATTTTCATCAAGCTTTACAATTGTTGGATTTCAGTTCGTTATGTTTTATGGCTTAACCAAAGTTTTTGGTATTACCCAACAATTATTACCAAAAAGCAAACGATATGATACTGTTTTTAAATATATTCAACTCGAAAAAGGATTAATCATTGGTTTTGTATTAACAATTATTGGTTTTATTTTGAGTTTCTATGGACTTCATATATGGCAACAACATAATTATAAAGAATTGCATGTGAAACAAACTATGCGAATTATTATACCTGCTGTTTCACTAATTGTAGTGGGAATTCAGATAATTTTATTTAGTTTTTTCTTTAGCATATTAGATTTAAAAAATGAAAAAAATTGATTACATCCTTCAAAAAGAACGTATTAGACAAGCCAAAAAACACATTATTGGATTGTCTATTTTAGATATTGGTTGCCATAATGGCGAATTGTTTAAAAATATTTTGAAAACAAAAAAAATTACTGGCGATGGAATTGACAATGTTTTGAAAGAAAAAATTGTAACCAACAATTATACATTACATCCTGGGTATTTCCCTCAAGATTTTGAAATTTCAAAAAAATATAATGCAATTACACTTTTGGCTGTTTTAGAACATATACCTATTAATCAAATAGCTACGTATCCTAAATTATTTAGTGATTTATTGTATCCGAAAGGTAGAGTTATTATTACAATTCCGACCAAAAAAGTAGATTCTATTCTAAATGTTTTACTTTTTTTTAAATTAATACACGGAATGGATTTGGAACATCACCAAGATTTTGATAGAGAAGAAGTAAAAACTATTTTTACAAAAAACGGTTTTGATTTAATAGTTGAAAAACGTTTTGAATTAGGTTTAAATATTTTATATGTGTTTGAAAAATTGTAAACAAGTAAAAGAATGACTACTAAAACAATTGTTATATCTGGAATTAATATGGTAGAAGGTGGAATTTTTACCATTTTAGACAATTGCTTGCAAAAAATATCAAAATATGCTGCAAAAAACAACCTTAATGTAATTGCTTTGGTTCATGATGCATCCAAATTTAATTATCCTAATATTGAGTATATTTCATTTCCAAAATCTAAAAAAAATTGGTTATTTAGAATTTATTACGAATATTTCTATTTTAAAAAACTTTCCAAAAAAACAAAACCAGACATTTGGTTGTCTTTACATGATGTAAGTCCAAACGTTGTAGCTCAAAAAAGATTTGTGTATTGCCATCACCCAACCGTATTTTATAAAGCTTCATTAAAAGATTGGAAATTTGACTATAAAATTGGTATATTTTCAATATTATATAAATATCTTTTTAAATTAAATATTAAGAAAAATAATGCTATTTTTGTACAACAACATTGGATAAAAAAGGAATTTGAACAACTATTTAATATAAACAATATTATTGTTTCAAAACCTGAGTTTATTGAGGAAAATATAGATTTTACAGTAACTTTAGACAACTCAAAGATTCATTTTTTTTACCCAACTTTGTCTAAAAGCTTTAAAAATATTGAACAAATTGCTGAAGCAATTTTATTAGTATCAATTAATGTATTAAAAAAAATAAACGGAAACGGAAAAACAATTATTATGGCTATACATGATTATGCTTTAATTATGAAGTTTCCTTCAAAAACATTGAAATGTGAAGACAGTTCTGTTTTTGAAGTAATACAACGAACGGTTTAATGTTATCTATATTAATACCAACATACAATCATAACGTATTCCCTTTAGTTGTTGAATTATTTAGTCAAGTCAATAAATTAAAAATTGATTATGAAATTCTAGTTTTAGATGATGGTAGTACTCAATATGTTGAAGAAAATTTAAAGATAAGCACTCTAAAAAACTGTT
>NZ_CAWUTS010000024.1:0-18102 GCF_963925415.1 uncultured Flavobacterium sp. | reverse complement strand
TCCCAATCCAGCTAATGAAACGTTATCGGTTACATTAAATAGTGCTATTACAAACATTGACATTATTGATGTTCATGGAAAGGTGGTGATCCCTAATTCAAGTTTTAACCTTAATGAAATGACAATAGATATTTCTAGTTTGGATTATGGGTTTTACTTTGTTCACGTAAAATCATTGACTAATAATTATTTAATGAAATTTGTAAAGGAATAAGTGTTTTTTATTAAAGGGTAACCTTTAATAAAATAGATGGTTTATATTGTATGTAATTCTAAAGGTTACTGTTTATATTTTAATACGCACAAGCTATGAAAGTTTATTTTCAACTATTAATTTTTATCGCATTTTACGCTTTTTCTGTAACTAGTTACGGGCAAAACCCTAACCCAAGTGCTACATTAGATGGATTTATTGAAGGTGAGATGTCATTGGAAAATATTCCCGGAGCAACAACGCTAATTGTAAAGGACGGAGAAATTGTTTGGGTTGAATCTTATGGTTTTGCAGATATTGATAATTCGATAAATGTTGAGGATACCACAGTTTTCCTTTTAGCTTCTATTTCTAAAGTATTTACAGGTACAGCATTGATGCAGTTAGCAGAAAATGGTACGCTTGATTTAGATGAGGATATAAATAATTATTTGCCGTTTGACGTTGATATTCCGGGTTTTGTTTCAGATTCAATTACGTTTAGAGACTTAATGACCCATACTTCTTCTATTATTGATGGAGCAGCGATGGATGGCTATTATGGTTACCCAGATCCAACTATAACTTTAGCCCAATGTGTGCAACGTTATTTTGATGTTTCAGGTTCTGACTACAGTGTTACCCAGAATTTTTCGACAAATGCTCCAGGAACGACATATAGTTATTCGAATATGGCTACAGCTTTAGCGGGGTATTTAGTTGAGGTGGTTTCAGGAACTGATTTTGCAGAATATTGCAACCAGAATATTTTCGAACCATTGTGTATGAATCATACAGGTTGGCACATGTCAGATTTTGATACAAATGAAGTAGCAAGACCTTACCAATTTGTTGGAGGTAATTATCAACCCTATGCGCATTATGGTTTTGCAGATTACCCAGATGGTCAATTACGTTCAGATATTACTGATATAGCTAATTTTTTAATTGCTTATTTACAAGACGGAAGTTTCAATGCTAGTAGTATTTTAAATAGTGCCTCCATCGCAGAAATGTTAACGCTTCAAGTTCCTGGCATCGAGAATACACAAGGGTTAAATTGGTATACAGAGGAATTGTTTACGGCAACTCAAATCGTTACTGTATGGGGACACAATGGAGGAGAATCTGGAGTTTCAACAGACTTCTACATGGATAAAGCAAATAATATAGCAATTGCAGTTCTGACGAATGGTGAGGGAGATAACTTATATATATGTGATGAGTTATTGGATTATGGGATGTCATTAACAGCTACTGGAGTTGGAAACCCGAATTGTGGCCAAGTTGGAATTTCTGAAATTGACGATTATTTTGCTGTTTTTCCAAACCCAACAAATGATATTATTCATGTTGGTAATACGATTAAGTCTGTTTCAGTTATTGATATTACAGGGAAAGTGATGAATACAATTAATGTAAAAAACGGAAAAATAAATTTGAGTAAATATCCAAAAGGAACTTATTTACTGAACCTTAAGGATTCAGATGGATTGATTCATAAAAAGCAAATTATAGTGGATTAATTCAAATCTCCATTGTCTATCATCAATTTTAATTTTAGTCCAGCAACGACCGACATGCTGTCAAGAATTTTCCCATCTAGAATCATTTGATAGAATTCATCAAAAGGGAGCTTTTTGATTTCAATTTCTTCATCTTCTTCAGGTTCTGGATCAAATTGTTCTAACCCTCTCGCTAAATAAATATAGGCCACTTCATCGGTGGCTGAATTACTCAAATGCATTTCCTGCATTAAATCCCATCTTTTGGCCTTTAATCCTACCTCTTCCAATAATTCCCTTTTGGCAGATTCTAACGGAGGTTCTTTGAGTGCTCCGCCACCTTCTGGAATCTCCCAAGTGTATTTGTGCAACGGATATCGATATTGTCCAACAATCCAGGTGTTCATCTCCTCGTCTAAAGCTATAATGCCAATTGCAAGGTTCTTAAAATGTATAGTACTGTATGTACCATCAATACCCCCTGGGTTTATCACCTCACTATGATCAACTCGTATCCAAGGAGATTCATATGCTATTTTCGTGTTTTTTGTTTTCCAAGGACCGTGTTCTTTCATAGATTGTAAAAATAGAATTATCCTTGTTAAGGATGTTAAAAGGATTAAATCTTTTGAGACATAAGGTTATAGTAAGCAAGGTATGGCCTTAAAAGAAAGGCTATTTAAATCAAAGTATTTGCTTAGTAAGACCGAAAAGTTCCGAAGAAAATTTCGAGGAAATCATTCGGCCGCACTGAACAAATAGAAAGGTTTATGTAGTTTTTCTTTGACAGCCTTGACTTTTTTCCTTCGTTTTTTTGTCAAGAAAAAAAGGAAGTGCCTTACCGATAACTATCGGCACTGCATAAGCCATTCTTCAGCTATTGCAAAAATTTTAAAATCGTTTTCGTGTTTTTTGTTTTCCAAGGACCGTGTTCTTTCATAGATTGTAAAATAGATTTATCTTTGATAAAGATAAAATATATATTACAGAAAAATGCAATTCAAAGTTGGAGATAAAGTTCGGTTTTTAAATGAAGTCGGAGAAGGTGTTGTTATAGAAGTGTTGTCTGATAATTTCGTAATGGTAGAAAATCAAGATGGATTTGATTATCAGTTTGCCATTTCTGATATTGTTTCGACTACTCCAAAAGAAGACTATAAATTAGATGGTATCGAACATGTAGAATCCGTTAATGAAAAAGTACAAGCAGAATCAAAATCTAAAAAATTGGATGAGTTTTATAAGAAGTTCAATCATTTAGACAAAATAAATAATGAAGAGCACGAAATTGATTTACACATTGAGGAGCTTATCGATTCGCACCGTGGAATGTCTAATTCTCAAATTTTAAGTGTGCAAATGGCAAATTTTAATCGAGAATTAAACGTAGCAATACGACAGGGATCTAAAAAGTTGATTGCTATACACGGAGTTGGAGAAGGAGTACTTCGAGCAGAAATCAGAAAGGAAATTCATTATAACTATCCAGAATTTCAAACACATGACGCGAATTACAAGAAGTATGGCTACGGTGCAACAGAAATTGTATTGAAAGGAAATTAGTTGTCGTTGATTAGCTTAACAGACATTAAAATACTTGTCTTGATAATAGCTTCATCTTGAGTAAACGCTTTATCCAAATTCATGTTTGCATAAGTGTTAAAAGACTGGTTATGGATAAATTGATCTAAAACAGCATTTTGGTTTACAACAAGATTAATTATATTACTTCCGTCTTCAATTGTCATCAGCTCTCCAATTTTTACAGCATTATGCGGTGCAGATAAATTGTTCGGGTCTTGTAAAATAAATTGACTAGGATCTGTTACACTGCTATCTGTTAAGAAGACTTCAACATTTTCCAACATCCCAAAATCACAGTCCGTAATGTTTGTTAATTCCATTATAATAGCTTTTGGACGAATTTCGTAAACTAAATGTGCATAGGGGTTAGGGTTTTGCGTGGGAACAAATGATTCGAAATTTACGCCGCCTATTAAACTAATATCCATGCAGTTGATCAGATTAGGGATCCAAGAAAATTCACTGTTTGGAATTATCAATGTTATTTTCTCTTCCAATTCAAATTCAGTTATCTCATATTCAACATTATTTCCTTCAAGTTCTTCAAGCTTAACGCAAGAACTTGTTAAAACAGTAGAAAGGAGCATAAGTGCAAGAAATTTTTTCATAAAAAGAGGAATTATATTTTTCTAAAAATACAATGTATTTATGAGATTTAAAATTATGGGTCCTTTATTTGATTGAATTTTATTAAAAATCAGGCAACTAGTTATAACCAAAGGTATCTGTAATTATACAAATAGGATAAACTGAGTATATCAATTAACATATCTTTAGACAACTCCAATTTGGATGGCTATCGCTATGAGCATTATCACATTGATTTTACTGAAGTTTTAAGATCTTTATGCTTAAGTATTTTCGCTTTTTACCAGTATAATTTCCCCATCTTTTATTTGGTAGGATTTTCCAAAAAACTTAAACGAACTTCCTTCTTTTAGGTCAATCAAATCAGTTAAATCATCTTCAATTGTGTGTATCGAACCTTTTGTTTTGTAAGCAAGATCTAAATATGCTTGATTTATTATGTGGTTATTTGTTCCGCATAAAATAACCTTTATAGGAACATCAAGTTTCTTCATTAACTTTATATCTCTTGGAGAAGCATTGTTGTCCGCAATGAGAATAATGCTTTTGGAATCTGGAAATTTTTGTAGACCACCAATAATCGCTTCGATATCATTTTCTTGTATTTCATAATTACAATTTCCATTTACAATAGCTTTCGTAATCGTTTTAATTAAGTGGTTGTATCCCAAGTTATTTTCCGTGAAGTATAAACCTCCGGTTTTTCCAATTGGTTTGATTGTATTTTTAAATCCATTTCCGTCATTAAAAAACACAAAGTTTTGTTTTTCTTCTTTGTTAAAGTTCAGTCTTAACCAAAGTAAATATTGAGCTAGGTAAGGAGTCATGCTGCCTGTGACATCAACAACTACCAATTTGTTTTTCCAGTCTGTATTGCGATCGAAAACTTTGTTTATTGTTTTGTATTCATACCCGGAATAATCCGCTTGAATGTGTGGTAAAATATAGCCGTAATCAGATAGTGTATCTAAATTGAAGCAGGATTGATTTTTATTAGTTTGTGGGGTATTTATTATCGTCTTAATTAGGTCACTATTACTTCGTGAACTTTTTTCAATAGTAATAACAAAGCCATTGAATAGTTCCGTTTTATTTTCTTTTTGGGTTTGAGCGATAGTAAGTAATTCAATGTTATTACGTATTCTACATATTCTATTCTTGAATAAAACGGTTAGTGTATCAATTCTTTCGGAGTTTAATTTATTTTGATGTTCAATGTCTCTGTTTTCTGAATATATGTATTCAATTTTCTGAATATTTCTATATGGAATTTTCAATAGTTTACTTGGATCAAAATCCGTTGTAGCTCTGTTATAATTAAATGGGATTACAATTTTTATGATACTTATTTCTTCAATAAGCGTAAACCTATTTTTCATTTCTGTTTTGTTTAACAGAAGTTCTTTAAATGTTTGAGCATAGAAAGAGTTTGTTCCCAGAAAAATTGCGAATAGAATATATATTATGTTTCCCATAGTGCCTTATATTTAATAATATAATGGGAAATATGGGAAAAGGAACAGTTTGGGTTGCTTACTGAACTCTCCCTGGATAAACTTTCAAAGCTTCTTCCAAGCAAACAACAGCATTTTTTAAAGATTCTTTGTTTAATACATATGCAATTCTCACCTCCTGTGTTCCTGATCCTTTTGTTGCGTAAAAACCTGTAGCAGGCGCAAGCATTACTGTTTGTCCATTGTAATCAAAATCTTCTAGTAACCATTGGCAAAACTTATCCGAATCGTCAATTGGTAATTTTGCAATAGCATAAAAAGCTCCTTTTGGTTTAGGGCAAATTACCCCTTCGATTTTATTTAATCCATCGATTATAATATCTCTTCTTTCAACGTATTCTTCAATCACATTGTCAAAATAACTTTGAGGAGTTGCTAATGCTGCTTCTCCTGCTATTTGTCCAAATGTTGGAGGGCTTAATCTTGCTTGCCCAAACTTTAAAGCCATACCCATTAATTCAGCATTTTTGCTAATTAGTGCACCAACTCGTGCTCCACACATGCTGTATCTTTTCGAAACTGAATCAACTAAAACAACATTGTTTTCAATTCCTTCTAATTGTAAACAAGAATAGTGTTCAGCACCATCGTAACAAAATTCACGGTAAACCTCATCTGCAAATAAAAATATATCATGTTTTTTAACAATGTCTCTTAAGGTTTCTAATTCTTCTTTGCTATATAAGTATCCTGTTGGATTTCCAGGATTGCAAATCAAAATCCCTTTCGTTTTTGGAGTAATCAATTTTTCAAACTCACTCATATGAGGTAATGCAAAGCCGTTTTCTATTTTTGCAGTTACTGGAACAACCTTTATTCCGGTTGTAATCGTAAAACCATTGTAGTTTGCGTAAAAAGGTTCTGGAATGATTAATTCATCACCCGGCTCCAAACACGTTTGAAAAGCAAATACTAAAGCTTCCGAGCCACCAGTAGTAATCATTATTTCATTATTTGGATTTAAATTAATTCCAAATTTTTTGTAATAATCAGCTAACCCTTCTCTGTAAGATTGAAAACCGGCTGAATGGCTGTATTCAATTACTTTTAAGTTTAATTTACTCATTGTATCCAAAACAATCTTGGGAGTTTCAATATCAGGTTGACCAATATTCAAATGGTAAACTTTTTTCCCATCTTTCTTTGCTTGTTCTGCATAAGGAACAAGTTTACGAATAGGTGATTCGGGCATGTTAAGCGCCCTATTTGAGATTTTCGGCATATCTTTTTTGTTTGGTCGGCTAAAATATTAAAATTACACATATTTCAAATAATAAAATGCCATTTATCAAGTGCCTAAGAAAAATATATTAATGGCATTTTTATACGTGATTAATAAGTTTTGAAAAAACAAGCAATAATATAACTGTTTAGGAAGAAGTTAAAACTCTTTCGAAATAACCCTCTCAATAATTATTGAATAATAAACTCAAAGCAACTATTTATCAACAAGTATTGATTTACTCAATACGATTTCTTAATTTTAGACTCCCGAAATTTTTATACCCAATTAAGAATATGTACTTAATATTTGATACCGAAACAACCGGTCTTCCAAGAGACTTTAAAGCGCCAATTACCGATACAGATAAGTGGCCGCGTTGTGTGCAAATTGCTTGGCAATTGCACGATGGTATGGGTAATTTAATTGAATCAAAAGATTACTTGATTCAACCAGAAGGATATGACATTCCTTATGAAGCAGAGAAAATCCACGGTATATCTACGGACCTAGCAATGGAGCAAGGAATTCCTTTGAAGGATATGTTAATTGAGTTCAAAGAAGTTTTAGGAAGAGCAAAGTTTATTGTTGGCCAAAACCTGAAGTTCGATACCAATGTAATGGGCTGTGAGTTTGTTCGTGAAGAGGTTGAAAATGATTTGCAAGAAATGCCTGTTTTGGATACCTGTACAGAAGATACAGCAGCGTTATGTCAAATTCCTGGAGGTAGAGGAGGTAAATTTAAATTACCAACATTAACAGAATTACATCAATATTTATTTAATCAACCATTTGGAAGTGCGCACAATGCAACTGCCGATGTAGAAGCTACAACCCGCTGTTTTTTGGAGTTAATTAGACTAAGAAACTATTCTTCCATTCAGCTTGAACAAAGTGAAAAGTATTTTACTGAATTTACGCAGACAAATACTTCTTCAATTGAGAGTATTGGTTTAACACATTTAAATCTCAAAGCAGAAAGCAAGAAAATTCGTAAAAGAAAAGAAGCTGAAGAGGGTGGTGGAGAAGTTTATGTTGATACCTCAGAAAACCTCAAGCGTTTAGAAAATGTTACTTTTTCTCATTTACATAACCATACACAATTTTCTATACTAGAATCAACTACCAAAGTTGACGCTTTAATTCACAAAGCAGCCGAATTCAGAATGCCAGCAGTTGGGATGACAGATAAGGGGAATATGATGGCTGCTTTTCATTTTGTGGCTGCTGGAGCAAAGCATAATAAAGGCATAAAAGGGAAAATTAATGCACTTGAAGAAAAACTAGTAACGGGTAAAATAATTGAGTTTTCGGAAAACGAAAAGGGAGAGAATATTGAGATACAAAGAGACTTAAAAGACAGCGAAATAGATTCTTTTATGCTTGATGTTGAGGATTTAAAGAAGCAAATTGTTTTACCAATTGTTGGAAGTGAATTTTATATTTGTAAAGACCATAATAACAAAAGTATAAAGGATAACGGTTACTTGGTTCCGATGCTTGCCAAAAATAAAAAGGGTTATCATAATATTTCAAGAATGTCGTCAGCAGGTCATGTCGAAGGCTTTTATTATGTTCCTCGAATTGACAAAGATGTCGTAGAAAAATTCAAAGAAGATATTATTGTATTGACAGGTGGGCTAGAGGGAGAAATACCTCAAATGATTTTAAATGTTGGAATAAAGCAAGCTGAAGAATCTTTTGTTTGGTGGCACACAACATTTGGAGAAGATTTTTACGTTGAGTTAAATAGACATGGCCTAGACGAAGAGAAATTAATCAATGATACTTTACTGATGTTCGCTAAGAAATATGGTGTAAAGTGCATTGCAGCAAACAATAATTTTTATTTAGAGCAAGAAAGTTCTGTTTCGCATGATATTTTAATGTGTGTAAAGGCAGGAGAAAAACAAGCTACACCCATAGGTAGAGGAAAAGGCTTTAGGAACGGAATGCCGAATGATAATTATTATTTCAAGTCACAACAGGAAATGAAACGAGAGTTTGCAGATATTCCTGAAGCGATTGAAAACGTAGCGGAGATTGTTGCGAAATGTGAAAGTTATGTATTAGCAAGAGATGTTCTATTACCTGCTTTTGATATTCCAGAAGAATTTAGAGATCCAGCAGATTTAGCAGATGCTACTTTAAAGAATGGCGAGAATGCTTATTTACGTCACATTACTTACAAAGGCGCGAAAATTAGATACGGCGAAGATTTACCTGAAGACATAATAGAAAGATTGGATTTTGAGCTGTCCGTAATTCGAAATACGGGGTATCCAGGTTATTTTTTAATTGTTGAAGATTTTATTCGAGAAGCGAGAAGAATGGATGTTTCTGTTGGACCAGGTCGTGGATCTGCAGCAGGTTCAGTTGTTGCTTATTGTACTTGGATAACGAATATAGATCCACTTAAATACAATCTACTTTTTGAGAGGTTCCTTAATCCTGAACGTATATCGATGCCCGATATTGATATTGATTTTGATGATGAGGGCCGTGGACGAGTAATTCAATATGTAATTGATAAATATGGGGCGAGTCAAGTTGCTCAAATTATTACCTATGGAACGATGGCAGCCAAGTCTTCTATTCGCGATGCAGGTCGTGTATTGGATTTACCATTGCCTGATACTGATAGGGTAGCGAAGTTGGTTCCAGACATGAAATTGAATAGTTTGTTCAATATGCCGGAAGAGAAGTTAGCTCAGAAACTGGATCCAGAGCAACTAAAAATGGCGGATGAATTAAAACGTATTCTGGAAGATCCAAGTTTGGAAGGTGAAGTCCTTCGTCAAGCCAAAACATTAGAAGGCTCCATGCGAAATACAGGTATTCACGCCTGCGGTGTAATCATTACACCGAGTGATATTCGAGAACATGTTCCGGTGGCGTTGGCAAAAGATTCCAAAATGTGGAGTACGCAATTCGATAACTCTGTTGTGGAAAGTGCTGGACTGCTTAAGATGGATTTCTTGGGCCTTAAAACATTAACTCTTATTAAAGATACATTGGTGATTGTAAAAGCAAGGCACAATGTAGAGATTGATATTGAGGAAATTCCATTGGACGATGATTTGACTTATGCGCTGTTCCAAAAAGGCGAAACAGTTGGTGTTTTTCAATATGAATCTGCTGGAATGCAGAAACACTTAAAGGATTTGAAGCCAACGGAGTTCTCAGATTTGATTGCAATGAATGCATTGTATCGTCCAGGACCTATAGAATATATACCTTCTTTTATTCGTCGTAAACATGGTGAAGAAGAAATTGAATATGATTTAGAAGGAATGGAAGAATTCCTTAAGGAGACTTACGGTATTACCGTTTACCAAGAGCAGGTAATGTTGCTTTCTCAAAAGTTAGCTGACTTTACAAAAGGTGAAGCTGATGTTTTGCGTAAAGCGATGGGTAAAAAGCAAATTGCGGTGTTGGCTAAAATGAAACCGAAATTTGTAAAACAAGCTGCCGAAAAAGGACATGACCCAGAGAAATTAGAAAAGGTATGGACGGATTGGGAAGCATTTGCATCGTATGCATTTAATAAATCACACTCTACTTGCTATGCATGGATTGCGTATCAAACAGCCTATTTAAAAGCCCACTATCCTGCAGAATATATGGCAGCAGTGCTTTCTAATAACATGAGCGACATCAAGCAAGTTTCTTTTTTTATGGAAGAATGTAAACGTATGGGATTAGATGTTTTAGGGCCTGATGTAAATGAATCATTTTATAAGTTTACAGTCAATGAAAACTATGCTGTTCGGTTTGGAATGGGAGCCGTAAAAGGAGTTGGAGCCAATGCCGTTGAAACTATTGTAAAAAACAGAAAAGAATCACCTTATAAGTCCATTTTTGATGTGGCTAAAAAAATAGATTTACGTGGAGCCAATAAAAAAGCATTTGAAAGTTTAGCGTTAGCTGGTGGATTTGATGGTTTTACAAATACACACAGAGCACAATATTTTCATGACGATGGCGACGGAATAACATTTTTAGAAAAAGCGATAAAATATGGTGCTAAGTTTCAAGAAAATGAAAACTCAGCACAAGTAAGTTTGTTTGGCGATTCGAGTGAAGTTCAAATAGCAGAACCCATTGTGCCTCCTTGCGAAGAATGGAATACGATGGAAAAATTAGCTAAAGAAAAAGAGGTAGTTGGTATTTATATTTCGGGCCATCCTTTGGACGATTATAAATACGAAATGAAATATTTTTGCAATACCAATTTACAAGAGCTGGGAGACTTAAACACTCAAATAGGAAAAAGCTTAAGCATAGGTGGCATCATAACAAAAGTGGAACATCGAACAGCTAAAAACGGAAAAGGATGGGCCTCTTTTAGCTTAGAAGGATATGATGAAAGTTATGATTTTAGAATTTTTGGAGAAGAGTATTTAAAATTTAGGCATTTTTTAATTCAAAATAATTTTACCTTTATTAAATTAAGTGTCAAAGAGGGTTGGATAAATAAGGAAGGTAAAAAAGGAGATCCAAGAATGCAGTTTGTAGAGTTAAAAATGATGCAAGATGTATTAGCTCACTATGCAAAAAAATTAATTATTAAAATAAGCATAACACAACTCCAAGAATCTTTTATTCAATCTTTAGACGACTTGTTTTTAAAAGAAAAAGGAGATCATCAAGTAGTTTTTGAGGTGGTAGAATTACAAAAAATACAAAAACAAGTTGTAGTGGAAACTCCTGCTTACTTAGCAACAGATGAATCAGAAGATGAGGTTAATGAAGAAATTAGCGACACAAACGACCAACAATTTGTATCGCCTATAATTCCGCCAACAATTACTTTCAAAGAAGAAATCATTGAAATAAATAAGCTGTCTATGCCAAGCAGAAAATTAAAAGTGCAAATTTCTAATGAATTATTGCAAGAACTAGAGCTAATGCAAGTAGATTTTAAATTAAATTAATTAGAACTATTATTAAAAGGTTAGGTATAATTTTTGCACTATGAAATTTAAATAAAAAAGTTATGAGAAAAATAATGATTCTAGTTCTGTTTAGTTTAGCACTCAACACACAAGCTCAAATAGCAAATTCTCCACAAGAAGTATGTCCGTTGTTAATTGGAGAAAAAATTCCTAACATAACACTTACAAATATTGACGAACAAGAAGTGTCAACAAAAGAAATTTTCAATAAAAAAACCGTTCTTATCATTTATCGTGGAGGTTGGTGCCCCTACTGCAATAGTCAATTATCTGATTTGCAAGATATTGAGAAGGAAATTTTAGATTTAGGATTCCAAATTATTGCAGTGAGTCCAGATTCTCCTAAATTTTTAAATGAAACAATAGAAAAAGACAAATTAAATTACACCTTATACTCTGATAGCAAAGGCTTATTTTCTCAAACAATCGGTATTGCTTACAAAAAAGATAAGCCAAAATTAAATAAATATTCTGAAGGCAAAAACCCAGGTTTTTTACCCGTTCCAACAGTGTATGTGCTAAATGAAAAACAAGAAATTGAATTTATGTATATTAACCCAAACTATTCAACTCGTTTAAAAGGGAAACTTTTACTTGTGGTATTAAAAAATTTATAAATGATGCAATAAGTTAAATTTATAGAAAAACACCAAAACTTGATATATTTATTTCTAAATTTGTGTTCAAGTTTTAAATAACTTAAAAAAATTAAAATAATAGTAAATCATAAAAAAATAAAAAATGACATTAGCAATAACAGACGCTACTTTTGACGAAGTAGTTTTAAAATCAGACAAACCAGTCGTTGTAGATTTTTGGGCAGCTTGGTGTGGCCCATGTAGAATGGTTGGACCAGTTATCGACGAAGTTTCTTCAGAATACGAAGGGAAAGCAATAGTTGGAAAAGTAGATGTTGACGCAAACCAAGAATTTGCTGCAAAATATGGAGTTCGTAATATTCCAACAGTTTTAATATTCCAAAACGGAGAAGTTGTGGGACGTCAAGTAGGTGTTGCACCAAAAAAAACGTACACAGATGCAATTGATGCGTTACTAAACTAAAATAGTTTTATACCATATAAAAAGTCTAACATTGTTAGACTTTTTTTTTGAAAAAAATTCTCGTTTTGTATTTGTTAATGTAATTTGTTTTCCTCATTGCCTGCTCTTATGGAAACAAATTAGACAATGCAAGAGTAATAAATTGCGTCTTGTTTTACACGCGCATCAATTTTTTTAATCTGTTATCTAAAATCTAGTATCTTTGAAATATAAAATCGCCACAATCATAACTTTTAAACAAAGCCCTTTAAAAATTAACGATTCTTCAGGAACATTAAAACATTAATAAAAACCTACAGGTGAAAATAGAAACGCAAATACAAAAAATAAGCAGTTTTCAAAATTTAGAACTTTTAGCCAATCAAATTGTAGAAGGTTTTATATCGGGAATGCACAAATCTCCTTTTCATGGATTTTCAGCAGAATTTGCCGAGCATAAAACATACAACCCTGGAGAAAGCACCCGTCATATAGATTGGAAACTTTTTGCAAAAACTGACAGATTGTATACCAAGCGCTTTGAAGAAGAGACTAATTTGCGTTGCCATTTAATTCTCGATAATTCATCCTCTATGCATTATCCAAAACTATCAGAAAACCAATTTTTTTATCAAAATAAGATAGGATTTTCTGTGTTGGCATCAGCAGTTTTAATGAACTTGCTCAAAAAGCAGCGTGATGCTGTTGGAATAAGTATTTACTCGGACAAATACGAATATTATGTTTCTGAAAAGGGAAGTGATAGGCATCACAGAATGATTACTAATAAACTAGAAGAAGTGTTGGTTAGTAAACCAAAAAACGTACAAACAGACACCGTAACATTCTTACATCAGATTGCCGAAAACATACATCGTCGCTCCATGATAATTTTGTTTTCGGATATGTTTCAAAAAGAGGATGAAGAAAAAATATTTAAAGCTCTTCAGCATTTAAAACATAACAAGCATAAAGTTGTTTTGTTTCACGTTTATGACAAAAAAACCGAATTAAATTTTGATTATGACAACAAACCTCGAAAATTTATTGATGTAGAAACAGGAGTTGAGCTTAATCTTTTTGCAGAAAACATCAAATCAGCATATGAAGAAAAGGCAGTTGCCTATAACAAAACCATTGCAAATACTTGTATGAAATACCAAATTCACTATGTTCCGGTATCAATCGATGAGCCTTTTGAAAAAATACTTACTACTTATCTTGTTGAAAAACAAAAGTTTGGCTAGTTAACTAAAAATAATTGCTTTTTTTCATACCAAAAGCCTTGCAAATGTAAAAAAGCTTCTTATATTTGCAACCGCAATAAAGGATGGTCTGGTAGTTCAGTTGGTTAGAATACCTGCCTGTCACGCAGGGGGTCGCGGGTTCGAGTCCCGTCCAGACCGCAATACCGATGCTTCGGTTGGCAAGAGCGACTCAGTAATGAGTCGCTCTTTTGCCTTTTTACACTATTAAAGATTAGTTGTGTTGTTTGGTTAACCTTTGTAACGTTAACCTCGGTTTAGTAGTTAAACCAGTGAAAAGCTTTCTCATTTAGTTGAGATGGCTTTTTTTATGTTGAGCTGTATGGCTTTATTTTATTTATGCTGTAATTAACTAAAAATTAGTATATTGCATTAAAATTAGTACAAAAAACAGAAAGTTAAAAACCCATTTTTGTAAAATTTAATTTTTAACATACACCCATGAAAAAACTTTTATCCTTAATTTTGTTCTTTACTTTTTCATCAATTTTTGCACAAGTAGCAAATCAACCGGTAGTATTTAATAGCGTGTGCGATGATGATAGTGATGGCTTTGCGCTGTTTTTAATGCAAGAAATAACTACTGAAATTACAGGGAATGCAACAAATTTATCGGTAACACATTATTTAAACCAAAGTGATGCTGCAACAAGCAGCAATGCAATTTCAGGAAATTATACCAATGAAACTAACCCACAACTTATTTTTGCAAGTGTTTTAAACAGCACTACAAATCAAGTTCAAATTATTACCTATACGTTGACGGTTAATCCAAAACCAAATGCAAGCCCTCTAACGATAACAGAATGTTTTAATAATGGGTCTGCAAACGCTTCTTTTAATTTAAATAATGCTTCTCAAATAATATGGGGTCAAAATCAATCTACTCCTAATTCTGAAGACATATCATTTTATTTTACTGAGAGTGACGCTCTTAATAATATGAATGTCATAACAACCATAACATCATATTTTGCAACATCTAACCCAGAAACTTTATATTATAAAGTAGAAAATTTGCAAACCGGTTGTTCTAGCGTATCTTCTTTATTTTTGGTTTCTCAAAACTGCAACAATCCTAATTGTGACATGCCAACGAACCTTAGTGTTTCAAATGTTACAAACAATTCGGCAACCCTGAGCTGGCTAGATTCGGGCTCGCCATCAAGTTGGAATATTGTAGTAAGTTATAACGGAGTACAGCAACTCAATACCACCATAACAACAAATCCATTTGTTTTAACAGGCTTAGGGTGTAATGCAAATTACACTTTTCAAGTTCGGGCGGTTTGTACGGAAACACAAATAAGCGATTGGAATACTTTAAGTTTTCAAACAAATACGTGTTTATATATAGGGCAAGCTTCTTCTTTAACTTCTTGTATTATAAATGGATCTGCTTGTTTTAATTTAACTTCAAATACAACCCTTGTTTTAGGAAATTTAAATCCAACAGATTATGCGGTTTCATATCACAGTTCGCTTTCGGGCGCTAATGGTAATTTTGATGTTATTGCAGACCCTTCAAGTTATTGTATTACAACGGCGAGTGAAACGGTTTATATTCGCATTCAAGAAAATGCAACTCCGGCAAATTATCAAACAGCCAATTTTTTACTATATGCCGAAACATATAGTTTAGATATTTCTTATAATGTTGCAGTTATTGAAGAATGTGATGAAAATGAAAATAATTTGGTTTCATTTGATTTAACAGAATCAGAAATTAACATGAATAACCCTGCTTTTGTTTCTTATTTTGGATCACTATCAGATGCAGAAAATAACATAAGTTTACTGGCAAACCCTACAAATGTTATAACAAATTTACTGCAAATAAATTCTTTTATATATGCTCGAGCTACCTATCAAGCAGGAACATGCGATGTTATTTTTAAAATAAACTTAAAAGCTTATGCGTCTTGCAATAATGCTTATGTATGTTCGCAAGCCAATTCACTTTGTAGTTCATTAGGCCAGCCTTTTTTAAATACCTACCAAGGTATTTCGGCAGAAGCAGGTAATAATTATGGATGTTTAAATACACAACCAAACCCCACTTGGTTTTATTTGCCTGTTAGTCAAGCCGGAAATTTATCATTTTTAATTGAACAAAGTACAGATATTAATTTTCCAACATTAAATTTAGATGTTGATTTTATTTGTTACGGACCATTTACAAGCCCTACAGTAGGTTGTAACGCTCCTTTAACTTCAGTTGTAGATTGTAGTTATTCTGCAAGTCAGTATGAAATAGTGGATATCCCCAATGCATTGCCAGGAGAATATTATTTAATTATGGTAACAAACTACAGCGGACAAGCGGGTTATATTAGAATCAATCAATTAACTACCAGTCAAGGAGCATTAGATTGTTCGGGCTTGCAATTAAATGCTTTTATTGATATAAATGCAAATGGAACGCAAGACACGGGAGAAGAAAATTTTCCATTAGGCACTTTTTCTTATGAATTAAATAGCAGTGGTAATAATGTAAATATTACATCTCCTTTTGGTGAATATGTAATTTATGATGATAATGCAACAAATAGTTACAATTTATCATATGCTATATTACCCGAATATGCCGCTTATTATGGTATTTCAACATTAAGTTATAGCAATGTGTCTGTTGTTTTAGGGGCGGGTTTACAAGTATATAACTTTCCTGTTACTATAACTCAAACGTACATCGACGTTACTTCATATATTGTACCTATTCAACAGCCTATGCCTGGTTTTACATATCTTAATAAGATAGTTTATGCCAATTTAGGAAATCAAGTTGCAAGCGGAATTCTTACCTATACTAAAGACGCCAATGTTGTAATAACAAATGTTTCTCAAACAGGTACAGTTGCAAACACAACAGGGTTTACTTATGATTATACCAATTTAGCACCATTTGAATTTAGAACAATAAACGTTGCTATACAAGTGCCAGTAATACCTACGATTCAGCTGGGTCAATTATTGACAAATACGGTTTCTATCTCACCTTTAGCAGGAGATGTTGTGCCGTTGAACAATTTCAATTCAAGTACTCAAATTGTTATTGGGTCTTATGATCCAAACGACAAAATGGAATCAAGAGGAAATCAAATAGAACACAGTACATTTACCGCTAATGACTACTTAATTTATACCATTCGTTTTGAAAATACAGGAACTGCCAGTGCAGTAAGTGTGAGAGTAGAAGACATGCTTGATGCAAAATTAGATGAAAATTCAATTCGAGTTCTTGATGCAAGTCATGCCTATACATTAGAACGTATAGGCTCAAGTTTGATTTGGTATTTTGAGAACATTCAATTACCAGTTTCTGTTGCTAACACACCCATAGGTCATGGCTTTATTACCTTTAAAGTTAAACCAAAGCCAGGCTATGCGATTGGTGATATTATTCCAAATACAGCAAGTATTTATTTTGATTTTAATCCCGCAATTGTCACCAACACATTTGAAACCGAATTTATTGCACCGTTAGCAACAAGTTTATTTAATGAAAAAAACATTTCAGTTTATCCAAATCCTGCAAAAAATCAAATCATCATTTCTTTAGAAAACACAAATGAACTTATTGCAAATATAAACATCTATGACGTTTTAGGTAAAAAAGTAATTCAGTTAAATAAGATCAATAAAATGAGTCATCAAATAGATGTATCGGCATTAAATTCTGGTATATATTTTATTGAATTAATAACAATAAAAAATCAAACATTAAACCGTAAATTTATTATCAAATAATAATGCGCCCAACTATTTTTATAGGCCATCTAATACAAATTAGGTGGTTTTTTGTTTAAAACCAAATTTCTAAATTTAAAAAGAATACTACAAAATAAATTCCAAGGAGTAAAAAACAAAACAAAATTTTCATAAAAGAGGATGCTAACAAGCCTAAGAAAGAACCAATGGCAGCTTTTAAAGCACCATTGGCGTCTTTTGAGTTGTAAATAAGTTCTGCGGCAAAAGCTCCTAAAAAAGGCCCAATTACAAATCCGAAAGGTGGAAAAAATAAACCAATAATTAATCCAATGTTTGTTCCCCAAACACCATATTTTGAACCTCCAAAATGTTTAGTTCCTTTTGATGGTAATACATAATCTAAAACCACAATAATAATTGTTAGAAATAAAGTTAATCCTAAAATCCAATAATTAATTTTTATAGCAGGAATTAAATAAATAAGTAAAAGTCCAACCCAACTAACAGGTGGTCCGGGCAAA
>NZ_CAWUTS010000023.1:0-7892 GCF_963925415.1 uncultured Flavobacterium sp. | reverse complement strand
CCTTTAGTATTCAAAAACGGGGTAATTGATCAAAAAATGAATTGGTATTACGGTCCAACGGATTACGCCTTGTTGAAAACGTATGACAAGAACTTAGAAGATATCGTTGCTTTAGGTTGGGGTATTTTTGGATGGATTAACCGTTATGTTTTTATACCTACATTTGGCTTTATTAGTGGTTTTATGCCATTTGGTTTAGCTATTATTTTCTTTACTATTTTAGTTCGATTAGTAATGTCGCCGGTAACTTACAAATCTTATTTATCACAAGCAAAGATGAAAGTGCTTCGTCCTGAAATTACAGAGTTAAACACAAAATATAAGGACAATGCAATGAAGAAACAACAAGAAACAATGAAGTTGTATTCAAAAGCAGGTGTAAACCCTATGGCAGGTTGTTTACCCGCCGTATTGCAAATTCCAGTCTTTTATTCTTTGTTTCAGTTTTTCCCTTCCATGTTTGATTTGAGACAAAAAAGTTTTTTATGGGCAGATGATTTATCATCATATGATAGTATTTATCAATTACCTTTTAGAATTCCAATGTATGGAGATCACGTGAGTTTGTTTCCAATATTAGCTTCTGTTGCTATTTTCTTTTATATGAGGATGACAACTGGAGACCAACAAATGAGCGCTCCAACACAAGAAGGTATGCCAGACATGGGAAAAATAATGAAAGTTATGATTTATATTTCTCCTGTAATGATGTTAGTATTCTTTAACAATTATGCTTCTGGATTATCCTTATATTATTTTATTTCTAATTTAATTACAATCGGAATTATGTTAGTTATAAAAAAGTATATCGTTAAGGATGATAAAATATTAGCGAAGATTAATGAAAACAAAACTAAAGAAAAGAAAGAAGGAAAGTTTCAAAAGAAAATGAGAGAGATGATGGAACAAGCTGAAGAGGCAAAAGTTCAAAAGAAAAAATAATTATATTAACACTGTCTTATTGACGGAGTTATATTTTAAATAGTTTTTCATATCATGAAAGTATTAATAATTGGTTACGGAAATATGGGACAAACCTATGCTAGTAGTTTTACTAGTTCTGGTTTTGTTCATGAAAAAGATATTTATGTATTAAATAGAAGTGAAGTTGAAGAAAAGAATTATTTTTCATTAGTTAAAGATAATTTTCATACGAAACCTATTTCTTTACTATTTGATGTTGATATTATCATTTTAGCAGTTAAACCTCAAGATTTTTCAAATTTAGCAATTGATATTCAGCCTTACGTTTCAGAAAGTCATATTATTTTATCAGTTATGGCTGGTATTTCAATTGAATCGTTGCATAGCAAATTGGGGTCAAACAAAATTGTTCGTTCTATGCCTAATATACCAACACAAATAGGACAGGGCATGACTGTTTTTTGTGCGTCTGCTTCAATTGATAGAAAAGATTTGTTTATAGTTCAAAATCTAATTAATACAACTGGCAAGTCAATTTATGTCGAGAATCAAGACATGATTAATGCTGCTACAGCAATTTCTGGAAGTGGACCTGCTTATGTGTTTTATTTTATGAATGCAATGATAGAATCAGCTGTAAAGTTAGGTTTTACAAGTTCAGAAGCAGAATTTTTAGTAGGACAAACTTTTATAGGAGCTGTTCAGTTGCAAAACAGGAGTAAAGAAACCCATCAACAATGGATAGAAAAAGTATCATCAAAAGGAGGAACAACTGAAGCTGCTCTTAAGTTTTTTAATTCATTAGATATAAATAAGTCTATAGCAAAAGGTATCGAAGCTGCAAACAATAGAGCAATTGAATTAGGAAAGTAGTTGTTTTAATTTCAATATATCATGAGTTTTGATATACATAAAAATATAAAATTTCAGTAATTATGAAGGCATTAATTTTATTTTTTGTTTTTACATTTTTTTCATATTCCCAAGAAAAAATTAACCAATTTGATGCTAATGGAGATCGTCATGGTTTATGGAAAGGTCTCTATAAAGATTCAAAAAAACCACGTTATGAAGGTGTTTTTGAACATGGAAAGGAAACCTTAATTTTTAACTATTTTGATGATACAAAAGAAGGTAAAGTTATTGCCACCAGAGATTTCTCTAAAGGAAATGATTCCTGTTTTGTAACTTTGTTTGACCGAAAAAATAATATTGTTAGCCAAGGATTATTGATTGGTAAATTATATGAAGGCGAATGGAACTATTTTCATAGAGAATCTAAAATCGTTATGACCCATGAAAATTATAAAAATGGAAAGCTAAACGGAATAAAAAAAGTCTTTTACGATGATGGTTCACTTGCAGAAATTTTATATTATTCCAATGGAAAGAGAGAAGGTAACTATAAAAAAATGGGCGTAAACGAAAAAATGCTGGAAGAATTAAATTATAAAAATAATGAACTTCATGGTCAAGCAGTATTTTATGATGGCTTAGGAAACATAACTATAGAAGGCCAATACATCCAAGGTTTAAAATCAGGTATATGGAGAACATATGCAAACGGTAAAGTAATAAAAGAAGAAGCTGCTAAAAAATACAGCAGTAAAAATTTCGAATATACTTTGAATGAAAAAGGGGAAAAAATACCTGGAAACATGAAAGTTAGAGTAAATAAAAACAATAAATAATATCATGAAAAGAGTCGTTGTTGGACTTTCAGGAGGAGTAGATTCAAGCGTTGCAGCATATTTATTAAAAGAGCAAGGTTATGAAGTGATAGGCCTTTTTATGAAAAACTGGCACGACGATACAGTTACAATCTCAAACGAATGTCCTTGGCTAGAAGACAGTAATGATGCTTTGTTAGTAGCTGAAAAATTGGGAATACCTTTTCAAACTGTTGATTTGTCTGAAGAGTATAAAGAAAAGATTGTAGATTACATGTTCAAAGAATATGAGCAGGGTAGAACTCCAAATCCAGATGTTTTATGCAATCGCGAAATTAAGTTTGATGTTTTTATGAAAATTGCTTTATCCCTTGGCGCAGATTATGTAGCAACAGGACATTACTGCAGAAAATCAATGCTAATTAAAGATAAAAACGAAGTTTTTCAATTATTAGAAGGTGCTGACAATAATAAAGATCAATCGTATTTTTTATGTCAATTATCCCAACAACAATTATCAAAAGCATTGTTCCCAATTGGCGAATTAACAAAGCCAGAAGTAAGAGCTATTGCTACTAAAATGAATTTAATAACAGCTGATAAAAAAGATTCACAAGGTTTATGCTTTATTGGAAAAGTGCGATTGCCCGAATTTTTACAACAAAAATTAAAACAAAAAGAAGGTTTAATTCTTGAAGTTGATGCTCAGGACGAAATTTTTAATAATCGTTCAAGAGAATTTAAAAATCCAGACGATAAATATGCATTTCTATCCAAAAAATTAGACTTTTCTAATGCCGATACAAAAATAGTTGGAAAACATCAAGGAGCCCATTATTTTACAAATGGTCAACGTAAAGGTCTCAATGTAGGAGGTACAAAAGAACCCTTATTTATCATTCAAACAGATGTAGAAAAAAATATTATTTATACAGGACAAGGTACTAATCATCCCGGATTATATAAGAACGCCTTATTCGTAAAAGCTTCTGAAGTACATTGGATCCGTGAGGATTTACGTTTACAACCTGACGAAAGTAAAGAAATAATGGCACGTATTCGTTACCGTCAACCATTAGATAAAGCTACTTTACACCAATTTAAATCAGGTTTGTATGTGGTTTTTGACAAAGCACAATCAGCCATAACTGAAGGTCAATTTGTGGCTTGGTATGATGGAAATGAGTTATTAGGTAGTGGCGTAATTTCTTAAAAAAATAAAAATGAATTTTCTGTACATAATTGCCGGTTTAATTTTATTAGTTGTAGGAGGAAATTGGTTGCTAAAATCAGCCCTTGGAATATCATCTCGACTTAAAATTTCAAAAATAATTGTTGGATTAACTGTTGTGTCGTTTGCAACATCTTTACCCGAACTTATTGTTAGTGTTAAAGCAGCTTTAGATGGTTATCCAGATATAGCTATTGGTAATGTTGTAGGTTCAAATATTAGAAATATTGGATTGGTTTTAGGAGTAGTTCTGCTGATTAATGCAATCCAAATAAATAAAACTTTTTTTACTATCGATTGGCCTACAAAAATGATTGCATCTGTAGTCTTATTTGTTTTTTTAATTACAGATGGCAAATTAAGCAGAATAGAAGGATTTATTCTAATAGCTCTATTGATCGTATTCCTGATTTATTTAATAAAACAAAATAAAAAGATAGATGTTGCTATTCCAGAATTAGATGAAGACGCTATCTCGTACATGAAGGTATTTGGCTTTTTAGCTTTAGGAGGGTTTGCACTTTGGGCGGGTTCCGATTTATTAGTAAAAGGAGCTGTTAACTTAGCAGATAATTTAGGTGTTAGTAAACGAGTAATTGCAGTAACAGTAGTGTCTATAGGAACTAGCATACCTGAATTAGCTTCTTCTGTTATTGCCAGTATAAAAAAAGAAAACGATATTTCAATTGGAAATATTATAGGATCTAATATATTTAACATATTAAGCGTTTTAGGAATTACATCAATAATAAAACCAATCGAACAAATAGATGCTCAAATAATGTCACAAGATATTTATTGGATGCTGGGTTTTGGATTTATTTTGTTACCATTAGTTTTGTTACCAAAAAAGCACACTCTAGGTTTTAAGGAAGGAATTATTTTATTAATCACTTATTTTGTATTTATCTATTTTACTATAATCTAATTTTCCTAAGTTTATTTTTGATTACATTTGATTGAAATTTAATTTAAATGAAAAAAATAACCCTTTTAACCATTGTATTTTTCTCCTTAAATACTTTAGCTCAACAAGACGCATGGTTATATTTAACTGATAAGCCAAATGCTTCAAATTTTTTGGCAAATCCTTTAACAATATTAACACAAAGATCATTAGACAGAAGAGCAGCTCAAAATATAGCTTTAGATGTTACAGATGTACCTGTTGATCAAGTTTATATTGATCAAATTCTAAATTCACCTGGCATAACCGTTATGGCTAAGTCAAAATGGTTAAATGCATTACATGTAAGAGGTGCTCAAAACGATATTCAAGCACTTTCTAATTTGATTTTTGTAAGTTCAATTGATTTTGCAAATAACTCTTTAAACTCTAGACAAATTCAACTAAAAGAACAGAAATCATTTGTAGTTAATAAGTATTATAACGAATTAGCAAATTATAATTATGGAAACTCAGCGAATCAAATACAAATGTTAAATGGTCATTTGTTACACGAGCAAAGTTATACAGGTCAGGGAAAAATAATAGCAGTTTTAGATTCTGGATTTATAGGAGTTGATACTGCTGCGGCTTTTCAAAACTTAATATCCAATAATCAAATATTAGGCGGATACAACTTTCCTGATGCTAATTCAAATTATTTTTCTCGTCACAATCATGGAACATCTGTTCTTTCTTGTATGGGAGGATTTGCAGAAGGTCAATTAGTAGGAACTGCACCAGATGCACAATATTATTTGTTTATTACAGAAGATATAAACAGTGAAAATCCTGTTGAAGAATCTTATTGGGTCGAAGGAGCAGAGTTAGCAGATTACTATGGTGCAGATATTATAAACAGTTCGCTGGGCTATTTTATTTACGACAATTCATCGTATAGCTATACGTATAACGATATGAATGGCACAACTGCATTTGCTTCAAGAGGTGCAAATATGGCTTTTGACAAGGGAATAATGGTTGTTGTTAGCGCAGGAAATTCAGGAAATAGTGCAAATCCTCACGTAGGTGTCCCGGCAGAAGCGATCAATGTTTTAGCAATAGGTGCAGTTGACAGTAATGAAGCTTATGCAACGTTTAGCTCTATAGGGCCTTCGTTTGATAACCGAGTTAAACCAGATGTTTGTGCAAAAGGACTATCTACAACTGTTAGCGATATATCAGGAAATATTGTTACTCAAAGTGGAACATCTTTTTCAAGCCCAGTTTTAGCAGGTATGGTAGCGTCATTATGGTCAGCAGTTCCCAGTTTAACCAGTATCGAATTAAAGCAATTTATTCAAGAATCAGGCGATATATATACAAATCCAACGTTTCAAAAAGGATACGGTGTTCCAGATTTTCAATTGGCATTAACAAATGCATTAAATTCATTGATTTTTTCAACTAAAAGCCCTGTTGTATACCCAAATCCAGCACGAAATGAAATTACATTAATTAGTGAAGATTTTAATGGTAAAATGATAATATTTAATAGTTTAGGTCAAGTAGTTAAAGAAGAAAACATAAAACATAACAATCAAATCATTACTATAGAAAATTTAAGTTTAGGCGTCTATAATTACCTATTAACAGCACCTAATATAAAATTTAAAGGAAAAATAATAAAACAATAGTTTTAAAAATACTTCAAAAAAGAATTAATGAATAAAATAACAAATCTTTTTGAAATAAAATACCCCATAATTCAAGGAGGAATGATATGGAACAGTGGATACAAATTAGCAAGCGCCGTTAGTAATGCAGGTGGTTTAGGCTTAATTGGAGCTGGTTCCATGTATCCAGATGTGTTAAAAGAACATATTCAAAAATGTCAAAAAGCAACAAACAAACCGTTTGGTGTTAATGTTCCCATGCTTTATCCTGATTTAGATCAAATAATGCAAATAATTATTGAAGAGGGAGTTAAAATTGTTTTTACTTCTGCAGGAAATCCTAAAACTTGGACTCAACATTTAAAAGATAACGGTATAAAAGTTGTTCATGTTGTTAGCAGTTCAAAATTTGCTTTAAAAGCAGAAGCGAGCGGTGTAGATGCAGTTGTTGCAGAAGGTTTTGAAGCTGGTGGGCATAACGGTAGAGAAGAAACAACTACCTTGACATTAATACCTATGGTTAAGGAAAAAATAACAATTCCATTAATTGCTGCAGGCGGTATTGCATCGGGTAAAACAATGCTTGCTGCCATGATTTTAGGTGCTGATGGTGTGCAAATGGGAACTCGTTTTGTAGCTTCAACTGAATCAAGTGCTCATGATAATTTTAAAAATACGGTTGTAAATGCTCTTGAGGGTGATACCCAATTAACCTTGAAAGAATTAGCTCCCGTTCGAATGGTTAAAAACAAATTTTTCAACGATTTACAAGAATTATATTCAAAAAACCCCTCAAAAGAAGATTTAGAATCTTTATTGGGAAAACGTAGAGCAAAAAGAGGAATGTTTGAAGGAGATTTAATAGAAGGTGAGTTGGAAATCGGACAAATTTCAGGATTAATACACGATGTTTTACCGGTTAAAACCATAGTAGATAATGTGATGAACGAATTTCATCAAACACTAAAAGAAATAAAACAATTTCAATTTTAAAACAAAATGCACAAAAAAATACAGCTGTTATTAATCATCATTTTTGTTGGATTTACTTCCTTCGGTCAGCAATTTATATTTAATACAACAGGATTTACTGTCATGCAAAAAAACACAAATGAAACATGGGGTAATTGGTCAAAATTAGTAGATAGTGAAATGATTATTAAAGTTGATGGAGAAAGTCATCGAGTCATAGTATATTCAGAAGTTATTCAATTGTTTAGCATTATTAAATATATTGATAAAGTTTCAAACAAAACAGATGATGTAGTTTCATTAAATTGTGTGGATAACTCGGGAAAAGATTGTAATGTTTCTATTTTTACAAGAAAAAATCAAGGTAACAGAATGCAACTGTATATTATTTATAGCGACATAATTATTGCGTATAATATTGTTTTACAAAGTGATAAATAATTATTTTAATTCGATAAATGTATGTATAAATAAACATAAATGCTTATTATAAATCATTTATGTTGTTTATATTAAACAATAATGTATTTTAA
>NZ_CAWUTS010000022.1:0-11515 GCF_963925415.1 uncultured Flavobacterium sp. | reverse complement strand
AAAACAAAATAATATGAAAACTCTAAAAAACAACATTTACTTCAAAATAGGAACAATTGTTATCATTACATTGTTACTTCTATTCCCAACTTCTATGATTAAAAGTTTAATCACAGAAAGAGAAGCGACTCAAAACGATGCAATCAGGGAAGTTAGTTCTAAATGGGCAGAAGAACAGACAATTTCAGGACCTTTTATTTCTATTCCTTATTACAGGTATGTAAAGGAATTTTCAAAGAAGGACTCAATTGAAAAGATTGTTCAATTAAAAGAATACTTACACGTTTTACCTACTCAACTAAATATTTTAGGTAATATAAATCCAGAAAAGCGTTACAGAGGGATTTACGAAATTGTTGTTTATAACTCTAAACTTGACATTTCTGGCACATTTAATAAGTTGGACCTTGCTTCCGTTGATATTCAAACCAAAAATATTCTTTTCGACAAAGCAGAATTTATTATTGGAATTAACGACTTAAGGGGAATAGAAGAAGAAGTAAACTTATCTTGGAACAACGAAAAAATTTCATTTAATCCTGGTGTCACTTCTAATGACGTTGTAAATTCTGGAATTAATGCTATAATTAATATTAACCCAAATGACAGCTCGACTTATAGTTTTAAGTTTAGTTTAGACCTTAAAGGAAGCCAACTTTTATATTTTACGCCAGTAGGAAAAGTAACTGATATTAATTTATCTTCCGACTGGCCAAACCCAAGTTTTAACGGTGCCTTTTTGCCTGACAATCGAGAAGTAACAGAAAAAGGATTTAAAGCAAATTGGAATGTATTACACCTCAATAGAAACTTCCCTCAAATTTGGACAGGCACTCGACACTCAATAAGCAATTCCTCTTTCGGTATAGACTTAATATTGCCAGTTGACAATTATCAAAAATCATATCGATCAATTCGCTATGCTATATTGTTTATTGGATTTACATTCTTAGTTTTTTTCTTTATTGAAGTTCTAAATAAAGTGTTTATTCACCCAATCCAATACATTCTTGTAGGTGTAGCGCTAATTGTTTTCTATACCCTTTTGCTTTCAATTTCGGAACATATTAAATACAATCTTGCATTTATAATATCCGCTTTATCTACACTCATACTTATCGCTGGTTATGTTGGAGCTATTCTAAAATCTAGCAAACTGACAATGCTGATTTCAGGAATATTGACAGTGCTTTATACTTTCATATTTGTGATTATACAACTTCAAGACTATGCTTTACTTATTGGAAGTATTGGAATATTTATTATACTCGGACTTGTAATGTATTTTTCTCGAAAAATTGACTGGTACAACTTAAATCTTAATAACAAGGATGAATAAAAAAAGGCTTATAACAGCACGTTTGCAAAGGGGAGGTTTTGAGCTGGCAGACCCATTTGTGGGTAATCAAAATTTGTTTTTCGCATCAACATTTGTGCTAAAAATGCCGTCCATAGCAAAGCTCCAAATCGTTGGGGTAAAAAAGATTTTATTTAGGTTATAAACAAAGCTAATTGGCTGCGATAATAATAAAAAAACTGTTCGTTTTTGAAGATATATTACAAAACACTTTTCAATTCTTCTTTTATAAAACTTATCGCAACACTACTAGGAGCTTCAATTTCAGTAAGGGCTGTTAAAACAGCTTCTCGCAATTGATTAGCATCTCCAATTGTTGTGTTTAATGATGTATTTCGAATCAATTGAACAGTAGTAGTTTTTGATTTGTTTATAACTTCCCAGCACGCTTGAGAAACATAAATTTGTTGGGTTAAATTGTGTTCGTATTCGGTTTGAATAGCATGAATTAAAAGTGTAGCATAATCATTTTTATCTGCTGTAGACGGATTCATACGCAACAATAATTGAGCAGGATGTATACGTTCCAAAAATAAAACCATGCGCTCATAAGCTTGTAAACGAAGCGGCAATGACTCTTTTTGATTTTCTCTTAACAACAACCACCTTCGTGTATTTTGTTGATCTTTAAAGTGAGCGGCAAACAAAAAATAAGCTATACCACCCGTAATTAGTGAGGGTAACGTATACGAAACAATTTCAATAATCTTAGGTGCATCCATGTGTATAATTTTCAAACACAAAGAAAACATTAATATATTAAAATTCCAATAACAAATAGGCAAAAGACAATAGCGCATTGGCAATAATTATAAAATAAAAAAATATAATTATAAATTCATTTTGTATTCTTAATACATACTGTTGTAATTAAAATAGGAAACACCTATTTTTGTAGATTACAAATAAAGTTATGATTCAAGATCACATCAATAAATTAAATGAAGCGCAGAGAGCCCCTGTTTTGCAAAAAGATGGTCCCATGATTGTTATTGCAGGAGCTGGATCAGGAAAAACAAGGGTTTTAACAGTGCGTATTGCTAATTTAATGAGTCAAAATGTTGATGCTTTCAACATATTAGCCTTAACATTTACAAACAAGGCAGCTCGCGAAATGAAAAAGCGTATAGCTGATATTGTGGGTAGTAGTGAAGCTAAAAACCTTTGGATGGGTACATTTCACTCTGTTTTTGCTCGTATTTTACGTTCAGAAGCAGATAAATTAGGATATCCCTCAAACTTCACAATTTATGATACTCAAGATAGTGTGCGATTAATTTCGGCAATCATAAAAGAAATGCAATTGGATAGAGAAATTTATAAGCCCAAGCAAGTTTTAAGTCGTATTTCATCCTATAAAAACTCCTTAATTACCGTTAAAGCCTATTTCAACAACCAAGACTTACAAGAGGCAGATGCCATGAGCAAAAAGCCTCGTTTAGGTGAAATTTATCAAAATTATGTAGAACGCTGTTTTAAAAGTGGCGCAATGGACTTTGATGATTTATTGTTGAAAACTAATGAATTACTGAATCGTTTTCCCGACGTGTTAGCCAAGTACCAAGACCGATTTAGATACATCTTAGTTGATGAGTACCAAGACACCAATCACTCCCAGTATTTAATTGTTAGAGCTTTATCTGATCGATTTCATAACATTTGTGTGGTAGGTGATGATGCCCAAAGTATTTATGCATTTAGAGGGGCTAATATCAGTAATATTTTAAATTTTCAAAAGGATTATGAAAACGTACAAATGTATCGTTTGGAACAAAATTATCGCTCATCTAAAAACATTGTAGAAGCGGCCAATAATGTTATCGATAAAAATAAAACCAAACTCGATAAAATTGTATGGACGGCAAATGAAGATGGAGAAAAAATAAAAATTCACCGCAGCATGACTGATGGTGAAGAAGGGCGTTTTGTGGCTGCAACTATTTTTGATCAAAAAATGAATAAGCAACTAAACAACGGGCAATTTGCTATATTGTATAGAACCAATGCACAATCTCGGGCTATGGAAGATGCTTTGCGTAAACGCGATATTCCGTATCGCATTTATGGAGGGTTGTCGTTTTACCAACGAAAAGAAATTAAAGATGTTTTGTGTTATTTGAGATTGGTAATTAACCCTAAAGACGAAGAAGCATTAATTCGCGTAATCAATTATCCAGCAAGAGGAATCGGAAATACCACCATTGAAAAATTAACAGTTGCTGCTAATCATTACAAACGATCTATTTTTGAAGTATTAGAACACATTGATAAAATTGATTTAAAACTAAATGCAGGAACCAAAACAAAGTTGCAAGATTTTGTTACCATGATAAAAAGTTTTCAAATAATTAATGAAAATCAAGACGCATTTTATTTGGCCGACCATGTCACAAAAAAAACAGGTTTAGTTCAAGAATTAAAAAAAGATGCAACGCCCGAAGGAATTGCACGTATTGAAAATATAGAGGAGCTGTTAAATGGAATTAAAGATTTTATTGAAGGGCAAAAAGAAATTGATGGTGCAAGGGGAGCTTTATCTGAGTTTATGCAAGATGTTGCTTTGGCAACCGATTTAGATAAGGATACGGGTGATGAAGATCGAGTAGCTTTAATGACGATACACTTGGCTAAAGGATTAGAATTTCCGTATGTATTTATTGTAGGTTTAGAAGAAGATTTATTTCCGAGTGCTATGAGTTTAAATACACGCAGCGATTTGGAAGAAGAAAGACGGTTGTTTTATGTTGCCTTAACACGTGCCGAACATCAAGCATACTTAACATATGCTCAATCGCGATACCGTTGGGGAAAACTTGTAGACAGTGAGCCATCGCGTTTTATAGAAGAAATTGACAGCCAATTTGTAGAATATTTAAATCCCCTTGAACAATCTAATTATCGCTATAAGCCGATGATGGATATGGATATTTTTGGAGATGTTGATAAGTCTAAATTGCGATTAGCAAAACCAACTATAGGAACACCGCCCACAAATTTAAATTATGCAAATTCACCTAATTTAAACATTCGAAAATTAAAACCCTTAAGCGCTAATTCGCCATCAAACTCCAATGAAAGTAAAGTTGAAGTTGGAAACACTATCATGCATGAACGATTTGGAAAGGGTGAAATTTTAAATATTGAAGGCGTAGGAGGTGACAAAAAAGCCGAAATACGTTTTGATGTAGGTGGTATTAAAAAATTATTATTGCGATTTGCCAAATTAGAAGTATTGGCATAAGTAAAAAACTAAACTGTAAAACTAATGGCTAAATTTATTAAAATTTACCAAGATAATCCTAACGAAGCCTCTATCAAAAAAGTGGTGGATGTCTTGAGAAACGGTGGAATTATTATTTATCCAACCGATACGGTGTATGGACTTGGTTGCGACATAACAAATTCAAAAGCATTAGAGCGAGTTGCACGAATAAAAGGCATCAAATTAGAAAAAGCTGATTTTTCATTCATTTGTAACGATTTAAGCCATATTTCTGATTATGTAAGACAAATTGACACTGCTACCTTTAAAATACTTAAAAGAGCTTTACCTGGGCCTTATACCTTTATTTTACCAGGCAATAACGATTTGCCTAAAGATTTTAGAAAAAAGAAAACCGTTGGAATTCGTGTTCCAGATAATAATATAGCTTTACAAATTGTTGCCATGCTCGGAAACCCTATAGTTTCTACTTCTATACATGATGAAGACGAGGTTATAGAATACTCAACCGATCCAGAATTAATTTATGAAAAATGGCAAAATAAAGTTGACTTAGTTATAGATGGAGGATATGGTGATAATGTTGCATCTACCATAATAGATTTATCGGGTCATGAACCTGTAGTAATTCGGGAAGGAAAAGGAAGTTTAGATATATTATAGAAAAAGCATATCTATTTTTTTTTAGCATCGCAATTATATAAGTTTAAATTTTGTCAAAAACATTCTTAATAACTTCTATTTTTTTTGTTTTAAAATCTTAAGAAATGCCTTATATTAGCACAAATTCGAGAGATAAAAAATGGCAGAAGAAATTCAATACAACGAAGACAATATACGATCACTCGATTGGAAAGAGCATATTAGAATGCGCCCAGGTATGTATATTGGTAAGCTTGGTGATGGATCATCTCCAGATGATGGAATTTATATCTTAATCAAAGAAGTTATTGACAATTGCATCGATGAGTTTGTTATGGGTGCCGGAAAAACTATTGAAGTAACCATTAAAGACAAAATGGTAACGGTTCGCGATTATGGTCGTGGAATACCTTTGGGTAAAGTTATTGATGTAGTATCAAAAATGAATACCGGTGGAAAATATGATTCTAAAGCTTTTAAAAAATCTGTAGGATTAAATGGAGTAGGTACTAAAGCCGTAAATGCACTTTCCAATTATTTTAGAGTAGAATCGGTTCGAGACAACCAACAAAAATCTGCTGAATTTTCTGCAGGAAATTTGACTCTAGAAGAAGAAATTCAAGAATCATCTAAAAGAAAAGGTACTAAAGTTTCCTTTATTGCCGATGAAGCCATTTTTAAAAATTATAAGTTTCGAAATGAATATGTCATTAAGATGCTTAAAAATTATTGTTATTTAAACCGAGGTTTAACCATATACTTTAATGATGAAAAGTATTTTTCAGAATATGGTCTTAAGGATTTATTAGATGAAAACATCTCTGAAGAAGATATGGTTTATCCAATAATTCACTTAGAAGGAGATGATATTGAAATTGCATTAACCCACAGTAAATCACAATATTCAGAAGAATATCATTCGTTTGTAAACGGACAAAACACCACACAAGGAGGAACGCATTTAAGCTCTTTTAGAGAGGCTATAGTAAAAGCAATTAAAGAGTTTTACAACAAGCCTTTTGAAGCCTCTGACGTACGTAAATCTATTGTTTCTGCTATTTCTGTAAAAGTAGAAGAGCCTGTTTTTGAAAGCCAAACTAAAACCAAATTAGGTTCAACAGATATAGGCCCAAACGGACCAACGGTGCGTACATTTGTAAACGACTTTATCAAAACCAAATTCGATAATTTTTTACATAAAAACCCACAATTTGCAGACGCTTTATTGCGAAAAATTCTTCAAGCAGAACGCGAACGAAAAGAACTTTCGGGCATACGAAAATTAGCAAAAGATAGAGCAAAAAAAGCCAATCTTCACAATAAAAAATTACGCGATTGCAGGGTACATTTAACAGATGCAAAAAACCCCAGAAGTTTAGAGAGTACCCTTTTTATTACTGAGGGAGATTCAGCCTCAGGCTCCATTACCAAAAGTAGGGACGTAAACACTCAAGCAGTTTTTAGTTTGCGTGGAAAGCCTCTTAACTCTTATGGAATGTCAAAGAAAATTGTGTATGAAAACGAAGAATTCAATTTGTTGCAAGCTGCCATGAACATAGAAGAAGATATGGGCGATTTGCGTTACAACAACATTGTAATTGCAACCGATGCCGATGTCGATGGAATGCACATTCGTTTATTGTTGATCACGTTTTTCTTGCAGTTTTTTCCAGAATTGATAAAAGATGGTCATTTGTATATTTTACAAACCCCCTTATTTAGAGTTCGTAATAAAAAAGAAACAATATATTGTTACAGTGATCAAGAACGAGTTGATGCTATTGAAAAGTTAAAACCCAAACCTGAGATTACTCGATTTAAAGGATTAGGAGAAATTTCGCCCGATGAATTTAAACATTTTATAGGAGAAAGTATTAGACTCGACCCTATTATGCTAGATAAAGCAACATCTATTGAAACACTACTTGAGTTTTATATGGGTAAAAACACACCCGACCGACAAGAGTTTATAATCAATAACTTGAAAGTTGAATTGGATGTGATTGAAAAAGAATAGTTATGAAAAATAATGTTTTTATAGTAGGCTCTATTTTAATTGTGTTCTTATTTGTTGTTGTGTTTATTCATTTTTCAAATGATCATAAAGAATGCGAAACAGTTGTCAATACATTAACGTATTCAAACGGTACTGTTGTTAAAACAGAAGAACATATTTGCAAAGAAATATATAATTTTTAATTAAAAAGATACTGAATTCTGAAATAAATTTAGAACATGTAAATTCAGCATAAATGAACGAAGACGAAGAAAACACTTTAGCAGAAGACGAAAATAACGAATCTACTAACGAAAAAGGTTTCGATGATGTAAAAATTCATGGAGAGAAGCATTTTTATGAAAATAACGAAAACCCAGAAGATACCATTACAAAAGTAACGGGTATGTATAAAGAATGGTTTTTAGATTATGCCTCTTATGTAATTTTAGAACGTGCCGTGCCAGCTATTGAAGACGGTTTTAAACCCGTACAACGTCGTATCATGCATTCAATGAAAGAATTAGATGATGGTCGATATAACAAAGTTGCAAATATTGTAGGTCATACGATGCAGTATCATCCTCATGGTGATGCCAGTATAGGTGATGCCATGGTGCAAATTGGTCAAAAAGAATTAATTATTGACATGCAAGGAAACTGGGGAAATATCCTCACAGGTGACAGTGCAGCAGCGTCTCGATATATTGAAGCTCGTATATCAAAATTAGGCCATGACATTTTGTTTTCTCCAAAAATCACAAATTGGGGCACTTCTTATGACGGTCGTCGTGCAGAGCCAATCAATCTCCCTGTAAAATTTCCATTGCTATTAGCCCAAGGTGCTGAAGGAATAGCGGTTGGTCTTTCTACAAAAGTATTACCTCATAATTTTATTGAATTAATAGATTCGTCTATAAAAATATTAAAAGGGAAACCCTTTACACTATATCCAGATTTTCCAACTGCGGGTATTGCAGATGTTTCTAATTATAACGATGGTCTTCGAGGAGGTCGTGTGCGCGTTCGAGCTAAAATTTCGCAATTAGACAAACAAACATTGGTAATTACACAAATTCCATTTTCAACCAATACTTCAACATTAATTGATAGTATATTGAAAGCCAATGAGAAAGGAAAAATTAAAGTTAAAAAAATTGAAGACAATACGGCTGCTGAAGTAGAAATTTTAATACACTTAACGCCTGGTATTTCTCCCGACAAAATGATTGATGCATTGTATGCATTTACGGCTTGTGAGTCGTCAATTGCTCCACTAGGATGCGTTATTGGAGATCATAAACCTATGTTTATAGGGGTGTCAGAAATGTTAACTATTTCAACCAACAGAACGGTTCAATTGTTAAAAAGAGAATTGGAAATACAGTTAGACGAACTCGAAAATAAATGGCATTTTTCTACCCTCGAAAAAATATTCATTCGAGAAGAAATGTATATTGACTTCAAATTATATTCTGATAGAGAAACCCTATATACTTACTTATATAAAAGTTTTGAGATATTTAAGCGAGATTTTGTTCGCGAAATTAATGATGATGACTTGCAAAAGTTAACGCAAATTCCAATGATAAGAATCACACGTTTTGATTCGGATAAGGCAGATGACTCCATTGCTAAATTAGAAGACGAAATGCAGCGTGTGAAGCATGATTTAGATCATATTATAGATTATGCTGTTGCTTTTTTTCAAATGTTAAAAGACAAATACGGCAAAGGAAGAGAACGTCAAACAGAATTGCGAAGTTTTGAAAATATTGAAGCTACAAAAGTAGTTTTAAGAAACACAAAATTATATGTAAATAAGGAAGAAGGCTTTTTGGGTACAGGATTAAAAAAAGACGAATATGTTGGCGAATGCTCTGATATTGATGATGTTATAGTTTTTTTACGAGATGGGCGTATGATTATTACAAAAGTTGATGAGAAAAAATTTGTAGGCAAAGACATTATTCATATTGCCATATTTGACAAAAATGATAAAAGAACCATTTATAACCTTATTTATCGCGATGGAAAAAGCGGTGCTTCATTTGTAAAACGCTTTAATGTTTCGGGTGTTACTCGCGATAAAGATTACCATTTAACTCAAGAAAAACCAGGTTCGCAAATTTTATATTTTACAGCTAATCCTAATGGTGAAGCAGAATCTATTACCATTTTATTACGACAAGTAGGCAGTGTTAAAAAACTGAAATGGGATATGGATTTTTCAGAAATACTCATCAAAGGACGAGTATCAAAAGGAAACACAGTAACCAAATATCCTATTAAGAAAATTGAGTTAAAAGAAAAAGGAATTTCTACTCTTAGGCCCCGAAAAATTTGGTTTGACGATACTGTTCAACGATTAAATGTAGATGCAAGAGGTGAGTTACTAGGTGAATTTAGACCAAACGACCGCTTATTAATCATCAATCAATCAGGAAAAATAAAAACCATTATTCCAGAACTGACCACTCACTTTGAGACAGATATGATTGTTTTGGAAAAATGGAACCCAAACAAACCCATATCAGCGGTTTATTACGATGGAGAAAAAGAACGTTATTACATTAAACGTTTCTTAATTGAAAATGAAAACAAGGAAGACTTTTTTATTACAGAACATCCAAAATCTCAACTAGAAATTGTTACAACAGATTGGAAGCCCATGGCCGAATTTGTTTTTGCAAAGACAAAAGGGGTTCAAAAAGAAAATTCAATAATTAACTTAGAAGAATTTATTTCTGTTAAAGGATTAAAAGCATTAGGAAACCAATTAACCACAGACAAAATCAAACAAGTTAATTTGTTAGAACCTTTACCTTATGAAGAACCTGTTCAAAAAATTCCTGAGGATATAGAAGTTACCGAAGAAAACAACGTTTCAGAACAAATACAAAACGATTTAGATGATGATGGACAAATGACTCTTTCGCTTGATTAGATCAAAGTACTAAGAGTACTAAATATAATATTTGCAAAATGAATTATAATATTCAAGTCTCTATTATTGGCGGAGGTTTAGCAGGCTTAACTGCTGGAATTGATTTGTTAAAAAGAAATTTTACCGTTGTTTTAATTGAAAAAAATGAGTTTCCAAAACATAAAGTTTGTGGTGAATTTATATCCAATGAAGTTTTACCTTATTTAAATGAATTGGGGATAGATATTGAATCACTACAGCCTACAAAAATCAACAAAACTCAATTATCTACTCATTCAGGGAAAACAATAGAATCAAAATTGCCTTTAGGTGGTTTTGGAGTAAGTCGCTATAAATTAGATAATTATTTGTACTTAAAATTTATTGAGCTAGGAGGAAAGGCTTTCAAAGACACCGTGTCAAGTGTTGAGTTTTCAAATGATGTTTTTACTATTTATACACAATCAAACGAAGTTTATACGTCTAAAGTTGTTTTAGGTGCTTTTGGTAAACGGTCCAACATTGACATTCAATTGGATAGAAAATTTATTAAACAAAAATCTCCTTGGCTCGCAGTAAAAGCTCATTATTTAGGAAACTTTCCTAATGATTTAGTAGGCCTAAGTAGCTTTGATGGTGGATATTGTGGAGTTTCTAAAGTTGAAAAAAATATAATTAATATTTGCTATTTAGTTAAATATGAATCTTTTAAAAAACACAAGAACATTGAAGAATTTCAGAAAAATGTAATGTATAAAAACAAGAATCTTAAGCAAATATTTATAGAGAGCAAATTGCTGTTTAAAAATCCATTAACAATTAGTCAAATTTCTTTTGAAGAAAAACCTAAAATTGAAAATCACATATTAATGTTAGGTGATGCAGCAGGTTTAATTCACCCTTTGTGTGGTAACGGTATGGCAATGGCAATACATAGTTCTAAAATAGCAAGTTACTTAGTTTCAGATTTTCTTCAAGAAAAAATTTCACGATTAAATTTAGAATTACAATATGCTGTAGTTTGGAAAAAAACGTTTGCTAAAAGAATTAAATTTGGAAAATATTTATCTAAACTCTTATTGAATTCATATCTTTCAAAAATAACGATGAATCTATTGACCCAAGTTCCTTTTTTACTACCCATAATTATAAAAAAAACCCACGGAAAACCTTTATAATGACTATCGATACAACATACAGAACAGAAGAAGATGAAATTATGGATGATTTTTCTTTAAAAGGGGAAGAACTTCGTGATGCACTGGATAAAATAGCGGCTATAAACCAGTTTTTAGGAGGAAACAAGTTAACTTTACAAGGAGTTAAAAAACTAATTTGTACCAAAGAAGAAATAACAATTGTCGATGTAGG
>NZ_CAWUTS010000021.1:0-10670 GCF_963925415.1 uncultured Flavobacterium sp. | reverse complement strand
GCATCAACCTGTTTACCGTTTGGATCAACTAATCTTACCGGATTCTGATAACAATACCCATAAGTGTTATGATTAAATGAATTGAGAACTCCACCATTATGCTGTCCATCAATATAATGCTCATCTTCAAAAATTGGGTTATAACCACTTAGTGGGTCAACACTCGCCCAAATACTCAACCTTGCATCGTAGTATCGTGCTCCGTAGTAGTAAAGTCCACTTTCCTCATCCAGTTCTTTACCATTAAACTTATACGGTGAATTATGTGAGTTTTTATGCTCTTCAATGAACGTTTCTCCAAAAGCGAAGTATTCCATGTGTTGGGATACCTCACCCACAAAGTTAGTAATATAGTTTGAACTACCCAAATGATCGGGTATTTCAATGCACTTTTATAAACCCAAAAACCACATCTTTTACAATGTGGCTTTTTTATTTTTATTATGCCAAGCCAAAAAACAATTACATTTTTTTTTAATACTTTAAACAACCGCTTTTATTTAGTGGGTACACGAAAGGATTCGTGCACAAGCGGTTTTTTTTTTCTTTTTAAAATGAAAAATTTAACACTTTTTAGTTGTTTTTAGTCATAGAATGCGGGAGCCTTTACTTTGCATTAGATTAAAAATAACTAAATTTATTAAAGGAAAGCAGAGGTGAACTAGCACACTCCGAGCGCTTGGTCAGTAAATGGTGTGATTGTTTTTTATGTTATTTTTTCTTTCTCATATTCATGTTTATAAATTCAACAGCTAACGAAAAAGCAATGGCAAAATATAAATATCCCTTTGGTACTGCACCAACATGTTGACCTGCTAATTCAGCGTTTGACAAGTGCATGCTTTCTGTCATTAGCATAAAACCAATTAAGATTAAGAAAGCCAATCCAAGGATTTGAATAGATGGATTTTTGTTGACAAAATTTCCGACAGGAACTGCAAAAAGCATCATAATTCCAACCGAAATTACTACAGCTGTTATCATAATAATTAAAGCACCTTCGACACCGTTTGTCATTCCAACTGCGGTTAAAATACTATCTATAGAAAATATTATATCAATCATTAATATTTGTATAATAACACTACTAAAATTTGCTTTTGCAGAAGTTTTCATTACTTTTTCTTCTTCTCCTTTATGATCTACTTTTTCATGAATCTCTTTGGTGCTTTTATAGATTAAAAATAATCCACCTAATAATAAGATTAAAGCTTGACCCGTAATTTCGGCAGAAAACCAACCAAAATCAAAGCTAAACCATGGAGCTTTCATGGCAATTAAAAGCGTAATTCCAAATAAAAGAGCAATTCGCATAAACATCGCTAAAAACAATCCAATTTGTGTAGCTTTTTTTCTTTTTTCTTCGGGTAGTTTACCTGTTACAATTGAAATAAAAATGATGTTATCAATGCCTAAAATAATTTCTAAAAAAGTCAAGGTTAATAGGGCAATCCATGCATCTGGGTTTGAAAGTAGTTCCATTTTTTTGGTTTAGTTGTATATCTGTTGAATGTTTAAATTGTATGGGGTTTTAATCTTCTAATTTATAAACGGTTCCTTTTTGTTTGTTTTTTTCGCCTACATAATTATATTCAAAAGTATACGCGTTTTTTAAAGTAGTTAAAATTTTTACTTGAACAGCTTTGCGTTCTGCTTTGTTCTTTGGTTGGCTGTTTTTTATAACATATTCACAATCATTTGTCCAACGAACAATATATGAGTCTGTTATTCCTTCAAAAGTTTCAATTTGAACGCTATCATTTCGTTCAAATGTGGTTGTAAATTTTTTTTCATCAATCATTATTTCCGACTTAAATTTACCTGTTTTAAAGTCACTACATTTGCGTTCTTGGTTGTAGCACGATGCAAATAAAAGAGTTATACTTAATACAAAATAACTGATGTGTTTTGGCATGAATTTCATTTAATTATTTATTTCCGTCAAAAAGACTTTTCATTATAGTATTAAAACCTTTAAACATACAAAAAATTGCTGCGGCACAAAATATTATACCTACACCCAAAACTACTTCGTAATAGGGGTTATTTTGATTTTTAAAAGCACTATTTATCACAACTGGACCCGTAAATATAAGGGGTAAAGCGCCTGATAAATATTGAATTCCTTTGATTAGTATTTTTTTATTTGTTGGCATAATTTGCAGTTTATAATTGATGATTCTCAACAGCTTTTCGAACACTGCCATATTCTTTTAGTAAGGCTTCAGCTTTTTTGTAATCTACGTCAATTTCTTCCATAATCATTTTTATGCCTCTATCAACTAATTTGTTGTTGCTCAATTGCATATCAACCATTTTGTTTCCTTTTACTTTTCCTAGTTGAATCATGGTTGCAGTAGAAATCATGTTCAAAACTAATTTTTGAGCCGTTCCTGCTTTCATTCGGCTGCTTCCCGTTACAAATTCGGGTCCAACCACAACTTCTATTGGAAATTTTGCCACTTTTGATAATGGACTTCCTTGATTACAAGTAATACAAGCTGTTGTAATGTTATTTTCGTTGCATTTTTTTAATCCTCCAATTACATATGGAGTTGTTCCAGAAGCTGCAATTCCAACAACGACATCTTTATCAGTAATTTTGCATGCATTTAAATCTTCCCAAGCTTGTTTTGTGTCGTCTTCAGCGTTTTCAACAGCTCTTCTAATGGCTGTGTCTCCACCAGCAATTAATCCAATTACCATATCAAAAGAAACTCCAAAAGTTGGTGGACATTCCGATGCATCTAAAATACCTAATCGTCCCGATGTTCCAGCTCCAATGTAAAATATACGTCCGCCTAATTTTATTTTAGCCACAATATGTTCTACTAATTTTTCAATTTGAACTAAGGCCTTTTGAACCGCTAATGGAACTGTTTGGTCTTCATTATTGATGTTGGTAAGTAAATCTGAAACCGACATTTTTTCTAAATGCTGGTGTTTTGATGTTTGCTCAGTGGTTTTTGTAAAATGCATGGATATTAATTACATTGTTGTAAAGTATCAAAGTTACAACGTAATTTGATAAAATATCTAGAAATTTGTTGATAAATATACAAGTAGACAATAAGCAACAAAATTACTATATAAAAACAGCCAAAGAGATTCCTAAAATAATTACGATAAGCTTAGCTAAATTAAATTTATGTCCTTCGCTGCTTTCAAAAATAATTGTAGATGAAATGTGGAATAAAATTCCAATTACCATACCTGAAATTTGTGTGTAATATTCGGTTAAATAAGTTAAATTTAATGAAATAAAAGTTCCAACAGGTGTCATAAAAGCAAAAACGAACATGAAAAATAAAATTGCTTTTTTGTTGAGTTCTGCATGTATAAAAAAAGTTGTCAAAATTATAGCAATAGGAAAGTGGTGTATGGCAATTCCGTAGGCTAGTTCGTTGTGATTGCTAATGGGCATTCCTTCTAGTAAAGCATGTAAGCACAAACTAAAAAACAGCAACCATGGAATAGTGCTCATTTTTTCGTGGCCGTGAACATGTCCGTGTTCAGCTCCTTTTGAAAAGTATTCTAAAATAATTTGAAAAACAATCCCAATCATTATAAAAAGGCCAATTGAGCTTGTTCCATGCATTATACCTTCATGATTATGCCCTTCGTGTAAGAGGTTGTTTGCCTCATAAACTTCAGGTAACAAGTGCATAACGGTTAAAGAAAGTAAAAAAGCACCACTAAAGGCTAACAGTAGTTTTAAGTTTTTTTTATTTTTAGGTTGAATAAAAATAGCAATCAAATAGCCTAAAATAACTGAAAACAAGGGAAACAAATACATTGAGTAATTCATTATTTAAAAATCATAATTAAACGTTCTGATTGATTTTTGTAAAAAGGTTGCAATTTATAATTACCAAAAATATCCAATAAATATATTTCAGCTTCTTCCATCATACGCTCAAAATCTGCTAAACGTAATGCCTGAACACGTTCTGTAAAATGAAATTGTTTTCCTTCATCTTCAAAACTTATTTCTTTATATATATAATTATCTTTTACATATCTTTTGATGTGAAAATCGATATCATCGACTTTTTTAATTTCTTGAGATACTAAATTTTCAATTACATAATCTACATTCATAAAATCAATACAAGCAAAACCATATTCTGTTAAACTGTTTCTTATGGCTTTAAGCGTTGTAAGATTGTCTTCATCATTTTTAAAATAGCCAAAACTGGTAAATAAGTTAAAAATTGCATCATACTTAATTTCAAAAACATCTCTCATATCATGCACTTTAAAATGCAGTGTAGCGTTTTCAGATTTGGAAGCTTCTGTTATACTGTTTTCTGATAAATCGGCACCAGTTACATCATAACCTAATGAATTTAAATATACAGAATGACGCCCTTTTCCACAAGCTAAATCTAATATTTTTGAGTCTTCGGGTAAGTTTAAATAATGGGTTAAATTATCCATAAAAAATTGCGCTTCATTGCAATCTCTATCTTTATATAAAATGTGATAATACTTGGTATCAAACCAGGAAGCAAACCAACTAGACGTTTGAGGGTTGTTGATCGAAGAGTTTTGACTCGAAAGCTCTGTTCGATCAGAAGAAGTATTGTTGTTTTCTGACATTAATTCAATATTCATTTGATTCAAGTGCCAAATTTAGTGTATTTTTGCTGAACTTATTCCAAAATTAAGATTGTTGTATTTGATTTATGTTTTATTTGGAATTTGATAATTAATTTTTGGAATTTTTATAGATGGAGAATAACTTTAAAATGGTAGCCAAAACCTTATTTGGTTTTGAAGAATTATTAGAGAAAGAATTAACACAATTAGGTGCTCAAAACGTAAAAGCAGGTACTCGTGTTGTTACTTTTTATGGTGACAAAGGATTTATGTATAAAGCTAATTTAGCATTGCGTACAGCTTTAAAAGTATTAAAACCTATACATGAGTTTAAGGCTTTTAATGATAAGTCTTTGTATGATGGAATTCAACGAATTGATTGGAGTAACTATTTGAGTCAGCATCAAACGTTTGTTATAGAAACAACTTTGCACTCAGAGCATTTTAACCACAGTCAATTTGTAGCATTAAAATCGAAAGATGCTATAGTAGATCAGTTTAGAGATAAAACAGGAACACGACCAGATATTGATAAGGATTTTCCAGATGTCAAAATACACGTACACATTGATAGAGATCTGGTTACTGTTTCCTTAGATACATCTGGCGAATCGCTTCACAGAAGAGGTTATAAAACAGCCACAAACATTGCACCCATAAATGAAGTTTTAGCAGCAGGAATGTTGTTGTTATCGGGCTGGGATGGTACAAGCCATTTTATTGATCCCATGTGTGGTAGTGGAACAATTTTGGCCGAAGCAGCCATGATAGCATGTAATATTCCTGCAAATATCAATAGAAAAGAATTTGCTTTTGAAAAGTGGAGCGATTGGGATAGTGAGTTGTTTGACAAAATTTTAGAATCTTTATTAAAAAAAACACGTGATTTTCATTATACAATTACAGGTTACGACAAAGCTCCAAGTGCTGTTGTAAAAGCTATAGATAATATTAAAAATGCAAACCTAGATGAGTTTGTAAAAATAAGAGAGGCAAACTTTTTTGAAACAGAAAAACAAACAGAAGGCCCTTTACACATGGTTTTTAATCCACCTTATGGGGAACGATTAAATATTGAAATGGAACGCTTTTATCGAGAAATAGGAGATACATTAAAAAACAGTTATTCCAATACAAATTCGTGGTTGATAACTGCAAATTTAGAATCTTTAAAGTTTGTTGGCTTACGACCATCTCGAAAAATTAAATTATTTAACGGAAAGTTAGAAGCCCGTTTTGTAAAATATGAAATGTATGCAGGAAGCAAAAGAACAAAGTTTCAAATTGACACTGAAGATTCGTCTTTATAAAATTTAATAAAAAATAAAATATTATGAGTAAAAAAACTAAAGCTTTTTTATACAACCTTTTAGGTTTTACACTTTTTTATGTGGTAACATACTTTACTGTAATGTCTTTTGGTGTGTTACAAGGATTGTGGATCGCCTTTGCCAGTTTTATAACTTCAACTCTATTAGCACCAAAATTTCAAGTGGTTAAATCAAATGAAGGCGATAAATTATTTATGAAATGGGTTTTTGTAAAAGGATTAAGAGAAATTAATTAATTTTTTTAAGCTTAAATAGCAGTTAAATTGTGTTTCGCTATTTAAATTTTGAATCTAAAGGCTGTGTTTTTTTATTTTTTTTATAAATAGGAACCATATAACTCAAGTTGTAAGAAAAGCCAGTTCCAAATTTACCATCATAGGTTTTATTAAAACCAGGGATAAATAAATTGTCAAATGTGTTTGGTTTTTTATTGGAAACTAAATAATTTAATCGAAGAGAGAAACCAACATATAAATTGGTAAATACTTCGGCTTTTACTCCGCCTACAACTTCAATCCATTGTGCATTTAACCCTTTAAATTGCTCACCAGAAGTTATGGTGTTTACTCCGTAGTAATTTGTAGGTTCGTATATTTTATAAGTATTTAAGGTATGTTCAAAAGCACTTACGCCATAACGCATTCCTATAAAAATCATGTTTTTCATATCCAACCAATTTTCATACGAATTGAAATCAAATCCTACTTTAAAATAGCTTCCTTTGGTTGTAAAATTAAAACGATCATCATCAATTGTTTTGTTTTCATTTCCAAATTCTCCTGCAACATAAAACTTGTGAGAAATTCTATAATCGCCCACAAACTCTAACCCTTCATAATCTTTATCATAAAATGATTTGGACAATCGATGCAAATCAATCCCAACTCGAAAGCCATATTTTTCTTTAATAGAATCATTTTTTTGGCAAATTCCTTTTGCTGAAAAGCAAAATAAAATTAGACTAAAAATATATTTTGACATGTGTTTCATTTTCATTTTCTATGTTTGAATCTATAATTTCAATGCTTTTTATCCAATTAGTTGTTGGTACCACTAGGCCATCGGTATCATTTAAAACATATGTGGTTTTGTATCCACAAGCTCTAGATATATAAGTGTTTTTTCTAGTATAATTGAATGTAACGGTATCCAAAACATCATTTGTAGTATCATCATCACTTCCGTTTAAAACAAAGTTTAGAGTAGTTGTATCTTGATTAGATCGCAAAGGGATAGCTATACGACTAAGCGAATTAAACGAATAACCCGATACAAATGTTGGATCTGCTATTCCAAGATAGGTAATTTGTGACAATTCTGTTGGATTGTTATAGTCATAAAATTCTATTATAAGACGGGGTGAAGTTAAAGTGTCACCCGAACAAATATCGTCTTTTTCACATTTTAAAAGCAAAAAAGACATCAGTAATATCAATATTATTAGTATGTATTTTTTCATATTCATTTCAATTACAAAATCTATGTATGTGTTATCTTTTTTCTAAAAGCACAACATTTTCTACATGATGTGTTTGTGGAAACATATCAACTGGTCGTACTCGAGTTACTTTATAGGTTTCGTCCATCAAAGCTAAATCTCTAGCTTGTGTGGCACTGTTACAGCTTACATAAACTACTTTTTGAGGAGCAATTTTTAATATTTGGGCTACAACATCTTTATGCATTCCATCTCTTGGGGGGTCTGTTATAATAACATCTGGTTGTCCGTGTTGAGCAATAAAATCATCATTAAAAACATTTTTCATATCACCTACATAAAACTCACAATTGCTAATATTATTGCGATCAGCATTAACTTTTGCATCTAATATTGCTTCAGGAACAGACTCTATACCGATTACTTTTTTAGCGTTTTTAGAAACAAATTGAGCTATAGTTCCTGTTCCAGTGTATAAATCATATACCAATTCATTGCCTGTTAAGCCGGCAAAATCTCGCGTAATTTTATATAACTCATAGGCTTGATCTGAATTGGTTTGATAAAAGGATTTAGCATTAATACTAAAGTGTAAGCCTTCCATTTCTTCTAAAATATGATCACGACCTTTGAACAATTTGACCTCTTGATCATAAATTGTATCGTTTGGTTTGCTGTTAATAACGTATAACAAAGAAGTAATTTCAGGAAAAACTTTTGCCAAATGATTCATTAACAAATTTCGACTGCTAGTATCATCTTCAAAAAATTGAATTAAAACCATTATCTCACCAGTTGATGCCGTTCTTATCATTAGTGTTCGCAATAAACCTTCATGATTTCTAGGGTTAAAAAAAGTTAAGTTATGAGTATTAGCAAAATCTCTAACTTCATTTCTAATGCTATTTGAAGGATCTTCTTGTAAATGACATGTTGAAATATCTAAAATTTTATCCCACATTCTTGGAATGTGAAACCCTAAAGCATTTTTGTTGTCAAACTCAACTCCAGATTGAATTTCTTGATCGGTCATCCAACGCGAATTTGAAAAGCCAAACTCCATTTTATTTCTATAAAAAAATTGCTTTTTGGATCCTAGTATAGGCTCAAAATTGGGTAAATCTATTTTCCCAATGCGTTTTAAATTATTATAAACTTCTTGATTTTTGTAAAACAGTTGTTGGTTGTAGTTCATGTTTTGCCACTTGCAACCACCACAAACACCAAAATGTTGACAAACAGCTTCAATTCTATGTTCTGAAAAGGAATGAATTTTTATGGCTTTTCCTTCATAGTAAGCTTTTCGTTTCTTTAAAGTTTGTATATCAACCACATCACCAGGCACAACATTAGGTAAAAATATTACTTTTCCATCGGGTGCTTTTGCTACTGAAACGCCTTTTGCTCCTGCGTCTAAAACGGCTATGTTTTCAAAAATTATTTTTTCTGTATGTCTTTTTCCCATGCCACAAAAATATAAAGATTTTCTGGTTTTTAGTTAAAAGATTATTAGATTATTAGAAATAAGAATAGATCATAATTTCAAAATTTCAAAATATCAAAAAAAATATGTATTTTTACAAATTAAATACAATACCACATTATGAGTCAAAAAGTATTGCTCACTGCAAAGGAAGTCAATATCATACTTCATCGTTTGGCTTGTCAGTTAATTGAAAAGCACCTCGATTTTTCAAATACAATTCTTATTGGTATTCAACCAAGAGGTTCTTTTTTAGCAAATAGACTTGCAATAATTTTAAAAAACGATTATCACATACAAGATTTAAAGCTGGGGTTTTTAGACATTACTTTTTTTAGAGATGATTTTAGAAGAGGAGAGAAACTCTTAGAGGCAAATAAAACTGAAATGAATTTTGTTATTGAAGACAAAAAAATTGTTTTTATTGATGATGTTCTTTATACAGGACGAAGCATTCGTTCTGCCTTAACTGCCATTCAGTCTTTTGGAAGGCCAGCTGAAATAGAACTGTTAACCCTAATAGATAGACGATTTAGTAGACACTTACCCATTCAGCCTGATTATAGAGGAAGACAAGTTGATGCTATTAATGACGAAAAAGTGGTGGTTCATTGGCAAGAAAATGACAAAGAAGATGCTGTTTATTTGCAAAGAAAATAAAGCACACAAAATAAGTATTAGACGTAAGACAAACAAAATAAATAAATGAAAGAACTATCAGTAAATCATTTACTAGGCATAAAATACATCAACAAAAACGATATTGATTTAATTTTTGAAACGGCAGATCATTTCAAAGAAATCATTAACCGCCCTATAAAAAAAGTACCATCCTTAAGAGATATTACTATTGCCAATATCTTTTTTGAAAATAGTACACGAACTAAATTATCTTTCGAATTAGCTCAAAAAAGACTATCAGCTGATGTGATAAGTTTTTCTGCCGCTCAATCTTCAGTAAAAAAAGGTGAAACGTTAATTGACACCGTTAACAACATTCTTTCTATGAAAGTAGATTTAGTTGTTATGAGACACAACAACCCTGGAGCAGCTCATTTTTTGGCCAATAATGTAAAATCAAGTATAATAAATGCAGGAGATGGTGCGCACGAACACCCTACACAAGCTTTATTAGACAGTTATACAATTCGTGAAAAGTTGGGTGATGTAGGAGGTAAAAAAGTAGTTATTGTGGGAGATATTTTACATTCTAGAGTTGCATTGTCAAATATATTAGCACTAAAAATGCAAGGAGCAGAAGTTAAAGTTTGCGGCCCCAATACATTAATACCAAAGCATATTGAATCGCTTGGAGTTTCAGTAGAACCTAATTTAAAAAAAGCGCTGGAGTGGTGTAATGTTGCAAACATGCTTCGTGTACAAAATGAACGATTAGATGTTAATTATTTTCCGTCAACACGCGAATATACACAGCAATATGGTTTAGATAAAACGTTATTAGATTCGTTGAATAAAGAAATAATAGTAATGCACCCGGGCCCTATAAATAGAGGTGTAGAAATAACGTCTGATGTAGCAGATTCTAAACAATCGGTTATATTAAATCAAGTTGAAAATGGAGTAGCCATTCGAATGGCTGTTATTTATCTTTTGGCGAGCAAGATTAAGCATTAAAAAAAAATGAAATTAGAACTTAAAGGTCATACAGCAATAATTAAAGAAACGAAAGGTACTTTTTTTCAATTTATTGAAAACGTATGTCAACAATATAATTACTATAAAGAGCAAAATCTAATTTTAGATTTATCAAATTTTGAAAATCTAACAATTATAGATTTAAAAGAAGCTAAAAATT